>CAMLKF010000035.1 GCA_946480575.1 uncultured Nitrososphaera sp. | reverse complement strand
TAATGTCTTTTTTTATTTTTCAATTATTGTGTGTGCAAGGGCTTTTGTTACAATTTCATCTGAACGCGCGCACATGCATGTATATGACCTTTCCAGCTGAATTGCGCAAAAATTGGAAAAAGGAAAAAAGCTTGGCGGTACGTCAGCTCGTTCTTACCAGCCGCCTGCCCGTATACCACCTGTAAATGATGTAGCCGACGGCAATTATCGCTATTGCTATGACAAGCGGCCTCAGCAGGTATATCACCAGAGCCGCCAGTATCACGAGGACGGCAATGACTACCCAGTCAAGCGCTCTTAGCGGTCTTGCCATGCAAAAAATGACCCTGTATCGCCTATGAATATTTGTAACGAGGGTTACATTGAAAAATTCTTAACGAAATATCACCATTTCTTGCCGGCGCCCTGCCTCATGTGGTAATACAAATATTGCTGCGCATAGCCTGCATACCTGCCAAAGTACTTTCTTGCACCCTCCGACAGGAGGTCATACTGGTGCGCAGTAAGCTTGTCGCCAAACTGCTTTTCGTGGAGCCACCTGTAGTGGCCGGCAAGCGCCCTTGCAATCCAGATGTCTATAGGGAATGCCTCCAGCTTTTCAAGCGAGAACAGCAGCACGCAGTCGGCTATCTTGTTGCCTACGCCGTAAATCTGTAGCAGTTCTTTCTTGGCTTCTTCGTAAGATGCATTCTTTAGCGCCCCAAAGTCGAGCCTTCCACTGATGACGCCCTCTGCGACAGCCTTGACTGCCTTGGCCCTGTACCCAAGGCCGCATGCGCACAGCTCGTCAATCGTCGCCTTGTTGATGGATCTGGCCGATGGGAACGTAAAGAACTCTATCCCGTTAACCTTGACTGGCCTGCCAAATCTGCGGGCCATGGCTGACAGCATCCGGCGGATCATGGGTATGTTTGTGTTGCTTGCGCACACAAAAGAAAAGATGCACTGTTCTGGTTCCTGCCTCATCAAGCGGAGGCCGGGGTATGCCTTGACGAGCCTGCGCACAAGCGCATCGCGCGAAATGTCTGCCACTATTGCCTTGATGTCATCGTCCAGCCTGAACATTCTCTGCTCGCATGACTTGAGCTCTGGAAACGACTGGAATCCCGCATCATCCTTACCGAACCGTACGATGCGGTCGCCGTGTATGCCGTACCAGAGATCTCCGTGCTTTTCCCACAGAAAGACCTGCCCGCTGTTTATGCTGAGGCCGGGATTAAAGCTCTGCAACAGGGATTGCAAATTATCGCCTGTTAGACAACAATCCCATGGCTATTGAACTTTTTCATTTTCTTCTATGACACAACATTAACGTTAAATAAATGACGCACGCTTCCAATCGCATATGAGTGCTAGCGATTCCACTGATCCTGTCGAAGCTTTCAAAAAGGCGATAGAGAAGGGAAGCGAGGCCCAGAAGAACTTTATGAATCAGTTCACCAACATCCAACAGGACGCCGTGCAGAACTACTTTGCAGTCCTCCGGGGCCTATCGTACTACAATGCGATGTTCAAGACGACGGTTCAGAGCGGCGGCAGGATCTCGATACCGGAAGCCGAGAGGCAGGCTCTCAACATCGAAGACGGCGACCTCGTGCAGGTCATAGTCGTGCCTATAGAGCGCCGGCGCAAGAAGGAAGAAACCTGAGATAACTTACTCACTTGCCCTGACCAGAAACTTTAGCACAAGCTTGTTGAACGTCATCGGCTTTTCGACATATGGCGTGTGGCCGCAGTTCTTTATTACCACGAGCTTGCTGTCCGGGATCTCGCTGTATTCCTTGGCGTATTGCACCGGTATCATCCTGTCGCTGTCGCCCCACACGAGCAGAGTTGGCGAGGTTATCATGCCTATCTTGCCCTGAAGTTTGGGAGCGTACCTCATGCCAAGGAGCGTCGACATGAATGCGTACTTCGCATTCGGCAGTCTCATTCTGTTCACAAAGTCTACTACTGTGTCCTCGGTGACGAGGTCTGGGTCGTAAGCCATGTCCCGGAAGGCCTTGAGCGCGTTTTCGTACGTCGGATACAGCGCGGCCATGATATAGCCGTCGAGGACGGGCGTCGACGTGCGCATTATGCCGGCCGGCGCCGCCAGAACGAGCCTGTCCACCTTGCGGTTCTGCCTTATGGCAAATTCTGTCGCCACGTGACCTCCAAATGATGAGCCTATGACGCTTGCCTTGGGTATCTTTAAGCTGTCAAGGAAGCCGCTGAAAAAGTCGAGAAAAAAGTCCATCGTGTATTCGATTGTGGGCTTGTCGCTGTAGCCAAAGCCGATTATGTCAGGTGCGATCACGCGAAAATACTTGGAGAGCGTCGAGACAACGCGGGACCAGCGATCGGCGGAAGCGCCCATGCCGTGCATCAGTATCAGGACCTTGCTGTTCGAAGACCCGTATTCGAGATACCTTATTGCATAGCCGTTGACATAGGTCATCCTCTGCGGCGTGGACTGCTCCTGCAATCAGGTCGATACTAAACGCGCTTCACTTAATATATTTATGCAGTTGTCAGGCTGTAGTTGTGGCCTGGCATGAGCGGGTCGCCCAACAGCCCGTCGATGCTGCAGCAATAGTACTGCTTTTGGTATTGGTGCATCAGGAACTTTTCTTCCTCCTTCCTTCTCCTCTGCTCAAGCAGCAGGCCGGCGATGTTCCTTGTCCTGTCAAGGTGGTTGAAGATTATCATGAAGGACATCATCCTTTCAAGCAGCTTTTTTATCGCAGCGCATATCCTTTGCATGAGCGAGTCTCTGACCTCTGATATCCCCTGCAGCTGCTCGACGCTTGTCTTTGAGTCGCTCCGTATGTTTATGACGAGCTGCTGTTGCTGCTGTTGCTGTTGCTTTTTCCTCGGGTTGCTTGCCATCCTCTTTATCTGCCACTGGTTATCTGCCAGAGCAAAGTAAATGGCTAGCATTTCCATCCTTTGGACGCCGTACTTGTCGTTTTTTGTCGAAGGCCGGAGCACCCGTATCTTGCCTGTTTCTGTGGAATGGTTGTACCAAGCGATATAACCGGACGGAGATCCATCGGCATCTATCGTGATGCTTAACAGACGCAATCCGTAACTTGACATCGTCTATCTGACTTAACTCCTTATCTGCTCATAAAACTTTAGCTAGTTGTTCATGAGACAAAGGAAAAACAACAACAGAAAAACATTCCAGCAAAGTGATGCATTTTTTATTGCGGCTTTATGATCTTGCCCTCTGCCATAGTAGAGGCATGCGTACCTTACTAGATAATAGTAGTGCTGTTTTTTTCCGCACAAAGTCTAAAAACATGTGGGCGTACGATGCCCTGAAGGCCGGCGTGTTCGACTCATAGTGGCTGGACTTTTCCAGCATAATATATCCACTCTGTCCAGTTGCCGTCCTGCTACTCATAGATCTTGGAATTGCACGCCAGGCACACGCAGTTGGCGACATATGCTTTTTTTCTCTCCTTACGATTGACGAATGATTTTTCAGTCAATATGCTCATCAAGGATTTTCAATCATTAGCTAAAAAATCGCGTTTTTGCCGCACCTCAAGTTTTAAATCCGCCCGTGCGAGCTTGTACAACCTGATTTGAGCGGAGAGCACCACCAACAACAAAAGAAGCAGGTCTTAATCGCGCTGGCAGAGAACCAGATTGCGGCAGGTCAGGACGTGCACGGCACAATAACCATCAATTACGCCGGGCGGTTTGACAGCGTAGTGATAAACTCTCAAATAGAGAATTCGAGCGATGTCTTCTCATACACAAACCTCAACGGCAAAAAGATCAACTATCCCTATGCGCGCCTATCAATATTCAAGGCCGAGCTTGAGGGGAGGACGACGACTGTCAAGTTCACAGCGACGACCAAGCACGTCCCTCCTGCCGGCGACCACTCTAGCGTCAAATTCCGCGTCACGATAATACAGGAACATAAGGAAGTCGCCAGCGACGTTGCTTACATAAAAATAGTAAAGAAAGTCTAGGCGAAGTTCTCTACTATTTCAACTTTGCCTGTCATCCACGGGTGCGGCTCGCAATGGTATGAGTATTGGCCCGCTTTGGTGAACAGGAACTCATATTCCTCTCCGGGCATCACGAAAGGCCCGCCTTCTTCCTCTGGGCGCTCGCGCGAGTCAAAGACGCCGCTGTACGCGTCTCTATAGTCGTCGTCGGTTGTCACCGTGTGCGGGACGGTGTCTTCATTAGCCCATACTACCTTATTTTGTATGCCTATCGTGCCACGCGCGTCGGCGGGGACGAAGAACCTGGGGTTGGTTTCAACTGCCGAGCCTTCGGCTATGGAGATTTCGAGGACTTCTGGCGGCTCGATGACTTCTTCTGGCAGAACTGGCCTTGCGTTGGCCTGCGGGATGTAGACAAACTGGTAGTAGCCCATGCTTACGGCAACCGCAACAATGAACGCGACAACGCTAATGCCAGCTGCGTGGTTGTCCATTATAAGCCTCGATCCTGTCTGCCGATATTTTCACATATAAAGCTTGTTTGTTTGCAATCATCAGCTCAAATCGTCTTTGAACCTTTGGAGTCGCGGTCATCAATCGTGCTCGTAGTTGTTGTAGTAGTAGTAGTAGTAGTAGGCTTCTGCACATGATCTGGCATCGCAGCCGACTTGCCGCCGCTGCCGCTGCTGGGTGGATTGTTTCCTGCAGCGTCCGCCGTGCCGCCTCCGGCCGATTTCTGTTGTTGTTGAGACAGCTGCGGGGTCTGCTCAGAGCCTCCTACCTTGGATGCTGCAGTGGGCGGTGCAGCAAGAGGCTTTTCTGCAGCCGGCGCCGCTGGCGCGGGCTTGGGAGCCGCCGGGACCGGCCTTGCTACAGCTGGCGGAGTGGGCTTGGGCGGAGGCGCCTTTGCCAGAGACCTTCCGTACCTGTAGAGGTGGAACATGGCTGCAAACACCAGCATTATTATGCCTACTATGAAGAGCGACCAGTTCTGCATGCCTTGGAGCAGCGCGTAATACGCTGCAATGTTCAGATAAACTTGGAACGCAAGGAGCACTACAAACAGGACGTAGATCCACTTTTGCGAGACGCTTATCGCGCTCTTTGCTGCCTTTTTGGGCTGCAGCTTGGCGTTAGCCTCTGCGTGCTTGGCCAGCTTGATCATCATGTACGTAAAGCCAAACGACAGGGGCACCAGCAATACCATGACCAGATAGAAGAATATTGGGTCGATTACGAGCCTGTCAAGCAGCGCTTTGTTCCTGTCAGGGTCAATGTAGAATCCCCAGTACGTGGTGACAATGATCTGTGCAAGGCTGGTGATGCCTAGCGCAGTAATAATCGGCCGGTCCTTCCAAGAGAATTTCTTGTACCTGTCGACAAATGGCACTATTAGCAGCGCAAATATGAAGAGCCCTGGCCATGCGACGCCTGTCACGAACTTGTCGTACATCGTGCGCAAGAACGCGTACAGGCCGGTGAGGTACCACTCTGGCACTGTGATGCCCGGAGGCACGTTGGGGTCAAATTTCAATCCCATGCTTACCGGGAAGACTCCTCCAGTTAGCATGATTGCGCCAGTCACTGCCATGACCATCGGTACGTCAAACACAAGGAACCTTGGGAAGTGGACTACCATGAGCCCAAGCATCGCTATCGGCAGCATGAACACGTGGAACGTGTAGAACCTCAGTATAAAGTCGTGGAACCCTGAGCCAAAGAACGCGTCGCGCATCTGCGGCCCAATTATGGGTATCGAGTTGGTAAGCGACGCCGCAATAGAGATTGCAAGCTCGGCCCGTTCGCTAAAAATAATGTCGTAGCCTGTAAAGGCCTCAAGGATCGTGAGCACTCCGAGAATGACGCCAGTCACCCACAGGATCTCATTTCTGATCTTGTATCGGCCGCTGAAGTACTGATAGTACATATGGAGAAGTGCCATCATGACCATCGCGTTGGAGGCGTGGTAGTGGATGTTGCGCATGTGGAATCCGTACGGGATGGTGTCATTGATGTTCTTGACGCTATCCCACGCCCTGTCAAGTATCGGCTCGTACCAAAGCATCAAGAGCGCGCCTGTGATGCCAAGTATGATGAAAATCACAAAAGTCAGCATGCCAAGGAACCCAAGGGGGCTGACGAATCTTCCGGGGAAGGTGAACTTCATCCCCATGAAGATGGTTCTCTCTACTCCGGCGTATACCCACCGGACGAACCTTACAAAGCTATTCTCATACGTTAAGGAAACGCCCATATCCAACTATCCCATTTGCATTAGGACTCCAAGTGGGAGGAAGTATCCACAGGTTGCCGCTGCTGTCAACTTCGACATCCAGCTTTGGAAGCACGTTTGAAGGAGGGCCCTGAAGCGAAGCCGGACCTGCGAAAGACTTGCCTGTCAACGGGTCGTACATGCTGCCATGGCAGGGACATTCGCCTCTTTTTCGACCCTCCTCCGGGAAGTACTTCCACAGGCACCAGAGGTGAAGGCATACCATGCTGTATATCCTAAAAGCAGAAGCGTCGTTTTTGTCGCCGCCAAGTTCCGCTGGCAGGCGTATGAGCTGCCAAGTCCTGAAAGCCTCTTTGTTCAGGACAGGGTCGTCTGACTTGGGGTAGATAATAGTAACGGAGCTGTTAACATCGATATTGTTGATGCTTCCCTGGTTGCCATCTGGAAGCTCAACTTTTGACCTCTCAGACACGTTGCTTGCCGGGTTTGGCAGAAACTTGCCCCAGTCAACAAAAGGCGTAAATGTCATGACGGTACCAGCAGCTGCCATCAATTTGAGAAAGTCACGCCGCGATACCTTTCCTCCCGTAAGTGGAGGATTCTGTGCCATATCAAGAGAAAATGATTCTCTGATAATTAATAAATCTTTGGAAAACATCGGCAGCTGTTGAAGGAAAACTGAGTTGTTGCCAGTCACGGCTAGAACTTGTCTGAGTATTGATGATATATAATGATTATTCCAAACGTTTGGACAATAGTTTACTTTATAATGCTTTTCGGTCTGCCTGCTCAAACCATGCAGTGCCTTCAAGCATTGCGTACTTTAAGTAGGCGCCTGCCTTGTCGATGCCTGCAACTTTGGCGTTCTGCGCATTGGCTTCGACCATCACGGTCTGGAAGATCTTGCTGCCTGTAAAGTCTGCTCCCTGCAGGTTTGCCCACATCAGGTTTGTCTTTGTCAGGTTCGCGCCGACTAGGCGAGCATCTTTCATTTCAGTGTACATCAACAGCGCTTCTGTCAAATCGGCACCTTCAAAGCTGGCGCCGTTCAGGGTGGCCTGCACAAGGTTCGCGCCAGTCAGGTTGGCGTGCCCAAAATTTGCCTTGTCGGCTATGACCCCGTTCAGGTACGCGCCAGAAATGTTCTTGCCGGAAAAGTTTCTGCCCGCAAAATTCAGCTTGACAGTCAGGTTCCTCATCCTCCAGCTATTGAACTCTTGTACCTTGTCTTCGGTAAGAAGTTTAAAGCCTTCTTCATGAGCGCCGGACACGCCTGTCCATTTGCCTGTCTCCAATATATGTACATAATGTCATCAACTACGAAGCTCCCAGGGGTTTATGCCCTTTTGGAACCGCAATGCGTCAACGAGGCCTTCTGCGTAGCCGATGCTCAGCACAGCAAGCTCGAACTTGCCCTGCCGCAGGAACCGCTCGGCGTCTGCAATGTAATATTCGGCATTGTCCAGCACTTCGTACATTCCTTTTTTTCCTGCATTGTCGCTTTCCTGTCTGATAACATCGCGCATTTGCTGTACCGCCTGCTTGGCCTTTGGGGTATAGCGCTCGACCATCTGGGTCGAAATCCTCTTAATGCCCTGCGAATTGTCACTTGGCTTGTCAAGGCTTTCTGCCAGCGCAGCGAGGGCTTCGGCTTCGGTGAAATGGAGGGCGCCCGTAATTATCACAGAGTGCGGGCCCGAGCCAAAGTCAGCTCGCATGAGCGACTTGACCTTGCCTGAAACTATTCTCTGGTCGCTCATGCCTACACGTGAGGCAACGACGGCGAACGTATCGTCAGAAAATATCTGGTGCTTCTGGTCGCGCTCAACTTCTGCAAGCATCCTGAACGCCGAGGCAGGGTCGAGAAAGAATGGCTCCTTCTTGCTTTCGTCGTAGCTGTACTCTGTTAAAATGATAGTGTGGCTCCCTGCAAGCAGGTTTTCAAATATCGTGCTGTAGACGCTTATCGCCGACTGGGGTTCTGACATCATGGTGACCATTCTGCCGAACTTGTAGACGTGCAGGCCAGTTTCCCCAATGATAGAAGCAATGCCTGAAGCGGAATGCAGGACAGCTGTTCTGATCGAATTTCTGGCGGCCCTTGCTCTCAGCTCGCTATGAGTCGTGGCTATGAGTGGGTCGCCGTACGTCATGAGCGCAACTTCTTTTGATCTGGCAGATTCAAGAATCTCTCGACCGTCCTCTACGAACCACCTCTGGACCGGCTTGACCTGCTTGCCAAGAAGCGAACCCAAGCCCTGCAAGTCGCTGCCGGGTAGCGCGCTGGTAAAGCGCTCGATATAGATTACGTCACACTTTTTCAGGACGTCAAGGGCGGCAAGGCTCAAGCCGCGGTATCCGTTGTTGATGCCTGTGCCAACAAACCAAAGCATGACGCAAAGAGCACCGGCGGCCTATATATCGCTACATCTTGCGCTTTTTTAGATGGTGCAGGCGCGACAGGTGGAAGAGAGCCCTCTCATAAACCTCAATGCTTGCCACGTATTCGTCAATGTTCACCCGCTCGTCAGCTGTGTGCGAGGCGTGCGGATCGCCGGGGCCATAGGTGATGACCGGTATCTTGAAGCTATGCCCAAGCACGTTCATGTCGCCGGTGCCTGTCTTGCGGAGCAGCATCGGCCTCTTGTCGCGCACGTCTAGCACCGCAAGCAGGAGCGCCCTGACAAGGGGCGAAGCATGGTCGGCTTCAAATGGCTCAGTCTTGTCCTCTATCCTGTAAGTAGCCTTTATCCCCTTTTCTGAGGCGACCTTTGTGATGACGGTATCGACCATGCGGAGCACCCTATCACACGTGGTTATCGTCGGGATCCTAATGTCTATTGTTATCTTGCACCTTTGCGGCGTAACGTTGTGGCTCGAGCCACCGATGATTTCAGTCAGGCTGCAGCTGATCGATTTTGCCTTGTTCTCGGCAGTGCCCGCCCTTTCTATTTCGCTCTTGATGGTCTTCCAGAAATCATACATCTCTTCTATTGAGTTCTTGGCAAGCCAGGGGGCGCTTGCATGAGCGCTCTCGCCCACGTCGCAGGTCAGCCGTATTGCAAGCCTGCCCTTGTACGCAACAGTGATATTGTCTACGCCGGAGGGCTCGCCAAAGACTGCATAGTCGACTCCAAGCTTGCTCTTCACCAGCTGCTTGACGCCTATTGCGTTGCCCTCTTCATCCACCACACCGGCAAAAATGACGCTGCCGCTCTGCTTTGGAAACTCAGATGCCGCCAAGAGCATCGCTATCAGTGGCGCCTTGGCGTCAGATGCGCCCCTGCCATAGATGTGACCGTCCTCAATCCTTACTGGAACTTGGCCCGGCACAGTGTCCATGTGGCCGCAGAGCAAAATTCTGGGCTCGCCGGACCCTTTTGTTGCAATGATGTTGCCCACGTTGTCGATGCTGACCTGCTCAAAGCCAAGCTCGTTTACGCACTTGTCTTTTATCAGGTTGGCAAGTGCAGCCTCTGACCTCGATGGTGTGTAAAGCTCCAGAGCGTTCCTTAGCAGTTCTACTGCATAACTTGGCGAAACCAATTTTGCTTACTTTCCTTGCTCTGTTGCGTAATCTACCATCAATCCGGGAATGTCAGCTCCGGTAACCCGGACGGTATTTTTAAATTCAGTGGTATTGTTGACTTCGTGAACCATCAACCCGTCGCTCTTGCTCTCCATCAGGTCGACTCCAACTATCTGGCCGCCGAGGGCTCGCGTAGCCTTGAGGCAAATGTCTTCCAGCTCCTTTGTGACTGGGCACGCCTCCGCATGGCCGCCAAGCGCCATGTTGGTCTTCCAGCCGCTGTCGCCAGAATACCTGTATATTGCAGCAACCACGCGGTCGCCTACCACTATGGCCCTTATGTCGCGGGGCGGGCGCTCGACAAACTCTTCAAAATAATAGATGCGGTAGATGGGAAACATGTGCTCTCTGTCCTCTATGACTGCCCTTGCTGCTTCACTGTCGCGCAGGAGAGCGATGAGCCTTCCCCAACTGCCGACAGTAGGCTTGATAACAGCTGGGTAGCCAAACTCGTCAAGCGCAGCAATCGCGGCTTCCTCAGAAAACGCGGAAATCGCCTTTGGAGTCCTTACGCCCGCCTTTTCAAGCAGCATGTGGGCATACATCTTGTTTCCGCACATTATAGCCGCGTTGAGCGGGTTGATTACACGGGCGCCGAGTCCTTCCAATCCTGCGGTAGAATGGACGTTCTTGAAGTAGCTGACGCAGCGCTGGAGCACGACCTGCCCATGGTACTTTGAATTCCTGTCGTTCAGATTGAGTGCAAGGTTCTTGCAGTCGACGTTGTCGACTTCGATTCCCTTCTTCTTGGCAGTCTCGTAGAGAGCCTTCTCTTCCCATCTGATGTTGTCATAGAGGATAGTGAGAGAATTTCCGCCGTCCTGCCTCACTGACCCCAGTCCTCGCCGACGACCTGAGCCGGTTTTATGTTAAACCCGCCTGCAGATTTTACAAGCTCGTAACTGGCGCCGCAGTCTGGGCACGTCACGATCTCGCCTTCTATAGAGTCAGAAGGTATCTTGATCTCTGCATCGCATTCTGGACACTTGATCATGTCATCATTCTTACTCCTTTGTTGATGAACTAACCTTTACTGCAGCGTCGTTAAGTATCTTTCTCTCCAGCCTGTCGTCCAGGTACAATTCTAGTATGTCGCCCATGCGGAGGTCCTTCAGGCCGCGGGCCAGCGTCTCCGCTTCGTGCCTGCCGGTTTCAAGGCCAAGCAGCGACAACAGGTAGGCGGCGCCGTTCTTGCCTGCAAGCTCGCCAAATACTATCTTGCGCCTGTTGCCAACAACCTTTGGCTCGATTATCTCGTAGGCCGCAGGGTTGCGCAGTATTGCCGCAAGGTGCGTCCCTGCCTTGTGCTTGTACGCGCTGTCGCCCACAATCGGCTTTGACTCAGGCACCGGAAGGCTGATGTATTCCGATATAGTCTTTGAAAGGTCCTTTAGCATGTGAAGCCTCAGGTCGTTGTTTGACTTGTAAATTAGCGTGAGCGCCACCGCGGTTTCCGCTAATGATGGAATTCCAGTGCGCTCGCCAAACCCATCTATCGTGGTGTGGATCTGGTCGGCGCCAGCTTCGCACCCTGCCAGAGCGTTTGCCAGTGCAAGTCCAACGTCGTTATGGCAGTGCAGGTCAAGCGATGTCTTTGAAGTGTCGATGCTGTCATGTACCATCTTGACTAGGTTGTACATGCCGCGCGGCCGCATGATGCCGACGGTGTCGGGGATGCTTATCCTTTCGATGCCGCGCCTGTTCATCTCCTTGCACATCTCGATCAGGAATGCCGGCTCTGTCCTGCTTGCGTCTTCCATCGTAAACCTCGACTTTAGCCCGTGGGCCTTGATGTAATCCGCGACTTCAAGCGCCCTTGCCTTAGCTTCTTCACGCGATATCTTTAGCTTGGCAGACAAATGGATATCGGAAATGCCCATGTAGGTGGCGACCCACGTCGCGCCGCAGTCGATGGCGACATCAACGTCGGACTTGATTGCGCGGGTGTGCGCCACGATGTTTGCCGAGAGACCCTGCCTGATTATCGTCTTCGTAGCCTCCATGTGGTCAGGCGACACCACGGGGCTGATCTCTATCTGGTCAACTCCAAAAGAGTCGAGCATCCATGCTATCTGGATCCTCTGCTTGATCGTGAACGAGACGCCGGGGTGCTGCTCACCCTCTCTTAGCGTGCTATCGAGAATCCTTATCTTTCTGCTTGAGCCGCTTTCGCTCTTCCAGTTGTACTGATGCGCATAATAGTTTGGATCGTCTGATTTTAGCGACATTTGTTATGTCCTTTAACTACTTTTCGAGCACGATATAAACGTTATCGCAACTAAAACAGCGAATTTCAACAGCTTTTCAAGCTCCAAACGCCAAATAGGCAGCCAAAAACCACGAAATTCGACGCAATTCTCTTTAAAAAGAGCAATAACGGTCACGATTGCAGGTATTTCTCTACGGTTTTGGCTAGCTGGTCGAATGAACTGAGCACCAAGTTAGTACGCTTCTGGATGCCCACCCTATAGTTCTCGACTCCTTGCGACAGGGACTTTATCATCTCTTCCTGCTCCTGAGGGCTGGGCGAGCCAGCAGATTTTCGCGCCTGAAGCGACTTTTCCGGTGTCATTCCTTTGATTATCTTGAGCAGCTCGTCTGCCTTGACGTCAGACTTGTGCGCTTTCAGGACAGACTCTACGTCTGCCAGCTCTAGTTTTGCAAGCGGCGCGTTGCTGTTGCGTGCAGCCTTGTCAACAAGCGCGCCTAGAATCTTGTGCGCAGCGCGAAATGGCATTTTCTTTTGCATGACGAGCTGCTCGGCGATGTCAAGCGCAATGGCATAGCTTGCCCCGGCAGCTTCGTGCATCCTCTTCTTATTAATTTGAAGTGACCTGACGACGCCACTCATTATCTTGATAGTATCAAGCGCTGTCAAAGACGCGTCGAGCAGCGGCGGCTTGATGTCCTGCAAGTCGCGGCTGTAGCCAGATGGCAGAGCCTTGACGATGCCCAGCATCGAAATGAGGTTGCCGGTTACAAGCGCAGACTTGGCGCGTGTCAGCTCTAATGGGTCAGGATTTTTCTTTTGCGGCATCGCGCTTGACGTTGAGCTGTAGCGGTCTGCAATCTCGATGTAACCAAACTCGGTAGTTGACCAAATGATAAAGTCCTCTACCATCCTGCTGAGAGTCGAAGTCAGTACCGCAAGCGTCGCAACATACTCTAGGAACACATCGCGCGAGCTCGTGGCGTCTATCGAATTCTTTACCACCGAGTTAAAGCCTAGAGCGACTGCCGTCTTTTTCCTGTCGATGCTGATGCTCGAGCCGCCTATGGCGCATGCGCCCAGTGGTGACTGGTTTATCCTGCCATACGACACGTAGAGCCGCTCCATGTCGCGCATGAGCGCGTACGCGTACGAAAGCATAAAGTGCGAAAAAGTGCCTATCTGGCCCTGCTGGAGGTGTGTGTACATCGGCATCGGGATATTGCCTTCTTTTGCCCGCCCGACGAGGATTTCTACAAGGTCGGCCAGCACGGCGCAAATATCGTTGATGTCATCCCGAATCTTCATCCTGACATCAAGAACCACTTGGTCGTTCCTCGACCGTGCAGTGTGCATCTTGCCCCCTGCATCCATTCCTGTCTTCTTTATGACAAATGCCTCAAGCGCCTCGTGGATGTCTTCGAAGCCTTCTGTCTCTATCTTGGCCGGGCTCTTCCTTGCCTCCTCAAGCGCCAACAGGATTTTCTTTAGCTCTGCAAGAGAGATGTGGCCCATTTCGTAGAGCATTATCGAGTGGGCCTCGCTCCCGACAATGTCGTAGTACAGTATCGCCTGGTCATGCCGCATCGAAGAGAGAAAGCGGAGCACGTCGTCGTCCAGATCGCCCTTTGGCCGGGACCTGTACATCTAGCAGTGTGCACCGTTGACGCTTTATTTTAAGATTGTACAACAATAAAGCTAGCTCTGATCAACCAGTTTGTTAACAGGCATGAGCTTGCCACCTGTTATACCTGTTGGCAGTGGAAAGGTATGGAATCCGCCTTAGCATCATCATCAACAACAACAACAACAGCAGCAGCACCACGCCTGATTGAATACCCGGACGACCCATCAGGATGTAACTTTCTTTCATACGACGGCAGGCAGTTGCTCTACCTTAGCTCGCAGGAAGCAGGTAGCATGCCATTTGTGGTAGTGCTTGGATTCTTTTCAGGGAAAAAGAAAGATGTCATCACCAAGGACCTGATAGAGCCTGTGGCCCAAGAGTGCAGGCGCCAGATAAGTGAACTCTTCGCCAAGCTAATGCCCGAAGAATACTCTAATGCACACATTTTCTTCCTTTAGTTATAAAATATTTGTAGCTTACGGAATCAAGTCCACTCTTTCTTTCCTTACTGAATAATAATAATAATAATAATAATGCTGAACGTATTTAGGGGCCGCTCCAGTCGAATGGAATGTGCTTGCTCGAGTTGCCCTTTCTCTTCCATTTGTAGCGAACTTCTGGGGCATTCACTTCGTCTGCCACAGCTCTTCCCCATGTCGCAACTGCGCCTGGCCCTACTTCGCTTCCAGGAGGATTAATAGTTTGGACCCGTTTGCCAGGCGGAGTCATAGGTCCAGTTAATGCTTCAGCCTTCGCAATCACCTTTTCCGGTATTTCTACACTCCAATAAGAAAGGTCATCTGCTACTTCAAACTTGATTGGAGCAAAATTGACTCCACGGTCATCTCCTATGAGCGTTGCAAATGTTGCCATGAAACCGCCAGCCTTACCAGTGAAAATCATCTGAAGAGCGTGTCGCTGTTGCTGATTTGCTCGCTCGTCAATAAAGAACGCAATACTTGCTTTTGTATTGCCCGCCCAGATATTGCCTTTGAAATATGACAGTGCAAGTGCATTTAAGCAATCGAGCGAAGTTTCCCCGTAGTGCCCATTTCTGATATGATATGCCAAAACACCTTCGCAGTCTCCATAAGTTGGAGCTTGAGCAAATTCACACGGGCAAGGGATACTGCACTTGCAAACATCAAACCAGTCTCCTGAAGCCTTCCACTTGGGGATATTGGCCGACATGCCATTTAGTACTTCTTGGGGCTGTATTTTAACATAGAGAATAAATCATTCTTCTGCGATCAATACCATACAACGGGTTTCATATGCTACGTAACAAAAAAGCATAGAATACATTGTCGCTACTGGACAACTAATTTTATAGCAATGGCAGGGCAAACGAATGTTTATATTTTTCTTCAGTAGCATAATACAACTGCTCAAGTTTTCGTAGCTTGCCTGACAACGCACGCTATACAGAGATAGTAGTAGTTAAATATGGTATCTGCTGAAATTCTACTATCATATATGAGTCAGGAAGAGCAGCTGCAGCAGACCCGTAAAAAGATCTTTGACGAGCTGACGAAAATAGTTGACCCTGAAATCGGAGTCTCCATAATGGAGCTCGAGCTTGTCGACAAAGTCGACATCGATTCGGGCGAGGTTAAAGTGGACCTGCACCTGACAAGCCCCTTCTGCCCCGCAGTCTTTGGCTTCAAGATAGCTCAGGACGTCCGGGACAACATCTACAAGCTCTCAGGCATCAACGACGTAAAGGTGAACGTGAGCAACCACTTTATGGCAGATGCCATAAACAAGCAGGTGAACGAGAGCAAGTACCCGTCCAAGCCATCGACTGGCTAATCTTCTTCTCTTTTTAGCCTTTCCTTTAGTTCCGCATTCTTCTTTTCGTTCTTTGAGAACCCGAGTAGGTGACCTCTCAACAGCTGGATTCCAAGCGCAGGGTCGACTCCCTTGGGGCAGACTGAGCTGCATGAGCCAGCAAAGTGGCAGCGCCATATGCCGTGCCTATCATCCACTATCTTTGTCCTTTCCTTGCCGGCGGTGTCCCTGTTGTCGATAAAGTAGCGGTATGCCTGCGAAAGCGCCTGCGGGCCAGGGAACTTGGTGTCAGTCGCCACAGTGGGGCACGCTGAATAGCACAGGCCGCACTTGATGCAGTATGAGAACTGCAGGAATTTGTCAAGATCTTCGGGGCTTTGCATGAACTCTGACAGCTTGTTCATGTCCTTGATGTCTGCCTGTTCGTTCTGGATGTACGGCTGCATGTCGCGGTGATGCGCAAAGAACTGGGAAAAGTCAGTGACAAGGTCGCGGATGTGCGGGAAATTGGCTAGCGGCTCGACTGTTATGGTGCTTCCTTCAAGCTCTGACACTTTGGTATAGCAAGCAAGGCGTGGTATGCCGTTTATCTTCATGCCGCACGAGCCGCACGAAGCCATCCTGCACGAATATCGAATGCCAATGCTCGCGTCCTTGTACTCCTTGGCGTACAGCAGCGCGTCAAGCACAGTTGTCCAACGCTGGACTGGCACCTCTATAGAGTCATAATGGGCGCGCTCGCCGGCGAGCCTGTTCGCCCGGTATATCTTGAGCGTCACAGAACTCTTCGGATGCTCTTTTTCGTGCTTTTCCCTTGCCCTCTTTTTATCCATCGTCTCTATTTTTTCAATTACCTGTTCAGTCATTTTTATTACTCAAACCCCATGCCGTTTACAACAATGATGGTGCGCGTCCCATACGCAATTACGCCCATCATGGCCGCTATCGTCAGTATCGTCACGCCGTCCTCCCACGCCTTGCTTTGGCGCAGTTCAAGCAGGATTACGCGCAGGCCATTAAAGCCGTGAATAGCGATTAGCACCAGTATCGATTCGAGCAGTATTACATAGGGGATGTTGTGGTAGTTTGCGATGACGTTTTCATATTCAAGGCTCATGTCGTACGGCATTATCAGACGCATCATGATGTGCACCGCCACTACAAACAGCGCAGCAATCCCTGTGATGTAGTGTATCTTCATTATCTGGCTTTCACGAAGCATTGTCATTCTTTTTCTATTCGCCTCCAAAGAGAACTGACGCTCCGTACAGCATCGCAACGGCTGCCAGTATCAGGGCTATCCATATCCCTGATTTTTGCCTGTAGTTGAGCGAGATGGCGTCGTAGGGATAGTCTGGCCTGCCAGGCTTGCCAAGGCCTTTGCCTCCATGCGTGAATATCAGCCGGATGCCGTTGGCCGAGTGGTAGGTGCTCATACCAATCACGAGCATCAGTATCAGATGGCCCATTGGCGTCTGCGTCAATTCAAGCATTGCATTCCACGCGTCAGGACCTTGCGTCAGAGAGCTTGTTTCGTAAATGTGGCCCACAAAGTAGGCAAGGAGCCCCACACCTGTCAGCCTCTGTAGCCAGTATGAGACGCGCTCCCAGCCATAGCGGCCGGGGTTGAGCCAGCCCTTCAATCCTTCACGGTTGTTGCGGTCTGCTACCTTTTCCATGCTAATATTTCCTCTCCACGGGCGCATAGCGCGTAAACGTCACCGGGTGCCATGTCATCTTGGGCCCGCCATTTCCCGTAAAGTAGGCAAGGGTGTGCCGCAAAAAGTTGGCGTCATCGCGGTACGCATAGTCCGTCCTAGAATGGGCTCCCCTTGACTCCCGCCTGTTCAATGCTCCCATGAGTACTACTTCGGCTGTCCTCAGCATTGAATCTATCTCCATCACGTTGACGAAATTGGTATTGTATTCTCTTGCTTTGTCGTCAACGTGTTTCCACATGGCTGCTTTCAGCTCCATGACTTTCTTCAGAGCCTCGGTCAAACTCTGCTCGCTCCTGAAAACATAGGCCCTGTCGTCCATCGTGTCGGTCAGCTGCTTCCTGACCTCGTACGCATTCACATTCCCGCTCCCGCGGAACAGCCCGTCGTAGATACGCTTTTCCTCTTCAATCACCTGCTGCTCAGGCACAGAGGCCGCCCTATGATCAAGAGCGTATTTCGCAGCAAGCGCGCCGGTTATCCTTCCCCACACTATGCACTCTGATGTCGAGTTGGCGCCGAGCCTGTTTGCGCCGTGGGTGCTGTTGCATGCCGCCTCGCCTGCAGCCCACAGGCCTGCCAGCTCAGTGGCGCCGTCGATGTTGGCGTGGATGCCTCCCATCATGTAGTGGCATACCGGCCTTACCTCAATTGGCTCGTCGATGATGTCGACGCCGGAGAACTTGATCCCTATCTCGCGAATGCCTGCAAGCACTTCCTTGATGCTCTCGGCTCCAAGGTGCGTCAGGTCAAGCTTTAGGCAGTCAACGCCAGTCTCATGCTTGAAGCCCCTGCCTTCCTGAATTTCTTTTATCATCGAGCGCGAGACCACGTCTCTTGGGGCAAGCTCGAGCTTGCCCGGCGCATACTTTTGCATAAAGCGCTCGCCTTTGCTGTTGATGAGGTAGCCGCCTTCTCCTCTCGCCCCTTCCGTGATGAGTATGCCAGAGGGCAGAATGCCTGTCGGGTGGAACTGCACGAATTCCATGTCCTTGAGTGCAAGCCCGGCCCGGTAAGCCATATCAAGCCCGTCAGGCGTCGAGGAAAACGCATAAGTGGAAAAGCTGTAGATCCTGCCGGCCCCGCCTGTGCATATGATGCCTGCCGGCGCCTTGAAGACAATGAAATTACCGGTCTTCATCTCGATTGCGGTGACGCCCTGGAACCTGCCACCGTCCTGCAGTATCGATGTGCAGAACCACTCATTGTAAAAGTGGATGTTGTCATACTTTTGGCACGTGTCATAGAGGGTCTGCATCTCGTAGAACCCGACCTTGTCTTGGGCAAACGACGCCCGTGGGAACGAGTAACCGCCGAACTTGCGCTGGGCTATCCTGCCGTCCTTGCGTCTTGACCATGGCATGCCCCAGTGGTCTAGCTGGTAAATCTCGTACGGCATGCTCCTTACGAGAAGTTCTGCGACGTCCTGATCGGCCAGAAAGTCGCTTCCCTTGATGGTGTCATAGATGTGAGATTCTTGGTTGTCCCCCTCCTCTTCGTACAACACCGCTGCCGTACCTCCCTCAGCCGAGACCGAGTGCGAGCGCATGACTTGCACCTTGGAAATGACTGCGATGCTTATCTTCGTGTCAGTAGCGGCTGCTGAGATGGCTGCACGAAGGCCGGCCAAGCCAGAACCTATTATGAGGACATCATGAGAGATGATATCAGCCATTTTTAGTTACACAATCTCCCCTACTACTACCTTTGCAGAGAGGCAATCTATTCTCATAAATATCTTGTCACTACTTTAATTTCGCTATGAACCACTATTGAATACTACCGATCGAGAATTAGGCAGCAGCCTTTTCTCAACAGCTGGCCGATCATGATGTATATATGTGTGTATGTATGTCTTATTCTCCATCCCATTATCGGGAGGAAGCTTTCAATTCATTTGACTAAGAACAGATCTAGTAAATGAAAATCTGCAACAATTGATAAGGAAATTGAAACATGTGTAGCAGACACGAGACCACAACCCTTATCTGAGCTGGAGGCGACAAAAA
>CAMLKF010000034.1 GCA_946480575.1 uncultured Nitrososphaera sp. | reverse complement strand
GCCATAAGCATTGCTGTTGTGGGTTTGCTACAAGTCAGCATAGAAGTGTCCAAATAACAGTCTGTCTGTAATCTGGCCTATAGAGTTCCCAGCGCTGGATTATTGTGTCTTCTGCATCATTCATTCCTGCCTCTCTGCATTTTGAGTTAAGAGAGTGTGAGACTCGAAGCATACACGACTTGATAGCTGAGTGATGACCATTATCGTTCTTGTTGCGAGACAGATAACGCTCTGCAAATTGCAGAAATGCATTATTTGGGCTATCTGTTAACGCTACAAGTTCCTCTACATTATCTAGATTGACAGGGCAATCAATTGGCAAAATGACATGGTACCCCCTCCCCCTCCAGAGGACTGTAGCTTCTATATGTGACGTGGTCTATAGAGTTATCATGGCATCTGAAGTCCTTATTGGCTGCTCTGGATGGAACTATGGAGACGATGTAGCTAGAGGAGGCTGGGTAGGCTCATTCTATCCAGATTCGCAGACAAAGCGCCTGCGTTATTATTCAGAGTTCTTTCCTACCGCAGAATTTGACGCCATATTCTATGAAAAGTTCTATTCGAAGATGGGGCAGGGAACCTTCTACGGAATGATCAAGGCTACGCCAGAAAATTTTGAATTCTCAGTTAAGGTTCCAGAGACAATCACTCATCAAAAGCGGCTGAACGTGAAAGTGGGCGCCGCAGAAGCATTTGAAGAATTTCTGGAAAGGATCTCACCGTTGAAAAAAGCGAACAAGCTGGGCGCGATTCTGGTGCAGCTGCCACCTAGTTTCTCAGTCGATGAGTTCAAGCATGTAGAGGGCTTCCTTGACAGGTTACCGCGGGGCTATGACTATGCCTTGGAGTTTAGACACCCAAGCTGGAAAACAGAGGGTCCTTGGGAACTGCTCAAACACTACAATGTTGCGGCAACGATGACAGATTCACCCGATCCTACGCTGAAATATTTATCAGATAATATCACTTTGACCGCAGACCATGCCTTTATTCGGCTGCATGGCAGAAATCAAGGCTATTGGTATAACTATTCCTACAGCGAAGAGGAACTCAAGCCTTGGGCGGAGAAAGTCAAGAGGATTCGGAAGGACCCAGAGGCTAAGCGACTCAGGGTCTATTTTAATAATCATTACGGCGCAAAAGCAGTTGAGAACGCGCTTGAGTTCAAGGAGATGTTAGGTGAGCAGCTGACCAAAGAACAGGAAGCTGCAAAAAATCGGATCGCGGCAAAACTGGCGGGTTTAAAGAAACAAACGCAGTTGCAGCATTTTGATGCGGTCTAACATCATAGTCGCTCTGACTTTTTTTACAAGCTTTCCTGCTGTGCAGGGTCATATGCGGCTGGTTATTGGTTGGACTCTGTCTGTTATTATATATCTGTCTCTGCCTGCCTGACCCTTGTCGTCTATGGGTTTGATATCGTTTTCATTTCTCTAGTATGCTTCATTAGTTGTGCTGCTGTGACAAAAGGTATTTTCTGCTCATCTATGCTGTTCGCTCTCAAGATTTTTTCTTTTGCTTCAGTATATGCCAAAATCGCTAGCTCTTCAATCTCTTTGTCGTTCATGTCTACAGAATCATCATTATCATCATCATTTCCTCTGCCACTACTGCTAATCAATTCAAATGATAATTTGTAGAATTTTGATTTTAACTTCATTGCCTTTGTATGCAATGGAACGATATTCTTTGACATGCCGTTAACTTGACCAATGGAATTATAATAGCCTTCGTCGTCAAGTTGAGAGACTAGATACTTTGAACTGCTCCTTACGGTTATAATGATGTTCCCAGTATAGACGTGACGGACGAGCCATTCTAATGCTTTTATCAAAGCAGTGTAAGTAGCGACATTGTTAGTCGGTGATCGTGAATTTGGCTCTGCAGCTAGTCCACATGCTTCATGCAACAAAAGACCATCTTTATTTCTAATAATGTAAGCGTAACATGCGATGCTGCCAAAATCTTTAGGTAAACATCGTCCAAGAACTCGGACCGAGATAACTTCTTCCTTCTTCTTCTTCATCCAGCGGTTTTCGCATTTCACCCATTTAATACAATTTACATCCTGACTAACTTCTTTGGCTATTGTGCATCCTTTTTAGGCTGGATGGATCTACGTTACTTATGTCGACAGAACAGATTCTTGACCTTATGATCAACTATGCATATTCAAGAAAAGAAGAAATTGAAAAACACAAAGTGTTGATTGAACCTGAACAAGGTCTTTTAAAGCAAATTGATGATGGAAAAATCATGGAAATTGACCAATGGATAAAATTTTTGATTGATGTCAAAAATGGCAAGTTGGACCTAACAGGGACTGCAGAAGCATAGCGAAATATTAAATAAAGGAAAAAGGGTCTCTGCTACGGTTATTATTATTATTATTATTCTACTGCGCTAATACCATAACATAGTAGTTGCTGCTGCTGCTTTGACTCTTCTTTTATATTTCTGCAATGTTTGAAATACCGAATGGTTCGGTGATGGAGCTTACCATGTCGGCTAGAAGCTCTGTGTATCTTCTCACATCGTAGGAGGTAGTAGTCTCTTTGTCTATCAGCTGGACGGGGATAGCGCGCTTGGCACCCTTCTTTTTGTAATAGTAGTCGGTAATGACATATTGCAGGACTTCGCCGGCATGCAGGTGCCTGCCTTGATCCAATAACTGGCGTAGCGCGCTCGTCTCTACAGTGCTAGCGCGATATTCATCAGCCTCCTTGGATAGTCTCTTTGTAAAGACAAGCTCTGTGAGCGGCGCCTTCCTCTCTTTCAAGAGTCTGGCATATCTATGGAAGGTTTCTTTCACGGCTGGCATTAGCCCCCGTACCTCTGCAGCGGTGTTCCCGGCAGCCATTATCTTCAAGACTTCCCCCTCGCATCTGGAGAAGAATGCCGGCGTATCGTGCCGCCGCTGGCCAATCCCTCTAATTTTGAGCTTGTTGCCATCACCAGCGAACACGCCGAAGTATCTGTTAGGCACCGGCACTTGCTCATTGTCCTTGGAGTGGACGAATGCGACCCATTTGTATTCGCCTTCAAAGGAAATTGCAAAGCCAGTTTCCTTCTCTATGGCATCCTTGAGCGCCATGTAGTCGGCGGCTTCTGTTGCGCCGCCCCCCGGCTTTTTTACCCATAGCGAATCGACTATTCCGTGCAACACGATGTAGCCAAGCCTTTCAGCGACTCTCACCGCCTGCATGAAAACCTGCCTGTCAAAGGCGCAGGTGGCGATGTGGGCGTCGATGCGCCCGAACTTTGAATTGCTATATCCCAGATATCCAAATGACGTGACCAAAATCCATTTCAGCGAATTTTGCCGAGCATCAAAGATTGCCTTTTGGTCAGGCGGCGTTGTGGCAGACTTCATTAGCTGCTTGTAACGCGCCCGCTTTACAAGCAAAATCTCAAGTGATAATGGGACGATCCCAGTCCTGTTCTTGCAGATGTGGTAGTCTAGCTCTGGCACCCTCAGATCAGAGTTGGGGCAGCATTCGCACAGGACTGTTTCTCCGGACAGGTTCTTCTTTGACATAATGTTTGGATAGAGGGAGGCAAAGTCGAATTCCGCGACCTGCTCATGGACGCCAATTTCCGGCTCAAGTATTGTCCCGCCCCTGTCGGCTATCAGAAGCTCCCAAGTGGATTTTAGGTGTTCCACTACGTTAGGTCTCCAAGGGATAAGGATGTCCCTTATCGTTGCGTGATAAAACTGCAGGCTGCTCATGCAGCGCCCAATCGAAGCGCGCGACGCTTTGTGAAGCGGCATTCTACACACCCTAGCCACTTCGTAGAGACCCTGCAGCCCAGACTCTTCCAAGATGAAGGAATTGCGGGTGTCAATGTGCACCCTGCCGCGTAGCTGGACAGATGAAGGGCGATAATAGACCCTGCCGTAGGAAAAGAAGCTGCTACCGCTGCTTTTTTCTGCCGCCTTCTTCCGAAGTGGCCCATTGCTCTCCCTTCCCAAGGCAAGGCTTGTGTCGTTTACTTCAGCTCTGTAAGCCAGATAGGGGAAAAGGAACCAGTCGCCGTCTTCGGTGAAGATAAAGTCTGGATCCAGCCCTGACATTTCTCTTTCAAGTTCAGACAGCATTTCTGCCTCGGGCTTGCCGCTAATTTCGATGGTTTCCTCGTCGCTTTCAAGGACGATTGATCCTATGCCATCTGTGAATCTGGGTATCTTCGCTTCGCTCTTTGTGTTGACGGTCAGATGAAGCGTCCGAAACTCTGGCAGCTTGTAGTCTACCTTCCACACATCATCATCATCTTCCAAATTCCAACTGAAGTTTGAGCCACCACCACCACCATCACCTTGGCGGCGGCTGCTGCGGCTGCTGCTGCTGACGCTACAGAATGCTAGCGGGAAAATGCCATGCTCGTAGAAATACGACTGTGCTGGCAGCACATCTACGTTGTATAGGCGAAACTCGCCAAACCTGCCGACGAGCATGATTTGCTTCGCCAATTCTTCCGCCCTGTAAGAATTTGACAATGTCACCTTGAGCACTTCAGATTTAGAAGCATCGGTGATCCTTTCATATTTTTGGACAAACTCATAGCCCTTGACCAGCTGCGAAGCGTCCACTTGCGCTAACGCCGACTTTAGGCGGGGCTTGTCGTCGGCTCCGACATAGATGGAGTGAGTCCACTTATCTTCGAGTCTGACTGCAGAGCCATCCTGCTGCTGCTGCTGCTTTACCCAAAAGACCATCCTGTCCCGCTGAGGATAGGCATCAAAAAGCCATCCGGATACTGTTGTTGTCAATGACTACTATCAGCCTTGCCGCCTTCTTTTCTCTCAAGCTCTACGACCTTGGCAAGCAGCCATTCTATGATCTGCTCCTGCTCGAAGATTAGCGCCATGAAAAGTGCGTCATTCTCAAAAGGCTCCGCCTTGACCTCTATGGAGCTTGCATATTTGTAGCACTTTCTCATCATCTTCTCGAACTTTTGCCTGTCCTGCGCGCGCATCATATCAGAATAGCCCTGCCAAGAGCCGATTATCCGGCTCACAATGTCATCGGGCGATAGGGTCATAATGCTCACCTGCGAGCATTTCCACGCGCTCAACAAGCTGGCCCAGCTGCTTGGAGTGATGAAATATCATTGACATCAAGATGGGCTGCAGCAGAACGGGGTTGGCAGCTCCTGCGCAAGATGAGATGTAGAGCCGCGGAATGTCTAGCATCATGTCAAACCTTTTTCGCTGCGACCTGTCCAAGCATGCTCGAAAAGACTTCCATTCCGCCTGCTCCATCATAAGCGCCATCCTAAACGATGGAATCGTCCTTCCCAAAGCACCAGTCACCGCCTTGCCGTAGAGGAGGAAACTATCTGCAAATCCCGCTCTGGCAGCAAGAGTCGACGGCGGCGGCTGCTGCTGCTCTGTTGCTGTTGATGTTTGTCAGTGTTCACCATCACCGCCAATTGCTTGCTGGCGCAGTCTTCTTCTTTCGATATTTCAATAGAGTTCTTGAATAGCGGAAGAACCATCCCATCATAGCAGGATGGAGGAGTATGCAGCGAAAGCACGACTGCTGCATGGGCTAGCATCCTCATTCTTATTGATCGCAATATTTCTTTCAAGAGCCACCGCGCTTCTTCTTCGTCAACCTGCGGGTCTTGCACGAGCATCTTGAGCAGGTCGGAGATAACGACCACCTCGGCGCCGACGCGCTGGACTACAGACGGCAGCTCTCTAATTATCAAGCCAGCGAGCTGGTGCGGCGTAAACGGTCTGCTTATCTTTATCCTCTCAAGGACGCTACGAATGTCAAGCCCGTATTGCCGCGCAAACTTTCCGCACTGATAGGCGGCAAAGCTGTTGCCAGCGTCGATGAAGACTATTGCAGGCGATTCAAAGCCGCCATACCTGCTCGGCATAAGGGCGCGGACACACAGCCGCGTCACAAAGATGTTGGCATGTGCGCCATCGCCTACGATGCAAACCTTGTCTCCTTCTGTAAGGGTCAGGAGGCGGTCTATCGAGTCTATGCCGAACGAAAGCCGGTGGCAGGAGTTGATGTCATAGGCAGTCTGAAATGCAGGGAGGAGTGCGGCAGAAGACTGTGGTAGAGGAGGAGAAGGAGTGTGTGAATTTTGCTGCTTTCTAGCTATTAGGCTGTGCTCTAGCAATGAGCCGCAATTAGGACATTCTTCCTGTTCAACTTGATGGATAATCGCATCATCGAGCGTTGTGTCGGTTTCCTTCAAAAGCTTGTTGCAGTTTTTGCAGAAATACTGCGAAATCTGATGGGGCGCCATATTATATGTAGCCAAGTTACACAACCTAAAATAAAAAGATGACGGCAATGAACCGTTCAGAACCGTTCATAAAGGTGCGCTGGTGTTCATGGCACATAAAGGTTATTAATTTCCAAGTCAATCTCTTGTTATAGAGTGTATAGTTGCCACGCCCAGAGCAAAAAAGCGTCACCATGAGCGGCAGGAAGCTCAAAGAGCTTGAGCAGAGCTGGGAGACAGAGAAGAAGAAGCGACCCAACCTGTCGTTTGCAGGCTTTATCTCCGAACTTGCCCTGATAGAACTTGAGCGCCGCAACATGCTAAGGGAGGCTGGATTCATCTCGCTTGCAGCCCCTCCTGACGGCAATACAATCCTACTAAGAGACTCAAGGAAAGGGAACAGGATTTTTGAAGTCCAGATTCTCGCAAATAAGAAGCTCAAATGCGTGCAGGATAAAGACTATGATTGCGTCCATGTGGGCTTTGCTCTTGCGCTCCCAGAAACAAGGAAGGCGCTCAGCAAATAGAGAGTTATTATTATTATCATCGGCGCAAGCTCAATATGCAAACGATAAGTTTTCCGAGATAACTCATTGATCTTGTTTCTTGCCTCCTTCTGTCGTCATTTGAACTCCCTACACCTACAGCACTACTCTCCCGACTTCTCGGCAGTTTATTGTTGTTGTACTGACTTTCGCATGTATGTATATAGTATTTGAATGCACACATAGTGTATTTTGCAAAAAGTTTTTTGCTGCATGCAGCAGCAGTAGCTTCTTAGGCTGCTGCTACTTTCTTCTTGCTGCTGCCGGTCTCATTATCGTACTTCCACACCAAGTTAGTATACAGCATTGGGGGCACCAGCTTTTTGAACTGGACGCCGTCAGACTTGTACCACTTCGGGAACCACTCGTACAGGTGCAACCTGATAGTCTGGATATAGACGATCAGGCCCTCTATCATCATAATGCCAATGTTGCCACCGATGAGTATTGCAAGCGACCCGCTGCTTTCGTACGCGTCGATGACAGTGATCAAGAGGGCAGTATGCACCAGAAGCATAATGCCAAGCCGTGAGTAGCTGATGGTATTGGCAAGCATCTCTATCGTCCTTACCATGACTGTCTCTACGACGATGCCAACCAGCCCGCCGCCCTCCGGCTCTTTGCCATGCGCTATGGCAAGCTTTTGCTCCTTCATGCCGCCAAGTATCGTTATGGCGATGCATGCAATGATTACAGGAGGCATTGCCTTTGCCACTAAGCCAACTGAAACCCAGTCACCGAACAGAAACGTCAGCCACGGCACCGGCGTATCATAGTAATCGTCAGACAGGAACATGCCGATAATGTCGTACTGGGCGCCAATTGCTGCCAGTATCAGCGACACTACTGCCAGGTACTGTATGATTGCCGGTATGTCGTGCGTATAGACTGCCAGCTTGTTGCCCGCCTTCCAGTCCGCCCTCGTCCTGAGCGAGAACGCCAGGAGCAGGTGGACGATGCCTATCGCTATCGACACCTCCAGTATTTTGATCACTTCGTCAAACGTCAGTTCTGACACGCTCAGCAGGCCAATGAACGGCAGCGCTTCAGCCAAGGGCGCCAGAATGACTATTTGGTCGAAATGGAACCCAAACATCTCACCCGTGCCAAGACCGCCTATGGTAGCCGCAAGGCCGCTTGCCGCAATTAGAGTCCCCCATACCGTGAGCCTGCCGGTGCCTCTGTAGCGGAATAGCATGCCCAGCCCAAAGAGCAAAAGGCCGTGGCCAAAATCTGCAAACATCAGACCATAGAACGTCGGCCAGACGAACGCGATCATCGGAGTCGGGTCCAACTCGCCGTACCTCGGAAGGCCCTGCGTTTCAGTTATGACTTGGAAGTTCTGAGTGTATTTCTTGTTTGTAAGGAGCGTCGGCAGCGGTTCGGCGCCGCGCTCGCCCTCATGGCTGTTTATTGTGATGTTGGCGTCCTCTATTACAGACACATAATCAGACGTCAATTTCTTAAACTTCTTCTCCATCTTCTGCGGGATGTAGCCCTCGACTACCGCAAAGTTCTTTGTGCCGCCGGGCTTTCTCGTTATCTCCAAGACGTCCTTGGCGACCCTTGCTGCTTCCTGTAGTGATAAAAGCTTGGCGATTATCGCCTGCTTGGTCTTTTCAGCCTCTTTGTCTATCTCCTCGGATCTTTTCTCAAGCTCCTTTACCTTTTCCTTTGCTAAAGCGTACGCCTGGCTCGGGTTCTGCGGCATGCCTGCCGGTATCTGGAGCGGGTTGACGCCGAAACTGCGGAGAACCTTTAATATTCTCTCCGAGTCCTCGGCAGCGCCTATGATCGTTAGCGCTGTCTTGTTCTCGTTAAGCTTGGTAGAATAAATTGCAAGGTCCTCGAGGCTTTTTCTTATCTCTGCCTCGTCCTTGGAGTCAATGACAAACAGGCTGGAATAAATGTACTTCAGCTTGCCAAATTTAGTGAGATTGAGGCTCAGAGTCGAAGCCATCGAAACAAGGGCTTCTAAGTTGCGGTACTCTTCAAGCTGCCTTTCTATCTTGCTGCGCTCCTCCAGGATTTTCCGTGGCCCTTCAAGCAGCTGCCTGCTCTTGTCTTCCAAGTCCGCGATAAAGCCCTGAATGTCCTCGACTGCATAGTCGGTCTTGCCCTTTGGCGCGCCCTTGAACATTGTGGCCATCACGCCGGTCTCCGGCGGAATGTCGAGCGCCTTCACTACCTCGTCAATTTCTTGATAAAGCCGTTGAGCTTTTGTCAAAAGGTCGTCATAATACGGATTGATGTGATCAGAAGCGTTATTCTGGATTGGGTGGAACCACTCTAACTCTGCCAGCCTGCTCACGGCCTCCTGCGTCTCCATCCTTGGCAGGACGATCGTGGCTTTCATCAGTTTGGCTAGTCCCATTCCCAGGCTTGTGTGTAACTTTTATCTCTTTAAAATCTTTTCTTCTGTTGCAAGGTGATTTTTTGTTGTTGTTACAGCTGCAAAAAGGAAAAAGAGATTTTTGCCCAATAAAAGGGCAGAGAGGATTTTTGAGTTTTTCTTTTTACTGGCCCAAGATAATGAACATCATGACTATACCGTAGATGGCGATTGACTCGACCATGCCCACGATAATGAAGACGCTTGACTGCATCTTGGGGTTCTCGCTGATTGCTGCCAGACCCGCGGCGCCAACGAAGCCAAGGCCAAAGCCTGCGCCAAGCGCTGCCAGGCCGAAAGCCATGCCTGCTGCGATAAACTTGAATGAGCCAGAGTCAGTAGCGACAGCCTCTCCTCCTCCTCCTTCCTGCGCGAAGGCAGCCGGGTTTGTTGCTGCCATAAAGCCTACAAATGCAATTGCTGCGAGAACTGGTAGAACGATACGTCTTCCTTTCCGTTGCATATCCATCAAAAATCGGACACTTAAAGCCCTATTTAACGGTAACTACACAGGCAAGTGTAAAATTCTCAACTTGCTGCAAGCAAAAAGAAGATGAGTGGGCGCTAGATCTTTCCAAGGGCCTTACGCTTGCTTGCAGCGACGTCTTCCTTGACCTTTTGCGCCATCGAGTCGTGCTCAGCCTTGAGCTGCGCCTTTGCCCTTTCAAAGTAGCCTGAAATCGTGTCTGATGATGATGATGTTATCATATTATTATGTCCTCGTAGCCTCCGCTTCTGCCACCTTCTTCTTGTCAAGCACTACTTTAACCTTCTTGAGCCTGACAAA
Source organism: uncultured Nitrososphaera sp. (assembly GCA_946480575.1). Next base: position 9,403 of record CAMLKF010000034.1, on the reverse strand, counting down.
CTCTTCGCGCTCGCGCTCTTCAAGGGTCGCCTTGATAAAGTATATCGCGTCCTGGTACTGCGGGATAATGACGTATTCCAGCGCGTTGATCAGCTTTTGTGTGCGCTCTAGCTCCTTGGCAAGGCTGAAAATCGCGTTCTCGTATTCTGCCGCCTTGCAGACTGACGGGAGCATGTTCTTTATCAGCTTCGCCGCCTTGTCAACGGACGCGTTTGTCTCGACAAAGCCGTAGGACAGCTGTTGACCGCCTTCCCTCGTCTTGACTTGAAGCGTCGGGATCTTGACGTCCACGATTCTCCTGACGTTTACGTCGACCTCCATCACGCTTGGAGTCGAGTCAGATATCGATTCGAGAGTGGCGGTGCCAAGCGTCATGTACGCGTGGTAGACAGACGAATAGATCTCGCCAAGGGGCGACCAGATGTCCTCCCTCGCCTTGTTTGCTTCTTCAATCATTTCGTCTATCTTTTTCAGAAGCACTTCGCGCTTGTCGTCTAGGATCTTGTGGACCATCTTGGCTACCTGCATCGAGCGCCTTATCTTGATAAGCTCGATCTTGGTTGCTGTGACCCTTCTTCCAAACGACATATCTCTCTCTCTCTCTCTCTCTCTCTCTCTCTCTCTCTATTTGCCACTCTTGTAGTATTGCTTCACATGCTTTTCCTTTATCTTGGTCAGCTCGCCTTCAGGCAGAGTCGACAGCACTTCCCACGCCCTGCCGAGCGTCTCGTCAAGCGCCCTGTTCTCGTCCGGCGCCTGCTTTAGGAAATGCTGCTCAAACATGTCGCCGGCGTCAAGGTATTTCAGGTCGACGCCTGTCAGCCCCGCCCTGCCGACGATTTCTGCAAGCGCCCTGACTTCCTGCGCCCTTGAATAAGCGTCATACAGCTGGTTGCCGACTTCCATGTGGTCAGACCTTGTTTTTCCTTCGCCCACTCCGTCCTTCATGAGCCTTGACAGCGACATGAGCACGTTCACAGGCGGGTAGATGCCCTTTCTGAACAGGTCGCGCCCGAGCACTATCTGGCCCTCGGTGATGTAGCCTGTCAGGTCAGGGATCGGGTGGGTGATGTCGTCAGCAGGCATTGACAGGATCGGCACCTGCGTCACGCTGCCGTTCTTGCCCTTTACCCTGCCCGCCCGCTCGTAGTTGTTTGCAAGGTCTGTGTAGAGATAACCTGGATAGCCCTTTCTGCCGGGCACCTCTTCCCTCGCAGCGCTGATTTCTCTAAGAGCTTCGGCATAGTTGGTCATGTCTGTCAGAATTGCCAGCACGTGCATCCCAAGGTCAAACGCAAGGTATTCTGCCACTGTCAGCGCCACTCTGGGAGTGATGATCCTCTCGATTGCCGGGTCGTCTGCAAGGTTGAGGAAGAGCACCGAGCGCCTCAGCGCGCCAGACTCTTCGAGGCTGCGCTTGAAGTACTGCGCTTCAGAGTACTGCACGCCGATCGCCGCAAACACCACGGCAAAGTCTTCCTTTGTCCCCACTACAGACGCTTGACGCGCGATCTGCGCTGCCAGGATGTTGTGGGGCATGCCAGAGCCGGAGAATATCGGAAGCTTTTGGCCCCTCACAAGCGTCAGCATTCCGTCAATCACTGAAACGCCAGTCTGGATAAACGAAGTCGGGTATTCGCGCCTTTCTGGGTTCATGGGCTCGCCGTTGACGTCGAGGAACTTGTCAGCTATAGGCTCTGGAAGCCCGTCGTTTGGCCTCCCAAGGCCGTCAAACACCCTGCCTAGCAATTCCTGCGACACCGGCATCTCCATCGTCTTGCCAACGAACTTGGCCTTTGTGCCGGTGATCGTAAGACCTGTGGTGCCTTCAAAGACCTGCACAATTGCCTTGCCAAAGCCCACCTCAAGGACCTTGCCTAGCCTGCGCTCGCCGTCTGCAGTCTGGATTTCAACAAGCTCGTCAAACGATGCTTTCGTAATGCCATCGATTACCATCAGTGGGCCCTTGATCTCTGCCACCTTTGTGTATTCTACTCCGACCGCTTCAGACAACGACCTTCACCTCCTCTTCTACCGATCCACCACCACCAGCAGCTGCCTTGCGGAACTGGTCGTCTATCTGCTTATCTAAGTCGTCCAGTTTGGCAAGCTGATCCTCAGGTATCTCGAACTTGGCCTTGAGCAGTGCCGGGATTATTGGCATCGCCCTGATGTCTGCAAGCGGAGTGCCAGCCTTCAGTGCCTTGAGCGCTTCCTTATGGAACTTGACCATCAATTTCACGAGCTTAACCTGCTTTTGCGGGCTGCAATAGGTGTCTACCTTGTCAAACGAATTCTGCTGCAAAATGCCTATCTTGACCATCCTTGCCACTTCAAGCACAAGCTTTTCTTCGTCCGGCAGGGCCTCGGGACCAAGCAGCCTGACAATTTCTTTGAGCGTGTCTTCCTTTTGCAGGACCTGGTACGATTCCTGCCTAAGGTCGTACCATTCTCCTGTGACATTTTCCTTCCACCACTTGCTGACGTCTTCAAGGTAGCCTGAGTAGGACTGCATCCAGTTGATTGACGGGTAGTGTCTTGAATACGCAAGCCTTGTGTCAAGCGCCCAAAAGGTCTTGATGAACCTGATCGTGTGAGTGGTCACCGGCTCGGTAAAGTCTGCGCCTGACGGCGACACTGCGCCTACCAGCGTGACAGAGCCTGCCCTGTTTGGAGAGCCAAGCGCCCTGACTCTGCCTGCGCGCTCGTAGAACTCTGCAAGCCTTGATGCCAGGTACGACGGGTAGCCTTCTTCTGCAGGCATCTCTTCAAGGCGCCCTGACATCTCCCTGAGAGCCTCGGCCCACCTGCTCGTCGAGTCTGCGACAAGCACTACGTCGTAGCCCATGTCGCGGTAGTATTCTGCCATCGTCACGCCTGTGTAAATAGACGCCTCCCTTGCCGCCACCGGCATGTTGCTGGTATTTGCGACAAGGACCGTCCTCTCCATCAGCGGCCTGTTTGAGCGGGGGTCAATAAGGTGCGGGAATTCGATAAGCACTTCAGTCATTTCGTTGCCGCGCTCGCCGCAGCCAATGTATACCACGACTTTCGAGTCGGCCCACTTTGCAATCTGGTGCAGCGTCACGGTCTTGCCAGTGCCAAAGCCGCCCGGGATTGCGCCGGTTCCTCCTTTTGCAATTGGAAAGTAGGTGTCGATGACGCGCTGACCTGTCACGAGCGGCACCGTTGGGTCGTATCGCTCTGCATATGGCCTCGGCCTTCTTACCGGCCACTTGTGATACATCTTTAGCTGCACTTTTTCGCCGCCTTTCTCCGTGGTAGCGATAATGTGATCGAGGTCATAGTCGCCCTCGCTGGCAATATCGGTAAGCTTGCCTCCGGAGTGGTTTGGCGGCACAAGGATGCTGTGGGTCAAGAGCGGGGTTTCTTCGACCTTGCCAAGGACCGAGCCGGGGCCTACCTCTTCGCCCTTTTTCGCGCCGGGCTTGAACTTGTACTTCTTTTTCATATCGACCGGGGTGGTCACGACGCCCCTGCTGATGAAAGCGCCTGATTTTGCAGCGATCTCGTCCAGCGGCCTTTGAATGCCGTCGTAGATCCTGCCAATGATGCCCGGGCCCAACAGCACCGAAAGGGGCTGGCCGGTTCCGGTGACGGGCTCGCCCGGCTTCAAGCCAGATGTCGACTCGTATACCTGAATGAATGCCACGTCGCCAGTTAGCCTGATGACTTCGCCAATAAGCTTTGAATCTCCTACCTCGACTGTCTCGTACATTTTTGCTGTAGACATGCCGTCTGCCTTGACTGCCGGGCCGCTAACCCAGACGATTCTCCCCTTTGCTACCATATCTCTTCTATGCCTCTCCTCTCAGTATCTGGGCAATGTTTTTCCTTATTAAAGGTTTGAGTCTTTCAATGCGAGAATCAATTGTGTTGTCATAGGTCATGCTGCCGTCGGCAGACTTGACCCTGATTCCTCCAATGACTTCGATGTGCTGGTCAGATACCTTTGCCTTTATCCTCGGGTTCTTTTTCTGCAGGTCAGCTAGTATCTTGCTCACCAGCTCGGCGTCGTTCCTATTGCACTCGACGACAACCTCGTCGGAGCCGACTGACGAGACGCTCTCCTCGACGAGACTGGCCATGAGAGTCCTGTAGCTGTCCTTGCCGCCCGAGGCCGCAAGCTTTTTCCTTGCCTCCTCAAAAGCGTTGTTGACGGCGTTCTCTATCATGAGGAGCTCTTGGTTGCGGGCGGCAAGCCTGCTCGACCCCACTATCTGGCGCTTCAGGTTCTCGGCCTGCTTTTTTGCAGACTCGATAATCCTCGTGCGCTCGGCCTCCAGCCTGTCGCGGGAAGCTTCAAGGTTCCTCAGCGACTCCTCGTACGCGGAATCTATTTGAGAAATCAATTCCGTCTCTTTTTGTGATAAAACTTTGTTAATTGTGCGCTCTAGAGCAGAATTTGAGCTCATTTGACTTGTTTTGCCCGTCTCGCGTGATTTTAACCTTTTGTCTTCTTCTTAAGTTGCAGTGACGGCCCTGCCAAGCTTGGAGTCAACGCTTTTTGCAAGTGCCCTGATGCGCCTGAGGTGGCCGCCCTCCCAGTACACCTTGCTACAGTCGACGCACTGGAAAAACTCGCTGTGGCACGCTGCGACTTTGTCAGGTATCGTGTTTTTGACCTGCACCGGCGTTCTTCCTGTCAGCAGCCCATTGCAGATCGAGCAGCGCGACCCTATGCCGTTCAAATCGATGGAAGTGATGCCGTTCTTGGACAGGATGTGCACCAGGTCTTCCGCGTCGCTTGAGCAGCTGACAAGCACCCCGCGGGTGCCAGCCTTGACTATGCGCTTGAAAAGTTCCTTATCTGCGGTAAGGATGACCCTGTTCTGGTCAATGCCCATTTTCAGTATCTCGTTATCATGCGCGTGCGCGACGTACAGTGTATCAAAGCCAAAAATGCGGAGCTTGCGGGCGATGCTGCCGAGCATCGCGTCTGCAAGAAATGTCACGCCATTATTGTTATTATTAGGTGCTTTCAGCACTGGCTTCGCCCCTGCACACTTCGCAGATAAAAGTGCCCTCGTCGTACTGCAAAAGGTCGGACCACTCGCCGCACTCGTCGCAGTACCCGGACACCTTGCCTGCTGGTCTTGCGATGCCCAGCTCGCCCCTTATTATTGCGGCCTTTTCAGAAACGACGTCCACCAGGTCGGGCGTCACCGCAATGACGTCTGAGGACGAAATGATGCCGACAAGGCGGTTCTTGTAAATGACGCCGAGGCGCTTGATGTTGTGCTTTCTCAGGAGCCTGGCAGCCTCGGTGATGCTCTCCTCGCTCTCAATCGTGCGTATGTCTTTCATTACATCCTTTGCCTTTATCTGGCTTGGCTTGGCGTCCTTAACCACGCCGTTTGAAACAATGTCCCAGTCGGTCACAATGCCAACCGGCTTGTCCTTTTCCATAATGACGATGCTGCCGATCTTTTCTTCCTTCATCTTTTTTGCGATATCTCTGACGGTATCGCTAGGAGACGCGGAAACAACGGGGCTGTTCATGATGTCCCTTACGAGAACCCGCGTCGTCATGTGTGCGTCGGCGTGTTCCCTGACTGGCTTTTTTACCACGCACAGTAATCGGATTTTGGGCTTAATTATCTTTATTCTTCCGCGGCGCCTTCTTCGGCTGATTGCACCGATAGCTGTTGTTGTTGCTGCTCTTGCTGACCCTTTACCGTGAACGACACCCTTGACTGGCCGGTCGGTAGTGCCCTTACAAAGTCGTCAAGGCTGATCTGCTTTATAGATTCTACAATATCGCTGCTGTCATCATCGTCGCCGGCAGCTTTTACAAATTCTGACTTGACCTTCTTTGCCGCGTTCATAGGATCCATGCCGCCCTGCAAAAGCACCGCGTAAAACATCGACCGCTTCTTTATGGCTTCCTCCGGTCCGCAGACAAGCACTTCCCTGCCGTTCAGCTGCGCGATCCCGATAGCCAGCCTTATCTCGACTCCTTTGAGATAGCTTCGCTTGCCCTCTATCACGAATGAGCCCTTTGGCAGGAATTGGCCCGTTGGCGCCCCCTTCTTTACCTGCTCGGGCAGCACCCAGTATGCGTCAGCGCTTGAAAGGCTGTCCTTCCATGCCCTGCTGAATGACACGGTCGCCTGCGCGACCTGCTGCAAAGATGGTTCAATCTTGCCTTCCTGCGCAGGCGCAGCAGCGTTCTTGACGATAAAGAACGGCGAGCCATGTACCTCGGCGTGGAACACAATGTCATGCTCTGTCAGATGTTTCCGTATGAGCGCAGAATTGGAAGACGTGTCGCGCCCGCCAATAGCCATCAGGCCGTCGGTGGTGACGAACCACCTGTAGCGCTCGTACCACTCTTTTGATGTCTGCTTGCGCACTAGGACTTTTTTGTGGATGGCGGCGGTCTGACTCCGCAGCTTTTCGATCTGGGCAAGGAGCTTTGCTCTTGCTTCTTCGATGGACGCGTTGCCGCGCTCCATCTCTTTTGCACGTACAAAGAGCATCGAGCTGACCTTGGCGAGGCTTGGCTGCATCTCTACCTGCTCGCCTGCCACCTCGACGTATTTCACGCCTTTCTCTTTCACAATTGACGCAGAGTTGGCTGCAAGAACGTCATGGAGCTTGCCGTCATCATCTGGATTTTGGTAGGAAAGCGCCATGAGCTCGCCAGCTAGCTTGCGTATCGCAGCCGACTTTTGCATTACCGCCTTCTTGGCCTTGTTCTGCTCTTCAAGGTCGTGCTCGAGCACCGCAATCTGCCTGTCAAGCTCAATGGTCTTGCTGCTGCGACTAATGTCGAGGATTTCGCTGCTGAGCACTTCGTCGACTGCGTCCATGTACGAAGCGGCTTTTTTGATCTCCAACTTGGTCGCTTCCCCAGTTACGATCGGCAGCGCCTCCATCGGCTTGCCGCTCTGCATGATAATTACAGGATCGTAGTTCCTGCCGGTGCTGACGTCGTTCACCAAGTTCTTGACGGTTGCGTAGGCTCTGCCCACTTCGTCGTCCGTCAGCTGCGCAGCCTGCCTGCCCGGCTCGATGCCGGCCCGCTTGGCGACCTCCTCGACAAACTTTTTCGGCATCGAGATGCTGCGCCCGATCCACCTGAGAACGTCGAGGTTCTTGGCCTCGTTTCTCAATGACAATAGCTGATCAAGCGTGACTTCGAAAACGTCGACGCCCCTTGCAGGCGGATAGGCGTACCGCAGACCCACATTGAGAGTCCTGTGCCTGACCTCGATTGGATTGAGGATGGCGACTATCTGCATGCCCTCATCGCATATCACGATGTTGCCGTTGCCAAAGAACTCGCATACCACTATCCTCACCTTGCTGTCCGGGTGCCTGAATTTCAATGAAACAATGCGCTCGCTCCCGGCCTGCTCTACTGACTCGAGCTTGGCACGCTCGAGCTCCCTCTGAGCGACGCCCTCGAGACTGTTATCTTCAACAGGCTTGAACTTTAGCTTTGTAATCCAGATGCCTCTTATAGAGAGGACGAGCATGATGTCCTCCTGCGTCGGGTGGTGGAGCTTGAGAAGAAGCGAGCTCTTGGTTATGGCATTGATGCTGCTGGTATAATACCCTCCTGTAGCTCTGTTTGCAATCTCGTTTACAAGGTACCGCAGCTCGATGCCGGACAGCTCCATAAGTCAGGATAGTGGTGTTCCACAAATATTAAACAATTGAAGGCAGCCGCAAGGCATTTTACCAGCTGTAATTTAATGACAAAAGGCAACTTTGGACATATTTGAGCGGGTCTACTACATGCGGGCCTTGGTGGGCGTGGCCGCCGGCGCCATAGCAGGCTTTGTAATCCCAATAGATATCGGCCAGGTCGCCTCTGTAGGCACGGCCGTCATCATCGCAATCGTCTTTTACATCATATCTATCGGAATAGGCAGGAGCATAGCCAAGGGCGCGCCAAAGGACAAGCGCAAAAAAGTCGCCACCGAGGGCATCGTTCCTTTCATATTCCTGCTGCTCACGTTCATGATCATAGTCTTTACCGCGCTCCACCAGTCAATAGTAATTAGATAAATAAATAGCCGGCAATTCTCATAGATAGCGGCTTGCTGTGGGACTATCGCACTCCAGGCATTCCTGATGAGCTTTTCGAGCGAACAGAAGAGGTGCCGATAACAAAGGAGGACATCCGGGCGATAGCGTTGAGCAAGCTCAGGCTGAAGGAAGGACACTCTGCCATAGACATTGGCTGCGGCAGCGGAAGCATTACGGTCGAGCTGTGCCTCCAGACAAGAGGCACGGTGTATGCAATCGACTTTGACCAGAAGGCTGTCGAGCTAACGAAAAAGAACCTGCAAAAGTTCGGAGCGAAGGCAGAAGTAATTCTTGGCAAGGCCCAGGATGTTTTGCCGAAATTGCCGCAAGTAGATGCAATAATCGTCGGGGGCACGTGGGGTGACACAAGGCAGGTGATCCAGCTGGCAGTTGGCAGGCTAAAAAAGGGCGGCAGGGTCGTCATTGACACGATACTTATCGAGACAATGTACCAAGCGCTTGCAGCAATCAACAAGATGCAACTGGCAGAAGTCGACGTCACGCAGGTGACAATAGCAAAGGCGCGCAAAATAACAACTGGCACGATGATGCTTGCAAGGAACCCAGTGATGATAATCTCTGCGACAAAAAAGTGATCAGGCAGCTTTTGCAACAATGTTGGCAGCGGCGGCGGCTGCTGCCGCCTTGCAGCTAACGGCTTTGCAAGTTGCTTAAGACTATTCTGGACAATCTATAATTGCAAACATTGGATACTTGCTATTGCATGGGAACAACAACAACAACAATGCTGATCCCACCAAAGGCGACAACAATTTTTGCAATAGCAGTAGCAATGGCATTAGCTATGCCAATGGCGGATTGGGCCGACATCATTACAGGCACCAATGAAGACGATGTCATCAACGGCTGCACGGAGACGACGAGGTTGATGGACTTGATGGAAATGACGGGATTAAAGGCGGCAGAGGCAATGACGGGATATAGCAGCTAATGACGCGGGCAGCACGTTCAGGGGCGATCCGGGGGATGACGAGCTGGTTGGCTGCGGCGAAGCTTCATGCACTCTTTACGGCAACAGAGGCAACGACAGGATTAAGGTTATAAGTAGCGACATAGGCGTCACAGCCTTTGGCGGGAGGAGAGATGACTTTTTCTAGCAATATTTGGAGACGTCCACATGGCGCATAGCGGTCCGGGAGTCGACAACTTCCTTTGCGGCGAGGGACAGACACGGTGCAAGAGTTTAACCCTGATGAAGGAGACACTGTATCAGAGGCTGACTGCGAAAACTTTTGATTGATAAATCCAACAACGTATATATATATTATTATTATTATTTTTTATTGCGCTGCCTCAAGCCTCGCTGTTGCCGCGTCTATGT
>CAMLKF010000033.1 GCA_946480575.1 uncultured Nitrososphaera sp. | reverse complement strand
ATTCTTGGCGTCAATTATGACATCTCAGTTGCTGTCCCGGCCGTAGGCAGGAATCACCAGACCACCCTCTCCATCCAGAACCTCGTCTAAAGGTGATGCATACGCCTGATTTGTTGTGGTCGTTATAGATCCGGCGGTTGCTAGAGCCGCGGCAATTCCAAGTGCTGCAAGAAGCAGCTGCTGTTGTGGTTGTTGTTGTTGTTTTCTGTTTTTGCTCGATTGCGTCGAAGCGGGCAACTATTCAGTTGATTTATCATTTATGGAATCGTTTTCTGTATTCCATTCCACTACGGATAATTGCGCGCTATCTTAAAATCACATCATCATCGTCATTACAGAGTCTTCTCGCATGTTTTGCCGATCTGATTTTTTACCTCATAAAGTGATTGGCAAAGTTTATTCGCCTATGCAAAGTAACGCTTCCAAAGCAGTTGGCAGTAATAATAACAATTACAGGCAGCCTTGCAAGGCGGCTGGCACCAGCACGTCACGCGTCCTCAAAGAAGGGAGACAACGGGACGGTTCTGGTAGCCGGCGGCAGCAGGTTTTATCACGGCGCGCCAGTCCTGACCTCGATGGCCGCACTCAGGTCCGGCACTGACTTGGTGTACACTGCAGTTCCCCGCTCTATAATCACTGCCGTCAGGTCGTTCTCCCCGGCCATAATCGCACTCCCACTGCCAGACGACAAGTTGACGGTTGGCTCTGCAAATAGGCTTGCCGCGATGCTCCCCAAGCGCGCCGACGCGGCGGCCATTGGTATGGGCATGAGCATTGCAGATCCTGACGCCATAGCCGTACTTGTGAAAAAGCTCAAGGAGGCCGGCACTCGCCTGCTGCTGGACGCTTCAGCTTTAATCCCGGAAATACTGCCCGAGATCTCGGGCACCGGCGCAGTGGTCACCCCCCATGCAGGGGAATACAAGCGGCTTTTCCAGCGCGAAGCCGGCAAGACAGAGAAGGAGAGGATTTCAAACGTCCAGTCTGTGGCAAAGGAATACGGCATAACGGTGCTCCTGAAAGGAGCCGTGGACGTAATTTCTGATGGCCGGCGAGTAGGCGTCAACAAAACCCACAACAGCGCAATGACTGTTGGAGGAACAGGCGATGTGCTATCCGGCCTTGTTGCCGGGCTGATGGCAAAAAAGATGGAATCGTTTGAAGCGGCGCTCCTTGCCGTCTACTATAACGGCCTTGCAGGCAACCTAGCGTTCAAGCGTGTCGGGCTCCACATGGCAGCGACAGACTTGCTAGAAAGCCTGCCGGCTGCAATGAAGCCTTTCGACAAAATAGTCAAGTAGCAGTCTTCTTTTTTGCAAAATACGACTCAAGTGCGCTCACTATCTCGTCCACCGCCGTGCCGTCGCTGCTATCCTGCGGCCTCATCTTCAGGAATCCGCCGGCGGCGCCTTCATGGCCGCCTCCTTCTCGGAACTCTTGTGCAATTTCGCTGCAATTAAAGCTGTTCTTGACATCGTTCTTTTTGCGGATGCTCACCTTGCCGTCGTCCGTGAATGCAATCGCAATGTCTACGTCAGAATCGTCCATTATCTTGCCAAGGAGCATCGACCTGCTCACAAATGTGTCCGACTTGGCTATCGCGACCCGAGCCGGCTGCTGTTGGTGGTAGCCATCTAAAGAAAATTCCTTGATAGTCATGTTGCCAACCGATCTGACAAGCGACTCGTCGATAAGGCGCGACGCCTCTATGATATCGTCTTGCATTTCTGCATTCCACAGCACGCCGCGGGCAACGCTTTCCACGATCAGGTGTAGCCTGCAGGTTAGCTCTGGAAAGCCAAGGTAGTACGAGATAAGCGCAGTCAGCGGAGGTATCGGGAATCTGACCGAGTCTGGAAAGTCGGTCCTGTGCGCGATGCTTGCCAGCTGCCTCGCAAGTCTGCTGCCAGGCGCGAATTTCTCAGTGCACAGCTCGGCAGTGCACTTTTTCATTTCCTCAGCCTCTTCTGAGGAAATGACCATCTCGCAGACCTGCGCTAACTTGTCTCTTGATTCTTGTAGCCAGATGTGGTGATCCACCCAGATGTTCTTCCATCCCTTTTCCTTTGCGCGCTGGAGCGCCAGCAGCACCGGCGAGTAGCTCTCCTCGTTTACTCCAATGTCTGCAATTATGATGGTGCCAGGCGCTTTATTATCTTGCATAAACGATCCTATCTTGCTTGCGACAGCTTGCATTTTTTCAAGGCCGTAATTTGTGAGCATAACTTCGCAATCTGGAAATGCAATTTTTAGAATTGCAGCGGAAAAGAGGCCGTCGACGTCCTGCTCGTGCGAAAAAACTAAAACACCCACTACAACAGTAATGCGCGCCAGATGCTTATATTATAATCTAACCGATCCTCAAGGTTTTTCTACCCACTTTTGCCAGCAACATTGTAATTGAAATCGGTAATTGTCACTGGCGCGTCAAGTGGCATTGGCAGGGCCTCAACTGTCAGGCTTGTGCAGGCCGGCTACAGGGTGTTTGGCCTTGCTCGCAGCTACAACAGGCTGAGCGAGCTGTCACAGGAGCTGCCCGCAGGAAGTTATGTCCCAGTAGAATTTGACGTCACCAAGCCTGAAACATTTGGTCCCATAGTAGATAGGATTGCGGGAAAGGGGCAGATATTTGGGCTTGTAAACAACGCTGGCTACGTCGAGCCGGGAGCAATTGAGGACATCACCATGGCATCATTGAGGATCCAATTTGAAACCAACTTTTTTGGCCTCATCGGGCTCACAAAGCAGGTTCTTCCGCTCATGATACAGAAGAATGAGGGCAGGATAGTGAACGTCAGTTCCATGGCAGGGCTTGTTTCACTTCCACTGATAGGCGCCTATTGCGCGACCAAGCACGCCCTTGAAGCAGTGGCAGACGCCCTGCGGATGGAGCTATGGAACACCGGCGTCAAGGTGGCAAACATCAATCCTGGCGTCATTGAAACAAGCATACATGCGGTCACAAATTCCAAGCTCGACCGGCTAAAGAATTCAAGGTTTGAAAAAGCCTACAAAAAGTACCTGCGTGGCGCGCATAAGGGGCTGCCGGCAAGTATAGTCGCCGATGCAATAGTCGACGCGATTTCGTCTCCGAACCCAAGGCCGCGATACGTAATTGGCTCTGGCAGAGAAAAGACGGGCATCAGGCTCAGGCACTACATCCCAGATACGTTGTTCTACTCGCAAGCGGCAAAGAGGATATTGGCATAATTGATTTTATAACCCTGCAACTATCTTCTGCACTCATATGAGCGAGCCGGCGGCAGATCAATTCATCACGTTTGAGGAGTTTTCAAAGGTGCACCTGAGGGTAGGCAAAGTAATCCAAGCGGAGAGCATACCGGGCATGAAGAAGGTGTTCAAGGCCAAAGTCGACCTTGGCATGGAGCAGAGAGAGCTTGCCGTCGGGGGCGCGCCCTACTACAAGCCTGAAGACTTTATCGGCAAGATAGTGGTCGTCTGCACCAATCTCGAGCCAAAAAAGATAGGAAGCATCATCTCTCGTGGAATGCTTTTGGCGGCAGATGGGCCGGAGGGCAAGCCAGTGTTTCTCACTGCTAGCGATGAAGCCCCGCTTGGATCACGCATACACTGAAGTTGGGGCAAAACCACACAGCTAGTGGCGAAATAGTTTTAGCAGTAAGGAAAGCAAGATCTAACTGAATTGCCGAAGCAGTGCTTTTTTCTAGGCATAGAGGGGACGGATTTCCTCTTGCTTCATAAGGGTTTGCAGTGGCTAATCGAGAATTCAAGAACTACAGGAGGCTGGCTGGCAGTCAATCAAAGGGAAAACATTGGAGGCATTGCAAGGCATCAGGGATTGGGTCAACTTGCGATGTTTCATAGACGGGACGTATACCGCGTCATGCTTGCCAATTCCATTGTTGAACTTGTTACCAGGACCACTATACCAAGAGATGGTCTGGACAGGCCTATGCTGGCGATTCATCCCATAGCCAGCTACCTCGACGCATTAGATCAGATACCAAGAGTTTCAAAGATGATGGTCATTCCTTGGCTGGCAGAAGAAGTAGATTCTTGGGCTAAGCGCAACTTTGCCAAAGACTTTGACAATCCCGAGCTTCCGTCAATCTATGTCGACAGAGTGGCCATCACTGCATTCAAGCACCTGAAATTTGCATTTACAGAGTCGACTCCACCTTTCCCTGCTCAATACAGAATGGCAGTATGCCAGACGCTGCAAATCTTGCTTCAAAATGGGATTAAATTCGAGCCTGCGGCATTGCAGTCGGCACTAGTCCAGCAATGCGGATGGAGCCCAGTGTCAGCAAAGCAGGCAGCAGAAATTGCAGAAATCTTCCTTTCAGAACAAACGCCTTCAGGCTATGGAGGCAGCGGCCCTTGGGAACCGGATATCATAAAACTGTGGAGAATAGAGGCAAAAAAAGAACGTTGACTGAACCCAAGAATGGCAAAGCGCAATAAAAAAATTATTGTGCTGTCAGGGTAGGCATACTCATAAATATGTACAGAGGCGACCTATCCCTGAATAGTGTGCATGATTGCAGCTGCCTGCAATAGAACAGCCGCGGCATTTTGGCTGCAGCTGGCGCTGCGATGATGCTGGCTGGCCGCCGCAAGAACGCGATGAGAGCCATATATAAGCGATTAGCGGATGCCAGGCCCGAATTTTGATGGCTCTTTCTTTTTCTGAATTTCTTCCAGTATCGACTCGTACTGCTGGTCGAGCGGCTTGGTGTCTATCTGTATTCCTTCCAGACGTGTGAACGCCGACAGGATGCTCTTTGCTGCAAGTGGCTGCGGCACAGTCGTTTCGGCTATCTCGCCAAACAGACCTATCGCGTCTATCTTGCGTTCCGCCGATAGGCCGAGAATAAGGCCATTGAACCATGTTATCGTCGTTATCTCGCTACCAACAGGGTCGATCCCCACCTTTGCCAGCGCCTTTTTCAACTCTGCCCTGCTCACGACCCCGCATACCCGGGGCGCACCTGTCACCTGCTCGCGCAAATAGCCGCCAGCCCCGTACAGCTTTTTCACCGTGCCTATAGACTGGAGATGGTCAAGGAGCATGTTGCACAGCCTGTGGAGCTCGCTGGGATCCTGCGGCTGTGACTCTCCTGTAAAAATAAACATCCTGTGCTGCTTGTCGTAGAACAACTTGTAAACGTCGCTTACGCTTTTCACCACACCGTCAGAGTACGAGACCCAAGGCTTGTCGCTTGACGCTATCTCGGCCGCCAGCTCTGTCTTTAGGTGCTGCGACATGAATGACGACACCAGCCCGCCCACGCGCCCCATGTCTGGCAGCGACGCAAATACCGTAAACTCGTCTGCCTTTACTTCTTTTACGATGTTCAGCTTCATTTGTTTTCGATCCCGTTTGTTTTTGCCAGAAAAGCACAGATTGCAGTATAGTCCTGCTCTGAAAACCCGCTGTTGTTTGCAGCGCGAAAGATCTGCTGCGCTAGGGCCGTCTGCGGGAGCGTGATACCGGTTGCCTGCGCGGTGCTTGCTGCAAGCTCCAAGTCCTTGAGCATGTTTTTGAGGTAGAATGAAGGAGTAAAGTCGCCGCTTACCATTTTGGGCCCTTTCTTCTCCGATAGACCCGTCTTGAAATAGGTAGAGTTCAGTATCTGGATGAATATCAACGGGTCAATGCCTGAACCTCTAGCAAGGGTTATCCCTTCTGAGACCGCGCTAGCAATGAGCCCAATGTTCAGATTGAGCGCCAGCTTGATCACATTTGCAGCCCCATCTTTGCCTCCGATGTAATACGGCCTGCCCAGCTTTTCAATGACAGGCAGAGCCTTCTCATACGCCTGCCTACTGCCTGCAATCATGGGCACAAGCTCGCCTGCCTCTGCTGCCGCAGGCCCTCCCATGACGGGCATGCCAAGCATTTCTATTTCCGCTTGCCGCAGGGTCTTGGCGCAATGCTCTGACTCGGAAGGCGCTATTGTGCTTGCGTCTGCCACAATCAGGCTGTGGTTGCTTGATTTTATCACGCCTTCTTCTCCCAAGAGCACTTCTCTGACGGCGTCAAAATCAGTGACTACTGTAATAATGATGTCGCAATTGTCGGCAAGCTCTTTCGGGCTTGCAGCCACTTTGGCGATTTTGGAAAAGCGCTCTGCCTTCTGCCTGCTGCGGTTGTACACAGATACAGGATGGCTGGTGCTTGTCAGCCGTGCTGCAATGCCGGAACCCATTAGCCCGAGGCCTGCCACGCCTACTCTCATACGTGACCTGCACATCTGCAGCAATAAAAAACTATACTTCTTCTATTTCACTTGTGCTGGACAACGGCTGCGTGACGAGTATTATCCCCCTCTCCCCCGCAGAGGTGCTGCCCGCCTTATATTATGGCATGCCCTTGCATGTGCAAACATGTCAGGAGTCTGGTATAGCGGAGCAGCAAGATTTGAAACAAAGACGAGCAAGTCGATAATCCACCCCTTTGTGGTAAAGAACTATAATGGCCTTGCGATAAACCCGTACCAGGGGTGCGGTCACCGCTGCGCCTACTGCTACGCGACGTACGAGTGGTCGCCCGAGTTTTACGACAGG
The DNA here is from genome assembly GCA_946480575.1 of uncultured Nitrososphaera sp. The sequence goes on along the minus strand of CAMLKF010000033.1, from coordinate 12,990 downwards.
ATTTACGCAAAGAGCAACGCGCCTGAAGTGCTTGACAAGCAGCTTGCTTCATGGAAGTCCGACACCATCGACCCTGTAATGGTGGCCTCTGCGACTGACGCATACCAGCCGGCAGAGCTTCGCTTTCGGCTTACCAGAAGATGTCTAGAGGTGCTGCAGAAATACAACGTGCCGTACTATATATTCACAAAATCTGCAATAATCGAGCGTGACCTCGAGCTCCACAGGCAATACAGGCACAACTGCTTTATCGTGTGGTCGATAACAACATGCAACGAAAAAATACGCAGGGTGGTGGAGCCGGGCACGGCGCCGGCCGGCAGGATATTTGCAGCCGTCAAAAAGTTCACCGACGCAGGAGTATGCTGTGGAGTTAACGTTGACCCGATAATGCCGCTTGTCACCGACAGCGACTGGGAGCTTGACGCCGTGGCGGACGCTTGCGAGGCGGCCGGCCTTCGCCACATGTTTGGCGCGATGCTGAGGCTGCGGACTGACATCTGGGAGCGGATGAAAATCGTTTTGAAATTGCTCGAGATCCCCGGGGGAGTTGAAACGTACAAGCGGATATACAATTTCCAAGAGCCACTCAACTCAAGCTACGTAGCGGCCAACAGGGAATACGCAGAGAAAATCCTGAATGGTTTTGAGCAAAAAATAACAGGCCGCGGGATGCTGTGCGACTTTCCTGATTACATGGGCCCGCAGCGCATTGACAAATCCTGTCTTGGGCAGACTAGCCTGCTGAGCTACCTGACCTAGGCTAGCGATCAGCTCGCCTCCATATTTATTATCGTCGTTTACTTTGCCTTTCGGTAACGATATGTGTCTGAGAATAGCATTTCGCACTCGCAGTGCCCGTCGATCCTTACCTGCCTTCCACATCTTGGGCAAATCGTGAGAGGAGCTGGCGTATCTTCCATTTCAAAAATGGCAGACATTATAGTACTAATGGCCGTACATATTAATAAGAATTTAGCACATTTTAGAAATACTATATTGATTTTAGTATTGGTGTCGAAATTTATGCTATTTCTGAAAGTAAAGTTCTGCAATATTGGAATTATTGCAAGAGCTAGAGTCGTTAATACAGTGCATGCCCATGGTACTTCATGAAAGAATACCGCAATCCCACGCCCACAGCCGATATCATTTTGCAGCGCGATTCCAAGATCCTTATGGTGAGGCGTAAGAAAGACCCATTCAAAGGTCAGCTGGCACTGCCAGGCGGCTTCATTAACGAAGGCGAGACAGCCGAGGAAGCGGCAAGGAGGGAGGCGATTGAGGAGACGACACTTGAAGTCGAGCCGATCGAAATTCTGGGCGTCTATTCCGACCCGAAGCGCGACCCGAGAAAGCACATCATGAGCATAGTTTTCGTAGGAATAATCGTAGGAGGCTCTGACAAAGCTGGCGATGACGCGGAGAGCATCGAGTGGGTAGAGCTTGGCACCATCGAAAAGCAAGAGATAGCCTTTGACCACGCCCAGATTTTGCGGGATTACAAGAAGTGGAAGACATCAGACGGCACCTTCTGGTCGACCAAGAGAAGAAATGATTAAAGCCTCCTCCGCAGAAGACTAGCCAGTTTTGCGTGCCGAGAAGGACGTAAGGCTGAGGATAGACCTCCTGGAGGGCCAGTCAAGCTCGATTGCCAAGATGCTTGCCAGAGCGATCAGGGATCACAACGAGACTGCATTCGCAGAACACTCGGAGCGCCTCGCTACCAACAGGGGCAGGATTGAGGAACTGCTCTGGGTGCTGGGCGAAAAGGCAGGCCAAAGTGTCCTTGACCTGCAAGTTGCTGGCCCAAGAAGCAGCTTGTCGGTCAAGCAGGCCATCGAGAAGTTGAAAACAGGTGAAATCAAGATGGGCGACCTCTCGCCTGACGCCCAAACCATGGTGAGAAAAGGCGCGCTGGAAATGAAAAAGTCAGAAGCGAGAAGCCCTGCAGGCGGAAACAGCGGCTAACTTGTCTATTTTTCATGACATGAAAGAATGCAATATCTCGCACACCAGAGCAGGCTTTTCTGCAAACGGCGCATGGCCTCCATTTTCTATTATCTCAACAGGGGCATTTCTGAATACCTGTTTGAACAGTTTTGAATGCTCAACTGGTATTACTCTGTCGTCTGACCCCCATAGGATCAAAGCAGGCATATCTCCAATTGAATTCAATCTTGCCAAATCGATTCTATTTCTCGTGCTATCCAGAAAAGCGGACTTGAATGCATGCTTGGCGCCGGGCGATTCCATCCTTTTTATGAAAAGCTCGATCAGAATAGGAAGAATTGCAAAAGGATAGCTTGTCATTTGCTCAAACACTTTCTTTACCTTTTCATATGAAGGACTCAGTGCGGCGTCGAGGTACTCTTCAAGCAGAGGAGTTGGCTTTTCAAGCATCCCTGATGAATCTATCAAAACAAGCCTTTCAAGTGTGTCCCTTTTCTGCATGGCGACTTCGGCGGCAATGTATCCGCCAAGGGAATGGCCTACAATCGCTGTCCTGCCATCGTCAATTTTCACCTTGTCCATGAATTCCAGAATAAATTCTGCAAGGTTCTTTATGTTGTAATCCATCGTCGCGGGCTTGTCGCTTCCTCCAAAGCCTATCAGGTCGACAGATATTGTATGGAAATATCTTGCTAGTGCGTCTGGGATGTCCAGCCACCTGTCCGACGACGAGCCGATGCCGTGTATGAACAGGATGTGCCTCTTTGTAGTAGAAACAGCATGTTCTCTTCCTGATTCCTTATATCGAATGTTGAACCCTTTTACACCTACTGAAAGCTCTTGCATTTGCTGCCGGATGAAGTTCCAGCATTATATGCAGTTTTCGAGTCTTCAGCTTTCGGGTAATTATTGCAGAGCATGGTAGTTAGCTTGTGCAAATTCACTGAGACACCCATGGAAAAATGGAAAATATATATAAAACATAACAGCGTTATACTAACTGCATATGACTGCAAAAGATCTGAACATGGACTATAGCAAGTATGACTTTAAGGACTCTACAGAGCTGTATATATTCCTCAGCAAGAAGGGGCTCTCAAGGGGCACGGTCGAGGAGATCAGCAAGCTGAAAGGCGAGCCGGACTGGATGAGGGATTTCAGGCTCAGGTCATACGATGTCTTCATGAGCAAGCCGATGCCAAATTGGGGAGGCGACCTGTCCAAGATCGACTTCCAGAACATCTACTACTATGCCAAGGCGTCAGAAAAGACCAGCAAGAGCTGGGACGAGGTTCCTGAATCGGTAAGGAACACGTTTGAAAAGCTCGGCATCCCGGAAGCAGAGCGCAAGTTCCTTGCAGGCGTGGGTGCTCAATATGAATCTGAAACCGTTTATCACAATTTGAGGGAAGACCTGCAAAAGCAGGGAGTAATTTTCGTTGATACTGACACAGCGGTCAAGCAATATCCAGACATTGTCAAAAAGCACTTTGGCAAGGTAATCCCGCCGGAGGACAACAAGTTTGCTGCGCTCAACAGCGCGGTATGGTCTGGCGGCTCGTTCATTTACGTCCCGCCAAATGTCAAGGTCGAACTGCCTCTGCAGGCGTATTTCAGGATAAACGCAGAGAACATCGGCCAGTTTGAGCGCACGCTTATTATCGCAGACGAAGGAGCCGAAGTTCACTACATCGAAGGGTGCACGGCGCCAGTCTATACAACCGAATCATTGCACTCCGCAGTCGTTGAATTGATTGCGAAGAAGGGCGCCAAAATAAGATACACGACAATCCAGAACTGGAGCAAGGACGTCTACAACCTCGTGACAAAGAGGGCCTATGCTTATGAAGGTGCGACAGTGGAGTGGGTTGACGGAAACATTGGAAGCAAATTAACAATGAAGTACCCTGGAGTCTACATGCTGGGTAAGAACGCACACGCTGAAGTAATATCGGTGGCGTTTGCGGGATCTGGAATGCATCAGGACGCAGGTGCCAAGGCAGTTCACCTTGCGCCAAACACAACTTCAAGAATCACGAGCAAGTCAGTGAGCAAGGACTCTGGCAGGACGACATACAGGGGACTGCTGCACGTGGCCAAGGGAGCTACAGGCGTCAAGTCCAATGTCAGATGTGACGCACTTTTGCTTGACGAGCACTCGAGAACAGACACATACCCGTACATTGAAATCAACGAGGATGACGCCACTATAACCCATGAGGCAACAGTCGGCAAGATAGGCGAAGACCAGATATTCTACCTGATGAGCAGGGGATATTCAGAGTCTGACGCGCTGTCAATGATCGTGGGCGGATTCATGGACCCATTCACAAAAGAGCTGCCAATGGAATATGCTGTAGAGCTTAGCAGACTTATCAAGATGGAAATGGAAGGCTCTGTCGGCTAAATCACCTTCCTTCCTTCTTTTTCGGTGATCGCATAAAATGATGACGACGACTACCCTGTCATCCATTAATAGCCAGTATGTCGATTCGCTGGCGGGCAGAGGGGAGCCCGGCTGGCTTGCTGCGATGCGCAAGCAGGCATTCTCGCAGTACGAGTCCCTGCCTGCAGAAGTGTCGCCGCTTTATAGCAAGTATTCAGACGTCAACAAGATCAAGCCCACGAGCGTGCACCTTGCCAACGCCCAGCAGCCAAGGCCGGCTAACTTGAGCAAAGACTTGAATGACAGGCTCAAGGAGCTCGAGCAGGAAAAAACGGGCATCCTGCAGGTAGGGCCGGAAATAAGCAGGATATTTCTCCGCGACAGTCTGGCCAAGCAGGGCGTCGTCGTTTCAGGCATCAGAGACGCCCTCAAGAACCACGAAGACGTAGTCAAGGCGCACATGAACGCAAACCAGCTTAACTATCTCGAAGACAAGTTCCTTGCGCTTGAAGCATCGGCATTTCAGTCAGGAGTTTTCATTTACATTCCAAGAAATGTCGTTCTTGAAGACCCGATAAGGATAATCACTTCGCTTGCAGACGACGGGACTTCACTTATTTCGCACAACGTTATCGTCGCAGACACTGGCTCAAAAGCTACCGTTGTGCAGGAACTGTATGCGCCAGGCGCGTCAGGCAGGCAGGACGTCCAGCAGGGCTACTTTGAGCTTGTCGAGACCTACGTCAACCCCAACGCCCACCTTGAATTGGTGACGCTCCAGGCGATGGGAGCAGACACTATCAACGTGTCAAACAGGAAGGCGTTTGTTGAAAGAGATGCCAAGATGTCGTGGTACATCGGCATGTTCGGGTCACTTCTATCGCGCTACAAGACAGACAGCATAATGAAGGGTCCTGGTGCGTCCGCAGAGGACGTCGAGATCATTTTTGGGATTGCCAACCAGTCCTTTGACGTCACTTCAAACCTGATTCACTACGGTCAGCATTCAAGGGGGAGGGTGCTCGTCAAGTCGGTGCTCAAGGACACTTCAAAGTCGCTCTTCAAGGGCATGATCAAGATAGGCAAGGGCGGCAAGGGCACAGAATCATACTTGGCAGGCCATGCAATCCTGCTTGATAGGGGCGCCAAGTCCGACTCGATACCCGGCCTTGAAATCGAGACCAACGAGGTCAAGGCGACGCACTCGGCGTCAGTCGCTCAGATTGACGAGAACCAGATCTACTACCTGACCACCAGAGGTCTGAGCAGAGAAGGCGCCAAGCGCGAGATCGTAAACGGATTCCTCGAGCCACTGTCGCGCAGGATGGGCCCGACGATAAGAGCGTGGGTAAACTATTTGATAGAGAACAAATGGCAGAGCAGGCCTCTCATGCTCAGGACCGACGAGGCGATGGAGCAGATCCTTGAAGTAGAAAAGTCGCGCTACCGAGAAACGCAGGACATCTTTGAAAAGCACTACAAATACAGGTAGGAGGTAGAGTAATCGCCCATGGAAGAAGACTGGATAAGGGTATGCGATGCAAAGTCGCTTAAGAACGGTGACCTGCTTGATTTTGATCACGGCGAGAAAAAGATCCTGATAGCAAGGGCTGGCGGCCAGGTATTTGCCACTGACAGGATATGCACGCACGCTTATGCAGATTTATCGATGGGCGTCATGAACGAGGAGGAAAAGACAGTCACCTGCCCGCTGCACCTGTCGGCGTTCAAGCTCGACACCGGAGTGCCGCAGAACCAGCCTGCAGAAGAGCCGCTTAAAACTTACAAGGTTAAAATACAGGATGACGCCATTTACATCAAGTTGGACTAGCAAAATGATGCAGAAACAAGGCGCACTAAATGTTGAAAAGATAAGGGAGGACTTCCCCATACTCAAGCGCAAGGTAAGCGGAGGCAAGCCTCTGGTCTACCTTGACAACGCGGCAACAACTCAAAAGCCGCTTGCAGTCATTGACGCTATCCATGACTATTACATGAATTACAATTCAAACATCCATAGGGCAGTGCACCAGCTGGCAGAAGAAGCCACGCTTGCATTTGAAAAGACAAGAGAAAAGGTTGCCAAGTTTGTCAACGCCAAGTCCACCGAAGAGATCATTTTTACCCGCAACGCCACCGAGGCGATAAACCTAGTCGCCTACTCGTGGGGCAGAGCCAACATCAAAAAGGATGACAGGATTGTCATCACAGAGATAGAGCACCACAGCAACATCGTTCCTTGGCAGATACTGACAGGCGAAAAAGGAGCCAAGCTGGAATACATAGGAGTTGACGACAACGGCTATTTGAAGATGCAGGAATACAAGAAGCATCTTGACAGTAACAAGGTGAAGCTTGTTTCCGTGTCGCACATGTCAAATGTCCTTGGCACCATCGTGCCGGTGAACGACATCATAAAGATGTCCCATGAAAAAGGAATCCCGGTGTTGATTGACGGGGCACAGTCGGTACCGCACATGCAGGTCGATGTCCAGAAAATGAACTGCGACTTTATGGCTTTCTCGGCCCACAAGATGCTGGGCCCAACAGGAGTAGGCATCCTTTACGTCAAGAAAGAGCTCCTTGAAACGATGCCACCGTTCATGGGCGGAGGCGACATGATAAAGGAGGTCCACAAGTACGAGACGAGGTATAACGACCTCCCGTACAAGTTCGAGGGTGGAACGCCCAACATCGCCGACGTCATAGGCTTTGCCGCTGCTATCGATTATTTGAACAACATTGGCATGGACAAGGTCAGAGAACATGAAATTGAGCTGACAAAGTACGCGATTGACAAGATTGCCGGCATTAAGGGCGTCACGCTTTACGGCCCGCGAAATGCCAAGGACAGGGGCGGCGTGGTGTCATTCAACATCGGTGACATCCACCCTCATGACCTAGCCACGATAATGAACGACCACGGCGTCGCGATAAGGTCGGGACACCACTGCGCGCAGGTGCTCATGGAGAGGCTCGACGTCGCAGCAACATCTAGGGCAAGTTTTTATATCTATAACACAAAAGAGGAAATCGACATATTCATTGACGCGCTTGACGAAGCAAGGAGGCTATTCAAGATTTGAGTGACGACATTTACCGCGAGATAATCCTAGACCACTACCGCAACCCGAGGAACAAGGGCAAGCTGACAGACGCGGATGTGAGCATACATGACAGCAACCCGCTCTGCGGCGACGAGATAGACATCCACCTGAAGGTAGACGGCGACAAGATAAAAGATATCAGGTTCGAGGGTAGGGGTTGTGCAATCAGCCAAGCAAGTGCCTCGATGCTGACTGAAATGGTGCAGGGCAAGCCACTGACGTCGGTCAAGGATTTGGCAAAAGACGATATTCTGGAGAACATCGGGCTCATCAACTTGGGCCCGGCAAGGATCAAGTGTGCTCTCCTGTCGCTCAAGGTGCTGAAACTTGGCATGGTAAAGTACTATGCAGACAGGGACCCTGCGTCTGCCAAGAAACTGCATGACGACTCAAAGGGCCTCTAATAAAAATGTCGACAGCCGCAAACAAGGTAAGCAGGCACGACATCCGCAAAGTAATATTTCACAATTTTAATGATTCCGACGTGAGGTTCTCAAATGACGAGATACTGGGCCATCTGAACCAGAACGACCGGTACAGCGCGATGAATTTAGACGTGCTCGACTTTGAGGACGTGCTTCTTGAAATGGAAAAGTCGGGGCTGCTGAGGCCGATAGCGCAGAATTTCAACACCCGCTATTACAGGCTGTGGAACACGCTAGAGCCCGTGACCTGCAGGGCATGCAACGTCACTTTGTATTTTGCCCAGGCAGAAGAGAACAAAGCCTGCCTCCAATGTAGTGCAAAAGTATAGGGAAAACAATTAAACGGCAACAGGGCCGCTCTTTCACTAGTTGTCAACAACAACAACAACAACAGCAATCAGGCCGCCTTGGATGATAAGGACCCGGACGATGTATTTTGCGGCCCTTGTCGCGGTGTTTGTAATATTTACTATGGTAGTTGCTTCCGGAGCAACATTTGAAGCTGATGACGCTGTAAGCCGATATTTTAAGTCAATCCACGGCAACGCCGGCCTTGACGCTGCAATGATAGCTATCACCACGCTTGGCGATATGACCACGCTTTTTGTCTTTGGCATAGTCATTACGATAATCCGCCGGACACGCAAGGTAGGCATGATATTTCTCATTGCCCTCGTTACGCTTGCAGTCGCGGTGATGTACATCAAGCCTCTCGTTGGAAGAGAGATCCCGCCCTATGGCTTTGATCCTGCCATTGACCTGCCCGAGAATTTCACACTTGAGAGCGACAGCCCCGGCCCCATTGCGGCCGGCTTTTCCTACCCTTCAGGGCATACCGCCAACGCAACCGCTCTGGCGTTCATTGTCGGGTTTGCGCTATACAACAAGTCAAAGACAGCAGCATATGCCTTGTGGGCTTTTCCCGTAATAATTGGAATTACGCGCCTATACTTGACGCAGCACTACCCGACAGACATCATTGGCGGCTTTCTCTTTGGAGGAATCGTGTCGGTGGTGCTGAGCAACGCGATGAAGCTCGACCAGCCGTTCTTTATGTCGCGCTTTAAAGGCAAGGAAGACAAGGCTCAGCAAGAAGATGGGCTCCGCTAGTATCATATCATTGCAATAATTTCTGTCAAAAAAACGCGGCTACTATTATACCCTTTCTGCTCTGGCATAAGTTGACTGGTAATAATGCGGATTTTTACATACATGAACATATAGCTTGCCACCTTGATCTCACACTGTTGGATACTACAAGAAATAATGCTGCCAATTCAGCCACAACATATGACAAAAGGATATAGTTGGCTTGTCCATACTCTTTTATTTCCTCGTCGGATCGGAATTAAGCCTGAATCCATCATATATAGTAGGCTACAACCTTGTTTGTGCAGCCACCCCCTGTAGCTCCTGTCTTTTTTCTTATAGACGGTGCCCGAACTCACCGTGAAACCGAGTCTCTCGGGGCCCATTCTCACACAAGGTCCTCCGTGCAAAATTCCTAGCAGATCAAGTCTTTTTCTCAAACCGCTCATAGACCTGCGGGTTTGCAAGCAGCCACCCGTAGTGGCTTTCATCATGCACGTATCGTACCTCGCGCACGTTTGGCACGATGTGGCGCCTTCTCAATCCCAGCACGAATTCGCCCTGAAACGCAAGCCCTATTCGCTTTGCCTTGCCTGTCAACTTGTCGCCCCTTGGCAGTAAAATGCGGTAGCTGAAATTGTCAGGGCTCTGCCGCTCATACGCTTCGACCATCCTGTCGACTGCGCGCCGGATGTCTGAAATTTCACTGATCTCTATCGTCTCGTGCACTGGAAAGTTTGCATAAGAGGTCGTCATCCACTATGAGCTATTAGTGTAAAAGAATATAATATAATATGATACCACATAGTTGGAATACAGAGTACCTAATTCAGATCGCATCTCTGCTTGATGTTATTTATAATTAGCTAACGTTTGAAATTGATGACTACTTTGATCATAATCAGGTTATATTCTCCTATTATTCATAAAAACAAATAATGGCTCTATATCGACAAATGCGTGCTGGTTATAACTAGTTCTCACTTATACCTTGCAAACGCTTCCGCAAGCATGCCCTGCAACTTTTTGTTCCAGTCAGGGAACCTTTCAGGCGCATCAGGGTAGTTGTAATAATGATCCACAAGCACCTTATTCACGCTGGCGCAGTACTTCAGATCTTCTGCCAGCTTTTTATTGATGGCTCCCCGGATTATCATGCCCAGCTTGTCGACAGTGCTAAACTCTGGGTGCTCGCCCCTTGTTATCTTGTCAATGTCCATTTTGGACAAAAAGTGCTTCATGCCGTAGTTTATCTGCTCATTCGTCAGCCCCTGCAGCATCCTCCTGAAAACTTCAAGGCCAGCAGTCTTGTAGCCATAGTCGTCGATAAAGTGCTTGTTGTACTGCCACAGACCTTTCTCCGACGTGTCGCCTGACTGCACCGCCTCTACCGCGTCCTTGCCTGCTATTGTTGCGGCGATTATCGCAGGGCCGATGCCTCCGGCGTCAAGGGGCTTGGGCATCCAAGCCGAGTCGCCCACTATCATGTAGCCGTTTGCCACGAGGCAGTCATTCTGGCGCCTTACCGAGACCTGCCAAGTGCCCCAGGCGTTGCCGTCGTCTTCCTTGCCGTCTGCAAGGCGCGGGTTCTCGACAACAGGGTTCGCCTCGACGTATTCATCGATAAGCGTCTTGAGATCTGTGTGGACTCCCATTTCCTTGTTGCGGGCTTCAAACGCCTTCTGCTGGACGCCAAGTCCGATGTTGACCTTGCTCTTGCCTTTCGGAAAGACCCAGCCGTAACCGCCGGGCGCGAGCTTTTGATCCAGATGTATGATGCAGTAATCAGGATCAAAGCACGTCTTGTCGTCCCGTGCAAGGTCGAAATTGTAGATGTACCTGCCTGTTGCTTCAAGGTCATCGCGATCGATTCTGCGCTGAATAAACGACTTTACCGGGAGGTTTGTACGCAATACTGATGTAACGCCAGTGCAGTCGACTACTAGCTCCGCCGTCTTTTTGAATACTGTCTTCCTGTCAAGGTCATCGCCTTCAACACCAATGACTGTGTTACCCTCCGTAATTACCGAGCGGAGAGCCACGCGCTCTTTGATCTCGATTCCAAACTTTTTGGCGTCTTTAAGCTGTCTCTGCGGCAGCAAGCGTCGATTAAGGATGTATCCCTCGCCGTCAAACGAGATGCCCGTCTCATGATCGGGAGAATAAGCGATGACGCCCTTGACTGGGTGTTCTATCTCAGGGTAGTCCCACCTGATCCCTATCCTGTCGCCCATATAGTCGACGGTGTTCTTGCCCACCGCGTCGCCGCAAACCCACCCAGAGATGGTCTTTTTGCCCATCTGCAGGATCGGGTTTCTGTCGACCACTAGAATCTTCATTGACTGCTTTGAGTAGTAGGCTGCAGAGGACGCCATGATAAGGCCGGCAAGGCCGCCGCCTGCCACGATGATATCATAATCCCTTTTAGTAGACATTACAGACCAGCGCGTCAAAAGCGGTACACGATATTTAAAGTGTTCCCACCTTGCTTTTGCAGGGGAGAAAGATAGAATAATAACAGTCGTGTGGTAACCGGAACAAAAATGTCCAAGCCGCCGTTCGTGTTCTTTGATCTCGGCCAGACGCTTGTGGACGAGTGGGACTTTATCGACCACTTTGACCAGAAATTTCTGGAGCTCTTGAACGGCTTTGGCGCAAGGATAGACCAACGCAACTACAAGGCTGTCAGAGACAGCATAATCCGTGACCGCAAGATAGGGCACGGAAGCATAAAGGAGCTGATAATCGAGGTGTGCCGGATGTTGTCTCCTCCTGGCTATGAGAAAGTGATTGCAGGCAGGCTTGAGCCCCAGATAAAACAAGGGAGAAAAGAGTTCTTTCACTTCTTTGGCGATGCCGAGCCCACGTTAAAGGCGCTTTCGAAACAATGCCAAATGGGCATCATTGCCAACCAATCTGAAGACATCAACGACCTATTGACAAAGTCAAGGCTTGACAAGTTCTTCAAGGTAAAGGCGATATCGTCTTCTATCAGGCTGAAAAAGCCCGACTCAAGGATTTTTGAGCTTGCTCTCAGGGAAGCCGGGCGGGCTGCACAAGAGTGCGTAATGGTAGGAGACAGGCTCGATACCGACATTTGCCCGGCGAACAGGCTTAGCATGGCGACGATAAGGACGACAAACTCGCTTTTCGCCCTCCAGCGGCCGGCCACTGAATGCGAGCATCCAAAGTACACTGTGGCGCACCTGTCGGAAATCCCGGCGATAGTGCAAAGGATTATCAGTTGAAACTGCGGATGTATTTTTTGTGCTGTTGCGCGCAGTAGTAAAGATGGTGAAAAACACCCATAGGCACCCGGCTAACCAAGCGCTTCACTTTGCAGGCGCGCCGCTCTACGCAGTCGGGCTTGTAATTGTCATTGGCCACTTTGCGGCAGACATGCAGGCGAACCCGTTCGCCGGCCTTGCGATGTGGCTGTCAGCGATTGCCATGTTTGTTGCCGGCCACAAGATAGAGGGCAACGTCATGTCTATGACACCAGTGCTCCTCTTTAGGCTCTTTTCAAGGAAGGCTGCCGGCTATCTTGCTGCGAAGCGTGTCCATCTCGTCTGAGCCTATCTTGGGCCTGTTCTTGAACATCGAGTGGATGGGCCCTGCCCCGTCGCTGCTCTTTCTTGGTACGATGTGCACATGGACGTGTGGTATCTCCTGCCCAGCTTCTCTTCCGTTGTGTACCGCAATTGTTGAAGCGCTGACCTGTGACCCAGCTTCGACTGCATCGGAAACCTGCCAGGTGATTTCAAAGACTGCCATCGCGTCTTCCCTGCTCATCTCCTGAACCTTGGCATAGTGCGATTTGGGGATCACCAGCGTGTGGCCTGCGGCAAGCGGGAAGGCGTCGAGCAGCGCCATCGCTCTTTCATTCTGCACAATGACCTTGGTAGGTATCTTGCCAGCGGCTATCTTGCAAAAGATGCAGTTTGGGTCCTGCATATATGTGTCTGCTACTTATGCTTGATATATTAATCATAATGTCATTGCGACACTTGCGGGCAGGGTGAACGTAGTA
>CAMLKF010000032.1 GCA_946480575.1 uncultured Nitrososphaera sp. | reverse complement strand
ACAACGACATGGGCCTTGTAGACGGCATTACGACTAATCCAACTCTGCTGTCAAAGGAGAAGGGCAATCCTGCAGAGATCATGCGCCAGATAGTCAAAATAGTCAAGGGCCCGGTGAGTCTTGAAGTCGTGGGCATCACAGCGGAGGAAATGATTGAGGAGGCGCACAGGCTCAAAAAGTACGGCCAAAATGTTGTAGTCAAGATACCGATGATCCCAGACGGCATGAAGGCAGTCAAAAAGCTCAAGGCCGAAGGTGTTGAAACAAATGTAACGCTGATATTTTCTGCAAACCAGGCTATCCTAGCGGCCAAGGCCGGCGCGGCCTACGTGAGCCCGTTCATTGGCAGGCTGGATGACGCGGGCCAGGAGGGCATGGCCGTCATTAGGGAAATAGTGCAGATTTTCAAGAACTATCAGTTTGACACCAACGTGCTCGTAGCAAGTGTGAGGCACCCGCTGCACGTCATAGAGGCGGGCAAGATAGGCGCTCACGTCGTGACATTGCCACCAGACATTCTGGGCAAGATGATGTCGCACCCCCTCACTGACAAGGGGCTGAGCGCGTTTCTAAGCGACTGGGAAAAGGTCAAGAAGGAAAATCCCAGTCTGGTTATCTAGCTGCTACGCAACAGCTTGATCACTTTTTTTGGCATGTCTGGCAACCTGCTGACTGAAATCGCCCTTTCATAGTTCAGGTACTTCAAGTTGTGGCCGATGCCTACTGCATCGTTGACGTTCCGGCCTACCCCTATAGCCATCATTCTGATCCCTGCTTTTCTGTATGACAACACCATGCTCCTCACCGCGTCAAAGTCTGACGGCTCGCCGTCTGTCAGCGTGACGAAAATGTCTGGCTTGAACGACTTGAGCACCGGCTGCAACAAACCATAGACTTCTGCCAAGGGCGTCCCGCCGCTTGCCCGGATCTGCACCAGCCTCCTTGCGCTCACTACCGACCACTTTACATTTGGCGGCTTGACAACCCAGCACTTGACCTGCCGCTTGTCCGTGCTAAACGCATAGACTGCGAACTTTATTCCAAGGTAGGCAAGCGCCTCGCAGAGCGCAATCGTCGCCTGCTTGTACTCCAGCTCGGCGTCGGCAATGCTGCTAGAGTGGTCCAGCAGGATCGCCACCTTGGTTTTTATCGACAATTTAAAGTCAGTAAGAAAGGTTTTTGGCAGCGCCTCGGCATAGCTCTCCGCGTCAAACTCATCGCCGGACTCGTCGTGTCTCTCTACCCAGCCGGTCTTCCACTCCCGGAACGCCGCCTTAACCTTCTGGATAAGGTCGATGTTGTAGATCTGGGTCTCGTCGACATCCATCTTGTCAGGCACGCTCAGGCCGAAATTCTCGAGGCTGTCGTAGCCCTTGTTCTCTGTCTTTTTGCTCTCCTTGACCAGCGTCTCGAATTCGTTCAGGACGTCATGGCCCTCGTAGGTCTCTTTGGTCTTTTCCTGCGCGTCATCCTTTTTGCGCCTCATGCGGACAACCTTTTCCACCTGCTTCAGCAGATCGCTCTGGTTGAGCGAAGCGCCGACCCTCGTCTTGGGCGACAGAATGGGAATCGAGACCAGCGGGTCGAGCTCGAGCATCTTGATGAGCTTGGGGATGTGCCGCTCTATCCAGTCGGTGCCATAATTGTTGTCGATTGCTTCCTTTACGATCTCGTTTGCATAGTCTGTAGCCCTCTTTACCTTGTCGAATTCGCCGCCGAAAAGCTCGCCCTTCAGGTATCCCGTCAGGAAGTACTGCGAGAACGCCTCAGCTATCTTGTACTTACCGTAAATTGAATTGAGTAGCTGGCGCGATATCCACGAGATGCCCTCGTTGAACATCAGCTCGCTTGCCATTCCCTCCCACTGCCGCAGGCCAAGGATTTCTACACGCTTTGTCTCCACCGTATTGAGTACAAAGCCGTAGGCATGTTCGTAGCTCTGCACCTTGGTTGAGTGGTGCATCCTCATAGACTCGTACCAGAGGGCGACGCGCCACTGCCTGTACTTTTGAAAGTCGGTGCCTGGGTAATAGTTGAGAAGTGGGAGTACTATCTGGTTCTTGTCCGGCTTGGCAGCCGGGGTCTTGTCCGGCACAAGTATTATTGTCACCCTGTCGTTGCCGGACCACCTTCTGGCAAGAAAAGTCGCAATGTCGAGCAGGACATCATTTCTCATTATGGCGCTTGCTATCTTGGCCGCCATTACCTGTCGCCAAAGATAGACGTAATCATGTCCATCACTTTCTGGTACTCGACTTGTCCCCACTGGTCGTATGCGTTGGCGTAGACAACTTCTGCGGCCTGCCTGCCAGACAGGCCGGCGTTGAGCATCTTGGCAAACGCTATCGTCTCTCGCAAGGACGGGCTGTAGTACAGCTCTTCAACCGCCGCTGCTTCGCGCAGGTTTTTCGCAAGCTGGATTGCGTGCTTTACCTCTTTGATCTTGGATTCGTCTACGGTCACGTGCCGCTGGACGATGTCAAGCTCTACCTCTTCCGGTGGGTAGTCAAGCCTCATCCTCACCGGGAACCTGCTCAGCAGTTGCGGCGGCAGCTCCTTGGTGCCCACGTGCGATAGCGGGTTGATTGTGGCTATCACGAACCAGTCGTCAACAGCCCTGACCACCTGTCCCTCGGCCTCTTTTAGCACAAGCTGTTTTCTGTCGTCGAGTGCTTCGTCGAGCCGGAGCAGCACGTCTGCCTCGGCGGCATTCAGCTCGTCAAGGTACAGCATGCTGCCTTCGCGCATAGATTTCACGAGCACGCCTTCGACAAAGCTTATCTCGCCCTTGTCAAGGGTCCTGGACCCCACAAGGTGCGACTCCCTTGTACGAAGGCTAAAGTTAACAGAATCGAGATCCTTTTTCATCTGCGAGGCAAATTTCCTCACAAGCGTTGTCTTGCCAGTTCCCTTGGGGCCAATAATGAGCACAAAAAGGCCTGACCTGTGGGCCTTTTCCAGCACGTCAAGGGCATTGTTCCAGTCAAGGTAAATTATCTCCTGACTGCCCAGTTTGCTTGTTGCCGGCGACTCCATCTGCTCTTATATAGCGACCATAACAGTATTTGAGCGTTAAGATATGGCAGACATCAGGTTCGTATTGCGGCAGCAGGTCTGTGGTGCATCCGCGCACGCAGTTTTGCAAACCCAAATGCAGCCATTGTGGCGACCTCGAAGTAAAGCGACAGCGACCAGACAAGCCAGTACGGCTTTAACAGCATCACCTGAATTGGATCTGGGTTGTCAACGAAACTATAGGTCAGGACCCAGTCGGCGTGATAGGTAACGTCGGTGACAAATGGAAACGTCAGAGCCAGCGAATGCCCCCACCAGCCAGCCGGCCTGAGCAACCAGATAACTCTGACGGCGATAGCGGTTCTTCAGACAGTGGTAGTGACGACTCATCAGCAGATAATAGTAATAATAGGAATAGCAGCAATACAGAAACTTCCGGTGAGCAGCAGTAGTAGTAGATACCACTGACGATTTAAGATTGATAAAAATGCGAAGTGCGGAATTTGAATGCTAGAAAGATGATGGCGCTGCGAAACCTCTCTTCTTCTTTTCTAATTCTCTCTACCGTCTTGCACCTTCTCATCCACTATCTGCAATTGCTCCATTGCATAAATTGCCTGAAGATAATTCGGATCTTCTCTGTAGCGCAGGTAATCTTGAACTACATGGCTATCGATCTTGTGCCATATTATTATGCCATCCACCATTCTTGTCGCTATCGATAACGTAGCCATTACCAGCCTATCCGATGGTGGGTCATAGTCTTGCCTTGTATAGTTGTAGGTTATTGTTGGATATACAATATAATCAATGGGTTTATTCTTGAATATCTTCCTAAATTCTGACAAATTATCTTCTAGTTTTGAGACATTGAAGTAGCTTGCACTTACCAAAATTATGGATTCGGCAAATTTGCCATACTCATCAACTACAACATCTGTTCCTAAGCCTTCAAAATATACCACAGGATAAAATTTAAGATCATTTCTTTTGCCTTCCAATGCTTTGGAGAGATTGGAATATAACATGAAATCAATGTTCCTCCAGAATTTGGTGTCATTTCTTGTGCTAATCCAGTTGAAGTCATCTATGGCAAAGCCATCAAACGAGAAGGGATGCCTGTTTTTGAGGTCATTGAAATAATTTATCCACTCTTTCCAATCGTAATTGCTCACAGGTCCGCCTTCCGATGGAGGCAAAAGAATTATGACTATTTTTAATTCGGTTTTGTCTGCAGCATCTAACAGCTTTTCTGTTGCTTTTACTTCCTCTGCGTTCTCAAAATCATGCATTACAAAGTAATACTCATCAAAGCCCTGTTCAAGAAACGCGGATACTGCACGCTTTTGATCGGTTTTTTCCATATCCTCCAAGTGCATTTTGTCTGGAACGTATGCCCCCATAACCTTCTCCTTTTTTTCGTCATGCAAGAATGGCGGTAATCTTGCAAGGCTCATAAGAGAATTTCGTTCTCCTCTACCTTTAGAATCATTTTCGGGGTTAGCCATAGTAGTTACTGCATAGTTAGAAGAAAAGGTCATAGGCATGGTCAAAAGCAAAAGAACTGTAATAGCTGCAAGAATTGCAGAATGGTAACAATTAAGGCAACGACTACGTCTTGTACAGGTGCTCATTATTTTCATTTTGGGAAAATAATTTTTAACAGAAATCGAATAATTTTCGGAATAAACGTGATGCTAACTTTTTCTCAAGCAGGTATTATATATCATTATACAATTAGGAAAATGCTTGACAAACAATTTTGTTACAAAAATCAGAGAATTGAGCATGAGATTGAAAAGAATGCGAAGTGCGGGATTTGAACCCAGCTAGCTGTATGAACAAAGCCGCACCGCCATCGAGTGGCTAAAAAACTGTACGGGCGCTCTGTTCTATCATGACTGCCTAGTCAAAGTCGAATAGATCGCCAAAGAAGCCTCTTCTCCTTCTGTGTCCTCTGTAATGGTAATAGTCATCGTCATAATCATCATAATCTCTGTCTGCGTGGTAGCGGCGATAATGCTCCTCGTCAAACCTGTTTTGAGCGCTTGCTATCTTGTCTATTTCGCCTCTATCAAGCCATACACCCTTGCATGAGGAGCAATAGTCAATATCAGCTTCGTATCGCCGAATCTCCTGCATTGGCATTGAGCAATTGGGGCAGCTGATGCCAGTGGCAGTTTGCCGCTTATCTGTGTTTTCCATAGTCAAAACTCAAAGTCTCCACCTAAATCGCCGCCAGCATCAAAACCGGAAAAGTCTGTACCTCCACTATCTGCTCCACCGTCAGCCCCGCCGCTGTCATCAGCCACCGACTGGGTATCTGCACTCTGTGCATCCGCGTTTGGGGCGTCTCCGGCCATGGCTGCTTCTGCAGGGTTCATTGCCATGCCCATAAACGACATCATTGAAGCAAAGATCATTGCGCTCATTATCCCGGAGAATATCATCATGGGCAGCCATGCTCTGTTATCGTCCATAAACGACTCCATGCCCTTCCTGTCACCGTTTTTGTACATTGCCGTGAGCTCCCTTGCCTTTTCTTCCAGTTCCTGCTTCTTTGAAGAAAGGAGCCTGCTTCCAGTGTCGGTTATACGCGCCTGAAGCTTTTTGCCGAAAAGACCTTTCTTTTGTTCAGCAACAACAAGCCTCTGAACTGCAAGATCATTCAGAATCATTTCGACCTCCGCCTTGTCGGTCTTTGTTACTTTTGCTATCTTGCCAGCATCCTCGACACCCCTTGAAACTGCATCAAGCACCATGAAGTGCTTGGGGCTTTCAACTACCTTGATGTTTTCACTCATAAGGTTGAATTAGTTGTTATTTTATTTAAGAAACGAGTCCACTTTGTCTTGCATTGTATTACATGCTTACTTTGCAAAAACAAACGATATAGTGTCACCCACTATGCTGATGTCCGCCTTTCTTCCCAGTATATCATACGAGAGCTCAGAGATGAGGGTCTTTACATAAAGCGACCATTTTGCCCCAAGGTTGTGCTGGATCTTGAAGTAATATTTCCCGTTTCTGACTTCGATGTTTTGCTGCATCCACGACACTGTCAGCCAAGCGCGCATGACCTCTACAAAGTCGTCTACGTCGTGGCTGTCTCTCATAAAGGCAAGGATGTTTCTGAACTTTTGCTTCTCCAGCTTTTGTGCCAAGTTTACTATCTGCTGGTCGGTCAGCTGGTTCAATACTTCGCTCAAAAATGATTCTGTCATTGGTAGGAGCCCTACCTTGCGCTCGTACCTTTCCCACTGTAGGTGGTTTGAGAATATTTTTGCCACATAGTTGTTGAGGCTGATGCCTTCTAGCTCGGCGTCGGACCTGAGCTCCTCGACAAGCGGAGAAGGGAGCCTAAAGGTGACAGTTTCAGTCTTTTTCTTGCTAGAATCATCGCCCCTGGGCACAATAGATACAGCTTCCGATACCTTTTGATTGAATTAAAATCTTGTCTTTACCATTTCCTGCTGTCGTCTTCAAGAAGCCCAGAGCCGTGGTGTATTCTATCAATATGCTTTGACAGCTCTTCGTTGTCCTTGAATTTTGACTGGCAGTAGGGGCACGACGCCTTATTGTTGGTCATACGTGGCTGAAAATCGCCCATCCGGATATTTATCAAAGGCGTTTATCTTGCAAGACAAAGTAAACTTTCTAGTCAAATATCTGGTGTGACAGGTGTGTCTTGTAATCGCGGTTGGAACACAGCATACTTGAAGGCTACACGCTCTGGACAATCTTTGGGCTGTTTGTCGGTATTGCAATGGCGATAGACTTGGGCGCCATAGGCGCGCTCAGGAGAAAGCTGCGCCCCAAGGAACCGCCAGCTGCTGAAGAGAAAAAGAGCGGCGAGTTCAAGCAGGCGCTCGCATGGACGATAGTATGGATATCCCTCGCCGCGATTTTTGCAGGCATCATTTACGCAGCGTCCGGCTACGGCAGCTTTCTAGAGTTTGTGACTGGGTACACGTTGGAAAAATCGCTCAGCGTCGACAACATGTTTGTCTTTATCATTATCTTCTCCTCTCTTGGGATTCCCCACCAGTTCCAGCACAGGGTGCTCTCAGTCGGGATCATTAGCGCGATAGCCATGAGGGTTCCCCTGATAATCGCCGGGGCGTCGCTCCTTGAGGCCTTCCACTGGATGATGTACGTCTTTGGCGGGTTTCTGGTCGTCACCGCGATAAGGATGGCGCTCCAGAGGAAGGAAAAAGAAACGATCGACATCGAAAAGAACATCGCCGTCAGGCTGCTGAAAAAGTTCGTTCCGCTGACGCCGCAGCTTCATGAAAACAAGTTTCTGGTCAGGCTGGCAGGCGGCGCCCTCTATGCCACCCCGATGCTCGTGGCGCTTGTCATAGTAGAGATGACCGACCTAGTGTTTGCCATAGACTCGATCCCAGCGGTCTTGGCAGTCACTACCGACCCGTTCATAGTGATCACGTCAAACGTCTTTGCGATGCTGGGGCTCCGGAGCCTCTACTTCCTGCTTGCGGGCATGATGGAAAAGTTCCGCTACCTAAAGCCGGCTCTTGTGGCGCTGCTTCTCTTCATAGGAGCAAAGATGCTGGTATCGGACACATACAAGATACCAGTGGAAGTTTCGCTGGCCGTGATTTTCGCGATACTTGGAACCGCGCTGGGACTGTCAGCCGTAAAGGCCAGAGCAGAGAGCCGCGCCGACGCGGCTTTTCACAAGCGGGATTATGCCGCGAGAGAATAAAGTGCGAAGTGCGGGATTTGAACCCGCGATCCCGAGCTTGGGAAGCTCGTACCTTAACCGGGCTGGGCTAACTTCGCACTACTAAAAATCGTAGATGATGAAAATAAAAGCGTTTGTTCTATTTCAGCGTGTAGGCATTGCCATTTCTGAACGCGATTGTCCGGGCCGAAGACCTATCTCTTGCGCCCCTCTTGTTTGCATCAGCGTTCTGCGAGGTGCCGTGCTCGTCCACTATCTCGACACGCACACTGTCCCTGAATTTCATTTTCAGCACCCGCGCGATTCCCCTTGTCATCGAAATATTGCCGTCGCCTATTCTCACCACTTTCTTCCTCGAGTCAATGCCGCCAAGCATTGCAGATATCTGCTCAATTGCGTCCTGCGGCGACGACTCGACTACGCTTGCAATTTCCTGATGTAGGTAAATGACTGATATCCCGATCCTGTTGCCCGGATCTATCCCTATCGTCAGCTGGTCGTCTGCGTGCTCGCCGGCAATGCTTCTCAAGATCTTTGCCTTGGCTATTGCTGGGTATTTTTCAAGCTCGGTGTCAAGCATCGTAACTATGCCTTTCTTGCTGTTGTTAACAATGCCTGCTTCGTCCAGGGTGGTGATGATGACCTTGGCGTTTGACGCTGCGGCCTCTTCCGGCAACAGTGAGTCAAATTGCAGCTCCATCAGTCTCAAGGCGCTGATGATGTTGTAGTAAGGCCTGCCGTGGATGGTTGCCACGGCGACCTTGCATGGTAAAAGCTCCTCATTCAGGGGCGTTTCATCAACAATTAGCTTTGTGCAAAAATCGCTTTTAAAGCTTGTGATCTAGCTGCTGCTGGCCGGCTTGTCGTCCGAGGTGTACTTTTTCGCCTTGGCAGACTTGGGCGAGGCTTGCGAGCTAGTGTCACCGAGGACCGTCTTGACGATG
This sequence comes from uncultured Nitrososphaera sp., assembly GCA_946480575.1. The sequence goes on along the minus strand of CAMLKF010000032.1, from coordinate 11,147 downwards.
CTGTCGACTGCCCTGTCAAAAGACGAGTCTATGTTCTTCTTGATGCCCTCATGGCTTTTCTTGGCCTGAGACTCTATTTCGCGCGACTCTTTTTCGGCCTCTGCCCTGGCGCTGTCCACCACCCTCTTGGCTTCTTCATTTGCAAGTGCAATTATTTGCTGCTTTAGCTTGTCTATTTCCTCATTCGAGTGTGCCATTATGCGCTTCTTCATTTCCTCGACGCGTGAGTAGAGCCCATCGATGTCGTCTTCGAGCTCGGATAAGGCGCCAACAATAGATTCAACTGCTGAATGTGAAGTTGGTGGGGGAAGATCGGCGTGCGTTGTCTTTTCCTTTGCCAAACCACTAGAAATGAAAGTAGAGGGATATTAAAACTAAGTGTTGTTACGTAGTAAGGCTGAGAATGGCCTGCGCCATGTCGCCCTTACTCTCTGTAAGGGCGCTGATGGCCTTTTCCCTTGAGACATTGGCCTGCTGCATGACGAGTATGATGTCCTCTTCCTTGAACGACGGGACCTCCCGCTGCTTTTCTTCAATGTCGGCGGCAACGACCTGAAAGATGGTGCTGTCCTTGCCCTTCATCTCGATGACCTGCGGCTTGACCAGATAAAGCTCTTTCTTGTCGGTCTTGATTATCACTTCTTCTACGTTGTCCATCGTCTTCATGTCGAGGCCCATCTTGTCAAGCATACGTCTCATCTCGCGATTGCCGCGCATCATATGCCTCTCGATTACTCTGTTCTACCTTTTATTCCTTCTCTGATTTTGACTGCAACGCCCTGGCCATATTGCTTCATCAATTGCGACGCCAACATGGCAACTCCGACAGCTATCACCCTGCTGCCATCGTCGATGACTGCAACATCTGATCCTGCCCTGACGTTGGAGCCGCACCATTGTACGTGCCTGCAAAAGAGCGACCTGCCCTCGCTTACAAACGGCATGGCTTCCTGCATCGGCGCCACACAGTTTTCCCTGAACTGCCGGCTTTTTTCCAAGAAGTGCTGAGCTCCGAAAATAGTCAGCGCAAGACCGCCGTCTGTGCGCAGCGTAGCAACCAGCCTGTCACCTATGCTGAAATTCTTTATCCGGCCGGTCCGCCTCGAAAACTCGAACTGGATGGCTGCAGGCAACGCGTCAGAGACGCCGGCGCCAAATATGGCATCGACGTGCCGGCGCATCTTTTCTTCCGGATCTATTGGCAGAGAGTTCAATGTAGTGGATCGCTATTTTATATGCTACATAAATATAATTGCCATGGCATGCCGTATCTATATAGTAATAGGTTAAGAATATATAGAATAAGGAAAAACTCTCAATTGATGGTAAATAACCACAGCGACGGCGGGGGCAATGGCAAAAGCCTTCTGCAGGGCGAAGAAACCAGGAAATTGCAATATACCGGCGGTTCTTCTTACATCATTTCTCTTCCAAAGAAGTGGATTCAGGACCTCGGCCTTCGGCAGGGCGACCATGTCGTTATCATGAGGCAGGGCAACTCTGTCCTCCAGATAGCGCCAGCATCAAAGATGGCGGCCAAGGAGCAAAAAGAGGCAACCATCGAGGTCGGCAAGGATAACAACCCATACTTTATCGCGCGCAAGCTGATTGCGCTGTATTTCCTTGGCTTTAACGTAATTACCATAGTTCCAAAGGAGGACAGGCTGCTCGTGGAGCAGAGGGAAGTCATCAAAAGCATCGTAAGGCGGGTGCTAATGGGCACCGAGATAATCGCAGACTCTGCCACTGGCATCACGCTACAGGTGCTGATAAACCTGCTCGACCTGTCAGTCGACGCAGCTTTCAAGAGGATGCTCCTTATCGCCAAGTCGATGTACCGCGACACGCTGCTTGCGCTCAAGGAGAACAACATCGAGCTTGCCGAAGAGGTGGTCAAGTCGGACGACGAGGTCGACAGGTTCAGCTTTTACATCATACGCCAGCTGAAAATTGCGATAAAGAACGAGCACCTGCTTAAGGAAATTGGCCTTGAAGAGTCCCGCAACTGCCTTGGTTATAGGCTGATAGCCAAGTCAGTCGAGCGCGTGGCCGATCATGCCGTAGTGATAGCCAAAGACATTATCGAGGCGCGCCGGCATCCACTCAATAAGGACGTCACAGAGAAAATATCCAACATGAGCTACTTTGCCCTTGAAGTGCTCGATGACGCCTGCTTGTCCATGTTCAAGCGCGACTACGAAGCCGCCGACAGGGCAATAGAGAAGGCCCGCAAGATAGACGAGATGGAAAAGGCGATACTTCGCATCGTATCCAAGCCCCGCGACGCCAACGAGCTGTACAGGATCAAGCTGATAACCGAGAACATACGCAGGGTCGCGGAATACGCAAGCGACATAGCCGAGATAGTGCTGAACATGACGGTGCAGCAGACGCTCAGAAAAGGCTAAATCCGCGCTCCTGTAGTGTGAGTCCGAGTATGTCGTACTGCGAGCTTTGTGGGCGTCAGGCTGCAGAGAAAAAGAAGATCATAGTTGACGGCACAGTCTTCAACGTTTGCATCGCTTGCTCCAAGCACGGCAAGCCGTACGTGCCGGCGCAGGTTTCTTCTTCTTCTGCCAAAAAGAAAAAGCCTGTGGCAAAGATCCAGCAGCAAAAAAAGATCATCACGATGGTGGACGAAACAATGATCGATCCGGACTTTGCCAGGCTGATAAGGGAGGCCCGGATGAAAATGGGCCTGACTCACGAGCAGCTTGGCATGAAGATGAGCGAAAAGGCACAGACTTTGAAAAAGTTCGAGACAGGCGCGCTTAAGCCTGACGAGCTCTTTGCAAAAAAGCTCGAACGTTATCTTGGTATCAAATTGTACGTCAGCATCAGCAATAACAATAGCAGCAGTAGCGATGATGAAAAGTAAATGGCGGCAGCTTTACGAAAGGCCATCCTGATAACATATCCAGTCGAGCAGGCGAGGAACGAAGCGATCTCGCTTGCAGAGACGGCCGGCTATTCCATCATCAGGATCGTGACTCAGAAGCAGATCACAAAGTCAAGATTTGGCATCGGGCGTGGAAAAGCCGAGGAAGTAAAAGAGCTCGTGCAGGAGCTCAAGCCAGATGTCATCATTTTCGACGAGGTGCTCAAGCCAAGCCAGATGTACAACTTGGCCAGCGTGTGCAAGATAGAGATAATCGACAGGGAACGCCTCCTTCTGGAGATTTTTGAGCAGCGTGCCAGCACTGCCGAGTCAAGGATACAGATTAGGCTCGCTCAGCTCCGCTACGAACTGACGCGTGCGCGTGACAAAGTCAGGCTCGCGCGAGCCGGCGAGCAGCCGGGATTCTTTGGCCTTGGCAAGTACGAAGCCGATGTCTATTTCCTTGACATAAGAAGGCACATATCTATTTTAAAGAAAAAGCTGGAAAAGGAAGGGACAAGAAGGCAGCTGCACAGGAACCAGCGAGCTAAAGCCGGCTTGCCGACGGTTTCGCTTGCCGGCTACACTTCTGCAGGCAAGACCACGCTTTTCAACAGGCTGACCGGCGAGACCAAGACCACCGGGCAGGGCCTGTTCACTACGCTGTCGACATTTACAAGAGCAATAGACCTGCAGGGCGACAAAGTGCTATTGAACGATACGGTCGGCTTTGTCAGCAAGCTGCCGGCGTACATGATAGAAGCCTTCAAGTCAACGCTTGACGAGCTGACCTACGCAAGCCTTGTGCTTCTCGTGCTTGACATAAGCGAGCCGGTGGATGAGATAGCCAGAAAGTATGCCAGCTCGCTTGACGTGATAAGGGAGTTTCAGGTGCCGACGACAAAGATCATCTACGTGCTCAACAAGATAGATATGATTTCTATTGAAGATGCGTTTGACAAAGCCGGTCAGCTTGGCATTCTGGACAGCAAGCGCGTATTGCCAGTGTCTGCCAAGACCGGCTACAACGTCGACCAGCTGAAGGGTCTGATGAGGTCGATGCTCTTTGAAACAGAGAGAGTCAGGGACGAAGAAGAAAAGGCAGAGAAAGAAGAGGAAAAAGCATGAAGGTGTCAGTCCTGAGGATTGGCCACAGGCTCATTCGCGACGACAGGGTGACCACGCACGCCGCGCTTGTAGCAAGGGCATTTGGCGCAGACAGGATATACATGACAGGAGTCGACCAGTCAGTCAGCGACACTGTCGAGAGCGTGGCCAAGAGATGGGGCAGGCCGGGATTTAAAGTCGAAGTGATACAGGACTGGAAAAGTCTTGCAAGAGCCTGGAAAAAAGATGGAGGCAAGATAGCGCATCTTACGATGTACGGCATTAACATTGACGATATCGTTGAGCCGCTGCGCAAGGAAAGCAGGATTCTGGCGATAATAGGCGCAGAGAAAGTTCCCAAGGAGGCGTACGAGCTTGCAGACTACAACATTGCGGTTGGCAACCAGCCTCACTCTGAAATTGCGGCTCTGGCGATCTTGCTGGACAGGGTGTTTAGGGGTAAGCAGTTCAAGAAGGAGTTTGCCGACGGCAGGCTCAGGATAGTGCCCGCTGAAAGGGGCAAGAAGGTTCAGGAGAACACCAACAGCATCAAGTAATCCTTTTAATCGCGTCATGCCTAGCTGCAGGGCAGTGATGACACTAACCTGCGCCGATCGCCCATTCAGCGAGATGAGGATATGCACCTCGACTGACATACAAATACAGTTACAGGGTGCACCCTATTTTTTACTTGGCAGGTAAGACTGTAGAGCTTCTTATTTGATTTTCTCCCTTTTGCCCAAGTTCTTGCCGCTGCAATACTTGACCAATCTGTCTTCGATAAATTAGGACCATCCTTTGCCATGCAGGTCATACCATTTGCTCTTGGAGCCAAAGCCAGCGTGCACCAACGTTACTCTTATTTTGTTTCCATCTACCTCTTCAAGCGTCCAAGTGACTGTCGTCTTGGGAAAGTTCGGGTCAAACTTGTTTGCCCATGAATACGATATTTTCTTGTTAGAGACTATCTCCAGAACCTTTCCTTCCACCCTGTGGTTTTCCTTGCCGTCTTCGAAAAACTTGAATTGCATGAATCCGTCCACTCTGGGCTCCTCCAGCTTGGCCTGATCCGGGAACCAATGCGTCAGCTCTTTTTCATCCGTCAGTGCCCTGAACACGACTTCCGGCTGGGCGTCGATGAATGATTGTTTTTCTGATTTCTGTCATTTCCTTCTTTTTGCATCCTTGTTATTCTCAACATATTCCTTCAGGCTGCGCAGCCGGTCGTCTCAAAACAGATCAAAGAACTGCATCATATCTCTGACATGCCGTCCCTGTTGACAGAGTAGAACCTATTCTGACCTTTCTTGCGCTCGCTGACAAGGCCGGCATCGCTGAGCACCTTTAGGTGTGTGGACAGTGCCGGCAGAGTAAAATCAAAGTGCGTCGCTATCTCGCTTGGCGTCTTTTCCCCATCTTTCAATATCAGCCGCATCTGCCGGCGGCTGTCGTCGGCAACAGCTTTCCACGGTGAATCCATGGCAGTTTAGTAATTAAGCAATTATTTGAATATGTAATTATGCTTGCTTCATGAGAGCAATTACTGCGTTCACTATTTCTGACTTAGTAAAGAGCATCTTGATCGCGTCATCCTTGCGCCTCTTTGCCGGGTTCAGCTCCAGTATGTTCAGCTCGCCGTTTACCAGAAATTCCAAGTGGAGCGACTTTCTTGCAATGCTTGCGTTGCGTATGCCAAAGCGCTTGCCGGCAAGGCTGTCCGGGTTGGCAGGGTCAAGCGAGGTTAGCTTGCTCACTACGTCGACAAACGTGTTTAGCAATGCAAAGAGCGGGTCGGGCTGCTGCTTCTTGCCATCTTGGTCAGCGGCGACAACGCCCCACTTGACCTTGCTCTTTGAAGCAGACGTAAGGCTGTCGAACCTCTTCACGAACTCGCCAAAGACCGACTCCATCGTCACGTCGACCACATGATCTTTTGCCCGGACAAACTGAGAAGTCACCTTCTGGTCTGTAAATTCCATGTCGTGGTACTTGGCATAGAGGAGCGGCTGGCCGTACTTTACTACATATGCTTCGCAGCCTTCTATTTGCGAAATCAGGTGGAGAAAGTAGTTCTTGGACGTAGGGTTTTTCACGGCCGCGTTCATTTTCGAGATTATCATGAGCTTGAGGAGATCCCGGACAAAGTCGTCGGCGTAGCGTGGGAACTCTTCAAAATCATAGCGCACCTCTTCCACTACCAAGGCAGTCAGTATATGCTATCCGAGCTATCAGGATTTAATTATTCTTGCAGTACTGGTCAGGCTTGACCCGTCAGGATCGCAGGTTAGTTAGGTAGATTAAACGTCACGCCAGCTGCCGTATTGTTGACCGTTTCCGGGGAGGGGTTTGCATTCACCCCGCCTGCCGGCCACATGGCAGGTAGCAACATTGCCAGATTCATGAAAAAGCACAGCATTTCGGGCGGCTGGCGCCAGCTGGTGCAAAAGGCAAACGGCGACATCGAATGGTACTGGAACGCAGTCAATGAAGACCTTGGCCTTGAATGGTTCAAAAGATACGACAAGGTTTACGATTCATCGACAGGCATTCCTTGGACAAGGTGGTTCGTAAACGGCAAGTGCAACATCGTCAGCAACGCAATAGACAGACATGTAAAAAGTCAGCCGGACAAGGTGGCATACATTTTTGCAAACGAACATAGCTCAAGAAAGGCCGTCACCTACCGCGAGCTTGATGCGCAGGTAAGCAAGCTTGCCGGCGCTCTGGCAGACGCAGGCATAAAGAAAGGCGACATTGTAGGCATCTACCTTCCCATGGTTCCTGAGGCGTTCTTTGCTATTTTCGCATGCTCCAAGATAGGGGCGGTTCATACTACCGTTTTCTCGGGTTTCAGTGCGCAGGCACTGCACTCCCGCCTTGTCGACTCGAAGGCAAAGCTGCTCATCACCGCCGACACTATCAGACGGCGGGGAAAAGAGATAGACCTCAAGGGCCGGTGGAGCAAGGCGGTACAGGGCACAAATGTTTCCAAGATAGTCACCACTGGCAATGGCAGCGGAGACAAGAACATTGTCAACTATAACGACTTTGCGAAAAATGGCAAGAGTGTCAAGACCGAAGTGATGGACTCGGAAGACCCGCTGTTCATTCTGTACACGTCGGGCACCACCGGCGAGCCCAAGGGCACACTGCAGGTGCACGGCGGCTTTACCGCCGTCGCTGCGCAGCAGGCGGCATATCTTGTCGACATGAAGCCCGACGATGTCTTGTTCTGGTACGCAGACATTGGGTGGATAACAGGCCAAGTGTGGGTCGTCTACGGCAGCCCGATAAGCGGCGGGACTGCCCTTGTCTACGAAGACGCGCTAGACTACCCAAAGGCTGACGCGTGGTGCAGGCTAATTCAGGACCACAGAGTGAGCATCTTTGGTGCTGCCCCTACCGCCATCAGGCTCTTTATGAAAAGCAATGTGCAGATCAGTGGCTGCGACTTTTCGTCCCTTAGGATTCTAGCTGCAACGGGCGAGCCGATAAACAGGGAGGCGTGGGAGTGGTACTTTGGACAAGTGGGCAAAAGGCGCTGCCCGGTGATCAACCTGTCCGGAGGCACTGAGATAGGCGGCGCGATCGTGAGCGCTCTGCCGGTCATGCCGCTCAAGCCCTGCACCGTAGGATGCCCCATCCCCGGCTTTGACGCTGACGTTTTCGATGATTCAGGCAGGCGCGTGGCAAGGGGCGAAGGATTCTTGGTCATCAAAAAGCCGTGGCCTTCTATGACTCGCGGGCTCCTGAATAACCCCAGCAGGTTTATCGAGACCTACTGGTCGAAATATAGGGACGTGTGGTACCACGGCGATATTGTCCTTGTCGACGGTGACGATCTGTGGTATATGCGTGGGCGCGCCGACGACATCATAAAGGTGTCAGGCCACAGGATAGGGACAGCAGAAGTTGAAGCGGCTGCCGCATCATACCCGGCTGTCGCGGAGGCGGTGGCGGTTGGAAGGCCGGACGACCTGAAAGGTGAGGCGATAGTAGTGTGCATAGTGGTTAAGGATGGCTACAAGGCAGACAACAGTAGCTTGAAGAAAGAAATCATCAAAAAAGTCGAGGAGTCAATAGGGAGGTTTGCCCGGCCTGACGAAGTGAGGATAGTGGCAGAGCTGCCAAAGACAAGGACTGGCAAGCTTGTAAGGCGGCTTGTCAGGGCGAAAATTGCCGGCGACAGCATGGCTGGGCAGGACCTGTCGACCGTGGAAAACCCTTGGTCGCTTGACGCCATTTGATGATGACAAGTTATTTTTGCCTGTACTGAGAGCTAGAAGCATGGATGGAGACCAAATCTGCAAAGAGATCGCCAACATACATGAGAACATCCTTGGCACAGGGATAATCGAAAAAGGGCTCCCGCTTGCCCTGCACGTCAGGCCAGACATGCCGATGCCAAAGCAGGACAGGTTTGAGGTAATGCTGGGTCAGACAGAGATTATTATGAGCATTTTCGAGAGCAATGAGGATTATTTTGGCAAGTTCCATTACCTGATGGCGCACAACGACAGTTCAGATCTCTTTTTCTTTCCAGTGGCTATCAACGGCAGGAGGATGGTCCTTGTCATCAGAGTTCTCGGCCCGTACAGCCATGAAGAGGTAGTGGGCAAGGTCAGGCAGTACGTGGGCAAGCTAAGGATAGCACGCTAGCGTAACCTCTGTTACGTCAAACCCTGCGACCAGCAAGAGAGGGATACTAGCTAATAGCGGGTAGTTGCTGGATCAAGATGAATTCCAATACTCCTAGATAGATGACCTGTTTGCCCTATTCCTTCTTCTTCAATCTCTTTTAACATCTTCCAAAGATTTCTTTCTCTGCAAGTTGCTCTACTGTCAGGTTGGCCTTTCTTATTGCGTCGGGATGAAAGTTAAGCCCAAATTTCTTAAGTCGGCACACACTTCTTCTAGTGACAAATTCGATAGAGCCTTTGCCAGCCAAGTATCTAAAAGCGGAATGGCTTCAAGTTATAGAAGATTTTACTGATACCGAGACGCTGCGGAGCATCATGAAACAGTGATAGAACCGCTTCTTTTTATTAATATCACTAGCGATACCATGATTCGGGGCCGCATTGGGAGCAAAGCATGAGCGAACCTTTATTTTGTCATGCCCTGCGATTAGCAAGCATACATATGCTTGAAGGCGAAGACGGCAGGAAGAGGTTCGAGCTCCCCGGCAGCAGGGCGCATTATGCCCCGTCGCTTCTGTTCACGATAAGCCACATGCGGCTTGCGATAGAGCCTGATCTTCACGAGCGCACGATAAGCTGTAGCCAGCGCCTTGACATCACGATATTGCAGGACACCGATACCATCGCGCTTGACGCCGCCGAACTGCAAATAAAGTCGGTGTCTGCCGACGGCAGGCTTGAATTCCGTAGTCTCGACGACAAGCTGGCAATCAAGCTTGGCAGGTTTCTCAAAGAGGGCAGCAAGATCAAGCTCGATATCATATATACTGTCAGGCCGCGCAAGGGATTCTACTTTATCGTGCCTGACAGGCAGTATCCAGGCAAGCAGCCTGAAGCATGGACACAGGGAGAGAGTATCGAGGCAAAGTACTGGTTTCCCTGCATCGACCATCCGCAGGTCAAGTTTACAAGCGAAATTTCAGTCACGGTCTCAGCCGGCATGACGGCCATTTCAAACGGCAAATTGCTGAAAGTGGAGCAGCGCAACAAAAACAAAAAGCAGATTTACTACTGGTCCGAGTCGAACCCGCACCCTGCCTATCTTGCATCGGTGGTGATTGGCAGGTACGCCGAAATAAAGGAAAGCAATGGCCTGCTGCAGTACTACGTGCCGCAGGACAGGAAGCAGGACGCCGCCAGGTCATTTGAGCACACGCCTGAAATGCTCAGGTTCTTTGAAAGCTACCTTGGCACAAAGTACCCGTATGAAAAATACGCGCAGGTAGCGGTGCAGGATTTCGTCTATGGCGGCATGGAAAATTCCAGCTGCACTACGCTTACTCTTGACACGCTGCACGACAAAGAGGCGCATCTTGATTTCACGAGCGACCACCTAGTGTCGCATGAGCTTGCCCACCAGTGGTTTGGCGACCTTGTCACGTGCAGGGACTGGCAACACATCTGGCTCAACGAGGGGTTCGCCACCTACTGCGATGCCCTCTATTGGGAGGCAAGCAGGGGCAACGACGAGTTCCAGTACTACATGATGCTGACTGCCGACGACTATTTCGAGGAAGCCGACAACAGATATGTCCGGCCCATCGTGACCAAGGTGTACAAGCACCCAGACGACCTCTTTGACAGGCACACGTACGAAAAGGGCGGGTGCGTGCTCCACATGCTCAGGCACTACATCGGCGACAAGCACTTCAGGCGATCGCTCAAGACTTATTTGCAGAGGTTTGCCAACAGCACCGCCGAGACGGACGACCTGCGCAAGGTATTCGAGCTTGAAACGGGCAAGAGCCTCCAGCAGTTCTTTGACCAGTGGATATTCAGGGAAGGCCACCCAGAGCTCAGAGCCGAGTTTTCAGCTGGTGACGGCATGGCAAAACTAAAGATAGAGCAGGCGCAGGCTAGCGAGCCATTTGAATTCCAGATTGAAATCAGGCTGGTTTTTGGCAAGGGTGAAAAGACATATACTTTTGACGTGTCGGGCAAAGAGTGTGCGTTCCAGATCCCAGTTGACAGGGAAGTCGAATGGTTCTCGATAGACCCGCAGTTCAAGATACTGAAGACGATGTCTATCAGGGCGCCAAAGGAGATGCTCGTAAAGCAATTGCAGGACGGCAGCACGGTTATCGAGCGTGTCGAGGCTGCCCGCGCCCTCAAGGGCAATTCAACAGATGCCGTCATTGATGTGCTAAAAGGCGCCATCCTGCATGATAAGTTCTGGGGCGTGGCAGCCGAAGCTGCCAAAACTCTAGGCGTTGCCAAGTCCGACTATGCCTATGAAGCGTTGAAAAAGTGCCTTGCAGTCAAGCACCCGAAAGCGAGGCGGGCGGTGGTGAAAGCCATTGGCGAATTCAAAAAGGAAGAGTCGCTCGAGCTGCTCAAGCCGGTGCTGCAAGGTGACGAAAGCTATTTCGTCAAGTCTGAAGCTGCGATTGCAATAGGCAGGACAAAAAGCAGGCAGGCCATTTCAGTTTTGAAAAAGGCGGCTGAAACCACGAATACTTTTC
>CAMLKF010000031.1 GCA_946480575.1 uncultured Nitrososphaera sp. | reverse complement strand
AGAGCGCAGTAGACTGCTCTTAAGCAAGCAAGCAACTAGTAGTAAATAGGGAACGTCATCATCATCCTAGTAATTAGTCTAGGACACGAAAAAAGAAGACTTCCCTCCACTACTTTTCTTCTTCTTTTTTTGCTGTTCTTCATTACCAAATGCCATACTTCTTCCTCGTCGCGCTTCATAGGCCAAGCCGTTAAAAATTGGTCTTAACCTATATTAGCAAAGCCCTTATATCACCTGGGTATTTTTGCAGGGTATATACTGTTAGCCCAGCCCCAAATACTATATCATAATACTGCATGGGAACACACATGTTCATGTATATCTGAATACTCCCTTACGATACATTAACGAATTGCAGTCTTGGTAATCTTTATCTGTAGAGATAATTTGATACAGATGTTAAAACATTGAGATACTCGTTACTTTTCTATTTATCATGTAGATACAAAAGTTGGCAATGGACTAAATAGAATTCTGTGCTGCAGTCTCCATGACACGAGTAGAATATGAGACAGACATAAATGCTCCAGTAGAGAGGGTTTATGAATATTATACGAATCCAGACAACATCAAAGAGGCTTGGCCAAGAGATGTAGTAAAAGAGTCTGAGGCCACAACATCTGCGAAGAATGAGCCAGGTTCTGAGATGAAAGTCAAAGGTGAGTATATGGGTCGCCAAGGAGAAATGCGTCTTGAGGTAGTAGAGAAGGAACAGAACAGAAGGCTAGTAACAAGACAAACAGATGGCCCATTTAAGAGATGGGAGAGCATACAAGAATTTCAAGGCGACAACAACCGAACGCATGTAAGGCATACAATAGACTATGAACTTGGAACAGCTGGGAAAGCTGGAAACTTTCTAACAGGAAGCCAGGCTGATGACAAAATAAGGCAAGGGTTACAGCAGTCGGCCCAGACAGTCAAACAGAAGCTAGAGTCACGATAAAGGCATAGAACTTGATACAATAGAGGAGAGATATAGAGAGGGCTTAGCTTATGGCATCAGCATCAGCAGCACATCAAGTAGGACACTTTGAAATTCCAGCTGACAGAACGGATGATCTAAAGAGCTTTTATTCTTCGCTATTTGGCTGGCAGTTCGAAAAAGGAGAGACAGGGAACTATTGGATGATAAAGAACGCAGGAATTAGTGGAGGACTAGCACCAAGAGAGAATCCTGAGCAAATGCCAACCATGTTTGTTGCAGTTGAATCAATAGATGAATATATCAATAAAGCGGAGCAGCTCGGAGCAAAAGTAGTAAAAAACAAACAAGAAATCAGTCTAGGATACTATGCAGTAATGGAAGACCCACAGAAAAATACGTTTGGGATATGGCAGGGCAAATAGCCAGTTGTCCTACACATTGTCACCTTTTTATTTTATGAGGAGGGTTAGACTACTCTACAATGTCTTATGTATCTGATGATAGAAATTATACGGATCCTAGCAATTCAGATGTAGATACTATAAGCAGCAGAGCAGGTGATATCACGGGAGAACCTTCAACCAACAAAGCTGTTGATAGAGACAAGGCAGCAAAAATGGCTAACCTGCTTGAAGACCTAAAATTTCCTGCCACCAAGGAGGATATCAAGAATCACATAAATAGAAAATCACCTGCTATGGGAAATCGAATAAATGACATTTTTGAAGCGGTCTGGAACAATCTAGGAGACGAGGTAACTTACAATAATGCCTATGAGGTTGAGAAGGCTGCAGGCTTGGTAGAAAAGGCTTAGGAGAGATGAGGAGAAGATGAAATGCTCTAAAAGAGCGATAAAAGAAGGCTATTCCTAGCACTACAACACTCATCCTTGGATTACGTACTGGAGTAGTATACAGCAGTATGAAAGCAATTCGACTATTTGTAATTGATAAAGACTAACTGTTGTCTTAAGCGATTAAATGCTTATGAGATGAAAAAGTTGCAGAATCAATCGACCCGTCTGATTTTGACTTATTCCAGAGCAAATGAATCCATATAGTTATCTGTTTGATTTACCAAGTATGTAATGTCAAAGCAATGCGTGTGTGGGACATTGAGACTAAGCTATTATGTAATAGCCATTTGTTGGGAGAGCATAGGGAAATCCATGCAATTTGGACTATCCTGACAAAAAATAAGAAGGGATATTCACATCACCCTGAGACTTTACGTTGGAAAGGCAAGTTATTGGCACTTTATAACAGACATGAAGCAGTGGTAGAAGAGATGATCAAACGCGGCTTTAATCACAAAAGCACTCTGAAAAAGGAACTAGCTACAGGCTCCAATATGCAATTGGTTTTTGTTGACCAGCCAATGAGGCAACAAATGATCTTGCGAAATAAGCGATGTAAATGCATAAGTGTATAGCTGTGATGATCAAATGTCTGCCCCTCTTGGTTCTTCTTCTTCCTTCTTTGGCTCTGCACATTCAACGGATATTATTTGATAATCAGACATACATATGCAAGGTAGAAGCCTGCCACCAATTGTCTAGCTAAAAATTTAAAGCTAGCCTGTCTGTGTAACATGTGGGTAGAACCCTTTTAAAAGAACTGATAGTAGAGCGGGCCCGTCGGGACTAGCAATGATATCGCTTCAAAAACAGGATTCTTTGCTAGTCTTTTTGAATATAATGGGGAGCTAAAAGGTTTCTGGTGGAGTAGGATCAGAGAGATTCTAGAGAAAAACCTTCATAGAATAGACTCGATGGAGCGAAAAATGGAGATGCAGTGGTTCATTAATGAACCGTCACATTTGAAACTGCTACACCTTCATTCTTACACACACATCTTAAAGTCCTATTTGGGAATAATCCCTACGATAATCGCACACACTGTTTTAATACTGCATTAGCCGACAGAGACCTGCTGCAGATGATAGATGCGCGGGTAAAGAAGGCGGTACTTGGAAAGATAGACGAAACCGTGTCAAACACAGGCGAAATCAAAAAAATCCAAGAGAACCTTGGCCGCATCCCTGTCGATAATCGTGACGACTTTGCCTTTGGCATAGCAATCGGGCGCATCTACAACTCGTTCCACTACCAGACACGCCGGGCGCTCAAGAGAAACGCGACAGAAGCCGAGTTTGCAGAGTTCCTTGACATCCTTGCGAAAAAAGCCGGCGAGATCCGGCAGGCGCTAAAGCAGCAATAGCTGCGCCCCACCCACGATTTTGCTAGCTAAAGACAAAAGTCTGCAGAAGAACGCGAAAATGGAGCGTGAACAGTAGAAAAATCTTTTTAAGCTACCAGCTTTTACTCGTATAAAGCTTGTCTCTAGATGTAGACATGGTTCTTTTGACGCCTGATGAAATCAACCGCTTTATCTCAACGCTCAAAACCCATTACAGCGCGCCAGCTGCAGCTGGCAAGAAAAGATCCGTTCGAGTAAGATCTGCATAGGCTACGTGCGTGGATAGAAGTAGAAGAAGTTTTACTTCTATGATTATTGTAGTCGATCCATTAAATCTGCACCGCACTGTCACTGCTTGTAGAGTTACAAATGCTTGTAGGAGAGACAACCCAAAGATTATAACTACAAAGTCCATGGTACAGTTCGCAGAGATGGAGATCGAGATTGGCAGGGTTCATCACAATCTGTCGGTTCCGTCACTGGTCGAGCACATAATCAGCAGAAAGGAAGGCGTCCTTTCGTCAACTGGCGCACTCTCTGTCAAGACAGGCAAGTTCACCGGCAGGTCGCCGGACGACAAGTACATAGTCGACGACGAGGTCACTCATGACACAGTTGACTGGGGCAAGCTCAACCACCCTATCTCCGAAGAGAACTTTGACAGGATATTCCGGAGAATGAAAAAGCACGTCGAGGACAAGGAGTTCTTTATTTTTGACGGCTTTGTCGGGGCCGACCCGGAAAACAGGCTGCCAATCAGAACCATAAACAACAGGGCGTGGCACAACCTTTTTGCGCGCCAACTGTTCATCAGGCCGTCGCAGGAGGAGCTCAAGAACTACGAGCCTGAGTTCACGCTGCTTTCGTGCGACGACTTTGCGACAATTCCGGAAGAAGAGGGCACACGCAGTCAAACCTTCATCATCATCAACTTTAAGAAAAAAATCGTGCTGATCGGATCGACTTCGTACGCCGGCGAAATAAAGAAGGCTATATTCTCCATCATGAACTACATCCTGCCAAGGAAGGGCGTTTTCCCGATGCACTGCTCTGCCAACGTGGGCGCAGATGGCGACACCGCCCTGTTCTTTGGGCTGTCAGGCACCGGCAAGACTACACTTTCTGCAGACCCGGAACGCCGGCTGGTTGGAGACGACGAGCACGGCTGGTCGGACAATGGAATTTTCAACTTTGAAGGCGGATGCTACGCCAAGTGTATCAATCTGAAAAAGGAAGAAGAGCCGCAAATCTGGAACGCTATACGTTTTGGGTCGGTGATGGAAAACGTAGTCATGAGGGGTGACGGCAGCAGAGAGCCGGACTTTGACGACGGCAGCCTGACTGAAAACACGCGCGTCGCTTACCCGCTTGACTACATTGACAACGCAGTAATCCCAAGCGTCGCCGGCCACCCACAGGTCATCGTATTTCTGACAGCAGACGCGTTTGGAGTTATGCCTCCAATAGCCAAGCTGACAAAGGAAGGCGCAATGTACCATTTCATGTCCGGCTACACGAGCAAGCTGGCAGGCACCGAGCGCGGCATCACGGAGCCAAAAGAGACATTCTCGCACTGCTTTGGCGCGCCTTTCATGCCTCTGCACGCTTTCCAGTACGCCAAGATGCTTGGAAAAAAGATAACCGAGCACGGTACAAGAGTGTATCTTATCAACACCGGTTGGACTGGCGGCCCGTATGGAGTCGGCAAGCGTATGAACCTCATCTACACAAGGGCGATGGTCACGGCGGCGCTCAACGGCGAAATAAACAAGGTTCCAGTAAAGCACCATGACATATTCAACCTTGACATGCCAACGTCGTGCCCTGGCGTGCCAGACGATGTTCTTGACCCGAGAAACACTTGGTCAGACAAGGACAGGTACGACGCGGCTGCAAAGAGGCTGGCGGCGCTCTTTGTCAAGAACTTTGAAAAGTTTGGCAGCGTGCAGAAAGAGATAATAGATGCGGGCCCGAAGGTATAGAAGAAAAGAAAATGGTAGCCCGGAGCAGATTCGAACTGCTGTCTCCAGGTTTCTTTTCTTTCCTTTCTAGTAAGATCCAGAGCCTGGAATCCCTAGCCCTCAACCTTGGAGATTGGCCACTAGACGACCGGGCTAACCAAAAACCCGACTGCTCCTCCGATATTTGACTCTATCGAAAAAATCCTGCTGCGCCTAGCTGACATTGATTAATTCTAGTGTTTTGTGTTGACTTCTCTAATTACAAGACCATATTCAAGGGGGGCCTTTTTCCTCATGTAGGGTATGAGCCTGTAGTGGATAGAGTAAATGTTCTTGTTCTTGGTGATTATGTTCTTTATCAAGAGCGACACAAAGCCGCCAGCGACCTTTGACGGAGGGACGCCCGTGACTCTGCAAAATTCATCCCTCTTGGCATGGTACTCCTTTAGGGTAAAATATGACCTGTTTATTTTAAGAACGAGCGGCCACACGACGTTTTCCCAGACGATCCTGCGGTTCTCTGTGGACGACGCATGCTTGCCCTTTCTCTTGATAATCTGTCGCTCTTCCGTTTTGTCCGCGGGTTTATCTCGCTGCGGGCTCTTCAGCAATTCAATTGAGGTACATTTAAACTGCCGGGTTTATAACTTATGATATAGTTTTGGACCCAATCAAGGACTCGCTCGACTTGCTTTCCAAAAAGTGGAAAATAGATCCAAAATTGTACGACCTGCAGATTGGCAGACGCGACGACGTAACGGACACGCAGATTAAAGTCGGCGGCGTGATCTTTCACATCCCGATGCTTGCAAGGGACAACCTTTACGTTTTGTGGGGGTGCCTCTGGCCAGACTGCCACAACTGCTGCGAGCGGCAGGGCAGGCTGCCTTTGACAAAGGACGACATTGCAAAAGTGGCAAGAAAGGTAGGATACGCGTCAAAGGCCGAGTTTGTCAAAAATGAAACAAGGATCTCAAGCTGGCAGGAGCAGGAAGCCTTTGGCAACGTGATAACGACGCTTAGCATGATATCGCTCAAGCGCAAGAAGGACGAGCGGGAAGAAGAGGATGGGACGCCGCTTCGCTGCAGGTTCCTAGACGACAAGGGCTACTGCGGCATACACCCAGACAAGCCGGGCGTGTGCTGGCTTTACCCGTTTGCTTCATGGCTTGAGGCTGACTCAAGGGGGCAGCCTGTCGTGCACGCGACCTTCCAATTCACCGGAGATTGCCCGGGTTTTTACCTTGACAGGTCGATAGACGGCATGATGCCAGTCTTGCAGGAATACTCGGCCAAGATCTACAACTACAACATGGCAGTGAGCAGGACCGCGCGGGAAAATTACGGCTTTGTCAATTTTGTAGACCTGCGAAGCGGCGGCTAGTCACGCACGATTCTTGCCTTCATGCGAAGCGCCGGCTGATCGCTATGATCTTTGAAGACGTGGTCAACGTATTTTTCATAGCTTGAAAACGACGCGTCGCAGGCAGGGCAGACCACGCGGTACGGCATGAAATGAATTGAGCAGTCACAACTATGTATGGTTTTCAGCCTCAAGTTGTAACGCCTTAATATATATAGGCTGGCTGGGTTTTTTCTTGGGATCGCCAAGAAAATGAACAAGCCAATCTATGTACCCAGCCAACCTTGATGCAACCTCCGCACCCGAGATGGCAGCCATCCCTCGTCATGCAGAGGCTTGGCATAATGTTTTCATCAAGCTAATTATTAGTTAGCCGACGCAATTCCGGCAGCTTAGACGGCAGTGATGGCAACCTAAGATGCGACGAAAGGATGCGTCTGCCTATTAGTTCTAAGGTCATATCGCCGCTTCTTTTTCTGTCAGAAAGATATGGTTGGCAATGATACAACAACAATCTGAAGGGTTATCCTAATAACCTTCAATTAGAATGAAATGAAGTACAGGAAAATTCATATTCTAAAATGATTACTATCTTCTTAAATCCTAATAAGATACTTCTGCGACTGTCTTGGGATGACCAGAGCAAAGATCTTTCTCCAGAATCCAGCCCCACTGCTGATGATAGCTGCAACAGTAATTGGGCCACTCCTGATCTCGACGCAGGTCGTACATGCCCAATATGGTGTTCCTGGTGGTGGAGCAACAACAGCTACACCAGAGCAGCTTACTCAATGTGAACAGCTTGGGATTGAAAGAGCCAACTGTAATGAGAACACCATTCTGGCAAAGGAGAGAGTAACGGCAGCATCACAGAATCCATCCACTGGCTCTGGAACACCAATGCTGTCAACAGAGACTGGACAGATGGCAGTCTTTATCGGCGTGCTGGCCGCAATTTTTGGCGGCGTAGCGGCGGTGTTCTTCTTCAAGGGCAGAGGTTCAAAGCCAGTAACGACATAGTCGCAAAAATCTCCTACCTTTCTTTTTGTTAAAAGAAAGTGAAAAGAGGAAGTTATATAGTTAAGTTAGGCCTGATCGAACCTTTTCTTTACTTCGTCCCAGTTGACCACGTTCCACCACGCGGCGACATAGTCGGCGCGTTTGTTCTGGTACTTCAGGTAATAGGCATGCTCCCATACGTCAAGCCCAAGCAATGGGACAAGCTTCTCCTTGTTCCACCTTGTCCACGGGCTAGTCTGGTTTGGCATCGTTATGAACTGGACTGCATTCGTGTTCTTGTTGCGCATGAGCCAGCCCCATCCACTTCCCTGTATCGCCACTGTATCTTTTGAGAACTTGTCCTTGAAATCGTTGAAGCTGCCAAAAGCCTTATTGATCGCATTTGCCAGCTCGCCAGAAGGCTCTCCACCTCCGCCCTTTTTCATGTTGTTCCAGAAGAGCGTGTGGTTGTTGTAGCCCCCTCCATGGAAGTTGACAGCGCTTCTTGCGCTTTCCGGTACAGAGTCGATATTCTTCAGGATCTCGATAATGTCGTTCTTGTTCTGCCATTCCGGCCCAAGGCCATCTATCGCCTTGTTAAGACCGTCCGTGTACGCCTGATGATGTTTGGTGTGGTGAATTTCCATGGTTCTGGCATCAATATGCGGCTCTAGTGCGTCGTATGAATAACCCACTGGAGGAAGGGTAAAATTTGCCATGCAAGAGGAACCGTGGGGGGAGAATATATTGTTTTTTTATTGTGTCCCTATGGGAACTGCTAGCTATCCGCTTGCCTGCGGCAAGACAGTTGACAGCGAAATCGCGTGGTCGTCTATCATAGTGCCGACGCCGACGCTAACATCCCTGATATCCACTTCAAGAGCTGCAAGCTCTTGCTCCGACAGACCGTACGTTTCGGCAAGCGCGCTTTTGACTTTCATCTCCGGATCGGATACCTGATTGATTTCAGACGACACAGTGATGTCAAGCGTTTTTCCGATCATTGGTATCGGTATCTTGCCGCTTGTATCATTTAGAATCGCAAACGTTATCTTGTCCACGTACGATTGGTGTGGCAGCTCGGCAAGCGCATTGGCCGTGTAGAACGCCTGTACCTCGAGCATGTTTATGTCCTCAATTGTACGGCCGAGAATGACCGTGCCTTCTGATAGCGTGCCCAAAAGCCCCGGCTCGAGTGGGACGTTAATGATGACAAACCCTTCGACAAATCTCTGATCGTTTCTAAGGACCTCGCGCACGTCATTGCACACTATGCCTGTCGAGCCCTGCGGCTGTAGGGTCCTTAATATCGAGTTTGTGTTATTGCCGTCGTTTAGAGTGGCGCTCCACATGACTTTTACCGGGAATTCCTGCTTGTTCAGAATGCCGATGTCGGTGTCGTAATGGCCTGGCCTCAAAGGCCCCTCGCTTCCTGATATTGTGCCGCACTCAAATTTTACGGTATAGGTCAGGTTTCTTATCGGCGTGCTGCCGTTCTGCTGTTGTTGTTGTTCACCTTCGGACCCTGAGATGCTGTTAAATGTCGCAACATCATCGCCCTGATTCACTATTTCGACTATCTTTGACAGCCTGTCCCTCTGGTATCCTGAAGGTGCCTCTAGCTGCGTTACAACATATCTTCCGTCTTGCAGGCCGGACATTGTTACAACGCCGGCGGCTCTATTTCTGTCGCCGCTGCCTCCGTCCTGAATCGTATAGTTGGCAGCAGAACTATCAAACGGGTTGGGCGTGATGACGTACGTCGACCCATCTATCGGCGATCCGCCGGAAACGGTAATGATAGTGAGTGTGCCTGTCGAACTGTTTGTGGCAAAAGAAATTGTCGTACCGTTCTGCCCTGGCGATGCCACAAAAAGTGCTGCTACAATGACAACAACCGCTGTAGCTACTACTACTACTACTACTGCTGCTGATGTTATCGCAGCAACCTTCTGCCTTGGAGACACCCGTTCAATATTGGCTGCTACGAGATAATTAAATCATTAGAGCGCGCATGCGTCAAGAATTAAATATGCACAAACACACATTATTCACGTGCAGGCGGGCATACAGCAGGTCTTTGCTTTTGCTCTTGCCGCCGTTCTCGTCTCTTCAATCATTGCGAACGCATTTCCCGGTCAAAAGGCTTTTGCGGATGGCCTGACTTCGGAAACGTTTAGTGCGACGCTTGGCGGTAGGAATGCAGAGCTTCTTGTAAAGGTTAATCCGCCTGTACTGACAGACGCTACCCGAGAGGATGCATACGTGCTATTCAGGTTGTATGATGCAAACAACAATCAAACTATCAAGTATACCACGTTTTTCATTTCCGTAGAAAAAGGAATCGGAGATGACGCAGTGACCGTAATGCCGCCCACGCTCTTTCACACGGAAAGCGGACTGCTCCGGCTAAAGGTGGAGCCTGTAGAGGGCGATCTCCAGATCTTTGGAACACAGGAGCAGTTTCTAAACGCTTGGGTTGCCGATCCCGGCGGGACAATAAACATCAGAGGGCCTATATTTCTTGAAGGCGGCATCTACCACTTCCGTGTCGAGATCTTTGGGGTCGATAACATAAGGAACATCTTTGCAGACCAGGACATCCCCAAGTTTGACTCGTGGCTCAGCGTGGGCGACGTCTTTACGAAACAGGTGCAATACAATGGCCAGGCCTATGATACCACGATAATATCGTATTATGATCAGGTGGACGACTTTAACTTTGACGCGCAGAACCAGACGTTCATATGGTCCATGCCGTTTGACTGGAACGTCAGCAGGTTAGAGCAAACGAGCGTCTACGTCCACGAAGAAGTCCAGATCCCCAAGTCTATGGCTGGAGTGGGAGATGCTACTTCGTTTGCAGCAACTGTCAACGGCAAGCCGATATCCGGAAGGATGCTTGTCATCGACCCATTTACTTCTGAAACAGAGCTTACCCTGCACTACCTCCTGAACAAGAACGACATCGTCAGGATGGCTAGCAATGTGCCTGACAATGCTTCGCAGATGGCGTTTACCCTTGCGCCTTCTACAGAGGCCAATATGCAGACATCGGGAGAGATGTCGACAGACACTGGAGGCATCAATGTCGCGGCACAATGGACTCCAAGCCAGCTCAACGCGGATACCCAGTCAACCCTCAAGCTAGACTTTTCAGACGCGTTCTCCGGCGGCAGGCTGGACGCCGACGTCATTTACGACCTGAGGATACTGGACAGCGAGGGCAATGAAGTGTACAGCCAGTCCGATCTGACAGCAAAGGATGGAACCAGCACGCAGACCATAGATTTCCCGAGCAACGAGAACTATCGGATCGAAATCGTAGTCAAGGGTCTGGTGAGGGACGGCCAACCTATAGACACTACAAGAAACGGCATAGCGAGGGGCATAGTGGTGGTGCCCGAGTTCCCAACAGGCGCAATCGTGGCCGCTGTCGCCGGCGTGCTTGGCGCAGTGCTGCTGTTGCAGAGGTTTGCAAGGAAAAGTATGCCTTCGGGCGTGGGCGTGCATCATCAATGAAAAAAATTTTCTTTGACAAGCTCTCAGAGACGCTGTATAACGAGCTGCCAGAGACGTCGTCGGCCGCCAACAAAGTGATGCTCCACATAGACCGGTTCGATGTGGGGCAGAGCTATGTCACTGCCAAAATTGAAAACAGGCACGGCGACATCGTCAAACTGAACATTCAGGGAGGCCAGCAGGGAATCGAGCTTCAGGAGACGCTCTTCAAGCTCCAAAGCAGGCGGCCCAAGTTTGCCTACCTGACAGTCATGCTCAACGACAGCGGCAAGATCCTTGTGCGCAAACTGCCGGTAATTGGCATCAAGGACTGGCTGCTAATATACGAAGACGACCTGTTCTTGCTTGCCGTAAAGGACGCGTACGACGAACTGGACATCAGGATGGTTGATTAGTTAGTAAAAGAGTCTGGCGAAGCGCAGCTATTCTCATTCACTGCGCCTCCACCAGACAGTTTGTTCCCCATCGGTTTGGTCGATGTAACTGTAGTCTAGCATATTGACAATTTAAACGTGATGCTAGCCAATGATGTCGAGAATCTTGGGTATCACTCTTTCATGGTACGTCGGGGCGTCAAGCGAGATGCACAGGTACCTATCGCTCTGGGCAGTCAGCGGGATTGACACGAGCGTCACCTTGTCAAACTCGGTGACTTGAAAGCGTATCTGCCCGAGGTCCGACTCGAACCTCTTGTTGATTGCAAGCGCCTGGTACGCGCTGTAAAACGAAGTCGCCTTTGTGTTCTGCTCCATGTTCGCCTTGATGAGAGGAGACGGAACGTCGGCGCGGTACCTGCCAATCAGCAGCTTGCCCTCGTTGTCTATTACGCCGGCGAACCTTACGGTCTTGTCGGCGTTGAGGATAGACTCGCAGAGCTTGTGCAAAAAGTCCCTTTCCTGCGCCATCCCTGGTGCCTAAAAGGCAATAAAACCATACAAAATATAAAACATGCGACGAATGCTTTTATATCAAATATATAGAGCTCGGACGGAACTGCCGCGCGCGCCGTATTTTCAAATATTGGTAGCTTTCTGGCACATCCTGCAATTGTTAAATATACCTGAGTATCTTACAAGGGCCGGCTCAAATAAATTAGATGTCTGGGTCAAATATCTCTAGAAATACCTTTAAATGACCATGACGGATCTGGTTTCCAGTAATGCCATTAGTAGGGATTGACGATCTGGCTATCTATGTCCCTAAACTTTATCTTGACTACAAGGATTTTGCCGAAGCCCGGGGCATTAATCCGCAAAAGCTCGAGTACGGTATAGGAATTAAAAAGATGGCCATCGCTGACACTAATCAGGATTCTGCCTGCATGGCTGCAAACGCCTGCCTCAAACTCATGCAGAGAAATCACCTGCATCCCGAGGATATCGGGAGGTTGTACGTCGCCACTGAATCGTCGCTGGACGAATCAAAAGCCATGAACTCTTTTGTCATCGGGATGCTTGAGCAAATCTATGGCGAGGGCTCTTTTGAGCACGCCGGCGGAATCGAGTGCAAGTTTGCCTGCGTGAGTGGATCGTACGCGCTTTATGATAATGCCAACTGGATAAGGGCGGAAGAGAACAATGGCAAGGCCGCCGTCGTAATTGTGAGCGATATTGCAAAATACGACATCGGCTCTTCCGGCGAATATACTCAGGGAGCAGGCGCAGTCGCCCTCCTTATCAGAGAGAACCCGCGCCTCATGGCATTTGACCAAAAGGTCGCTTCTACAACTATCAAGAACGAGTACGACTTTTATCGGCCGTTTGGCAAGGAAACGCCGCTTGTGAACGGCAGCTACTCTAACCTACTTTACCTAATATCGGTCAGGAAGGCGTTTGACAGCTATAAGGAAAAGGCGATAAAATCTGGTCTCATCAAGCTCAAGGACGGCGAGTCCATAACGGACCACATCGACTTTTTTGCAGTGCACCTCCCCTATAGGAAGATGGGGGAGAAGGCGCTGGCATACCTGCTTAGGCACGAGTGGCGCCACCTCCCGCGCTGGAAGTACATAACCAAGGAAGTCGGGATGCAGGAGCCGCAGCCCAAGGATGCGCGCGGGACAATTGAATCGATTCTTGCTGACACTGAATTTATGAAGGCTGACGAGCAGTTCAGGCGCGGCTTTATGCAGACGTCGTTCTACAACGAGGTGTACGAGAACAAGATGGCCACTTCGCTTGAAGCATCGGCGATAATCGGCAACCTCTACACAGCCTCGATGTATATGGGCCTGAGGAGCCTGCTTGAATTCGAGTTCAAGAAGGGAACCGACCTTGAGGGCAAGCGCATCGGCTTTGGCTCATACGGCAGCGGAAGCAGCGCGATGGTGTTCAGCGGGCTGATACAGCCGCAGTACAAGGAAATTGTAAAGAGGATGGATCTTGACGAAGACATTGGGCCGAGGCAAAAGCTCTCAATGGAGGAATATGAGCGCCTGCACAGGAATGAGCGCGCCTTTACAGATTCCGTCATACGCGCCCACAATGAATTCGTCCTTGTCAAGCTAGGCGGAACTACTGCCGACAAGGCGGGCTTCCGGGAATACAACTACGTCAGCTAACTACTTTGAACTCTATTCCCTTTCGTTTCAGGAACTCTATCAGGCGCTGCGCGTGCTTTTCATCCTCGATCTCGAGGCTCAGGTAGACGCCCGCAGTGCCTGCAGGGATGTTGGAGCTCAGCCTATCGTGCTCCACCTCGACAATGTTGACACTTAGCTCTGCGATGCCGTCAACCACGCCTCTGAGGGCGCCGGGCTTGTCCGGCAGCAGTATGAATATCTTGAGCATCCTGCCCATTTGCATGAGACCCTTTGCCACCACCTGACCCAAGAGATACATGTCGACGTTGCCTCCAGACAGGATAGAGATGACTTTATTATCTTTCTTGCCTGCGTGGCCGCTGTTTGACAGGAGGTATGCAAGGCTTGCTGCGCCTGCGGGCTCTACCACTAGCTTGGCGCGCTCCATCAGGAGGAACATCGTCTTGACTATCGAGGTGTCGTCCACCAGAACAATGTCGTCGACAAGCTTGCTGACTATCTCGTACGTCAGCTTGCCAGGCTGCTTTACTGAAATGCCGTCTGCGATGCTGTAGCCATGCTTTAGCGACTGGAGTGAGCCCTTCGCCACCAACTCTTTCATTGCCGGAAATGCCTTTGACTCGACTCCTATTACCTTGACGCCCGGCCTGCGGGACTTTACTGCGATAGCCACGCCGGCTGCAAGCCCTCCGCCTCCTACCGGCAGGTATATCCTGTCAACATCGGGCAGGTCTTCGAGAAGTTCAAGCCCTATCGTCCCTTGGCCCGCTATAATGTCCGGGTCGTCAAAAGCGTGGATTATCGTCCTGCCTTCGTCCTTGGCTATTTCCTGCGTAGCGGCCCATGCTTCGTCATAGTCTGCTCCTCTCAGGACAACCTTGGCGCCGTACGACCGCGTCGCAGAGACCTTGGCCGGCGACGCGTTCTGCGGCATGACTATGGTGCAAGGGATGCTTTTTCTTGCCGCGGCGTACGCAACTCCCTGCGCGTGGTTGCCTGCTGAGGCGGCAATGACTCCGTAGCCAGCCTGCTTGTCTGACAATTTGCTTACCTTAACGGATGCCCCGCGCACCTTGAACGAGCCGGTCAGCTGCAGGCATTCCAGCTTGAGAAACAGGCTAGTCCCGGCGAGCCTTGAAAAAGTGCTTGAACTCTGAAGTGGCGTCTTCCTGACGGTGCCAGCCAGCAACTCTTGCGCCTTGAGGATGTCCTCCACCTTTGGCACCTTTTGCTTCCTGTCAGGGTTCCACGCGCTGTTGTCATTCATCGTTATATATGCAGTGCAACAGCAGTCAGACGCCTTAATTATAATTTGTGTTGGTTTTGTGCGTTGGGGCAAAAGCTCGATACACGCAGCAGCCCCCGATGCAGGGTCTTAATAATGAAAGCGCCAGTGGCAGCAGGGCTTGCAGTCGGGATTGGGTTTGTGGTTTTGTTCTCAACAATAAAACTCTCTCAAGCGGCGTCGGTAATGTTGATGGCGCAGGCAGTCATCACGATGGAGCGCACCATGTGCTTTGGCACCTGCCCCGCCCACTCGCTTGCCATCCATGGCAACAGGACGGTAAATTACGAAGGCTTTGCATTTGCGGCAGTCACTGGTAGCCACACCTATCAAATTTCCAAAGAGAAGGTTGAGCAACTCGCGCGCGCGAGTTTCACAGAATAAACTACTACTTTTCGCTTGAGGACACACACAAAGAGAGCCAGTGACAGACCTGCCGCGTCTACAACCACTCTTATCACCATATAGGCGGCATGGCAAAGAGCGTCTCTACCGCTACGGCTTTGAGTCAGAAAAGCTAGTGCAGGTGGAAAACAGAAAATATAGACGAAATAGCCAATACTGATAGGTGGATAAAAGGCGCAGATGTAATGCCTGTCGACTTTGTTGAGGTGGCGTATTCTTATGGCGTCGGGCTTTAATACACGCTTGACACTCGAGCAGAGACGTTCAGCACTCAAATGTGCAGCAACTTTTCAGCGCAAAACACACACCGCGCTGGCACTTTCAGAACAAGAGATGTGGCACAGCTGGCAATCAGTTGAAGAAAATGACTTTTTTTACGCTGCCTCACCCACACTTTACAGAGGAATACCCCGGCTTTGGCCTATGCACGCTGATAGAGCCAGAGGGCCTCTGTCTACTCTGCATGTGTTTGCAAATGAGCAGACGCATATAAAGTGGAATTTCGCCAGAATTAAGAGCTCAACCACGGCGCTCCAGCCGGCAGCAACTTTTACAAGTTCAAAAGCGTCATGAAAACGATAGAATCAGTGTTATCGCAATACAACAATAACAACAACAACAACAACAATTACTTGCCTGAAACAAACTGCTGCCGTTATATGCATGAAATAATAATGATAATAAAAAGAAGGCTATGGAGGGCAGCCTTCCATCTTTTGTATCCAGTAGCCGTTCTGCTCAATAGCCTTCTCCACGAAAGGTGGGGCTTCCTGAATGTGGCAGAATTGGCACTCTTCCTGCGTCATTTTCTGTCCAGTCTGGCCGGCGATAGAAAGGTACTGCCTGCCGTACTCGATAGCCCTCTCTTGAGGGGTGCTTGCCTCCACTACAACGTCAAAGTGCATTGTCTTGCCGTCCTTCTTTCTTATATACGTGTCATAGACTGCGCATTCCATATGTGCTGTAAGCTTGAGTCTTATGGTATTTATTCTATCTTGTTAATTCCCAATGTGAAAATGGAAATCGACATTTACGTGGGCGAATTAGTTATTATATGAAGGCTGGTATCTCTCTCTCTGCCGCCGTCTTGACAGTATTTCGGCAGATCAAGAGGAGCGATTCCGGCTGCGTGACGTACCTAGTCGGCTCGCCTGACACAAAAGAATGCGCCATAGTCGACCCGCTGCTCGACATCGAGTATGTCATAGCTGAAGCGAAAAAGGAGGGCTTTGACAGGATAACCAACGTCATCGACACCCACACGCATGCCGATCACGTGTCGGGAGCAAGAAACCTTGCCAAGCGCTTTGACCTGCCTAGGGTGAATATGCACGCAAACACAGACAGCAAGTTTCAGATCTTGCCAATTCAGGACGGCGAGACGATCAGGCTGGGCAAGACGACGATGCTTCAGTTCATCTATACGCCCGGCCATACCTACGACCATATCTGCATTCTTGTCGACAATTCTAAGATCCTGACGGGCGATACTATGCTCATTGGCGACGTGGGCAGAATAGACCTCGGCGGCGACCCGCGCGACAAGTCTGCCAAGCTGTACGACAGCCTGCATGGCAAGCTACTAAAGCTGGCTGATGCAATAGAGGTCTACCCTACGCACGTTGGGACCGCGCACCATTTGGCAACCACGAGCACGTCTTCCACGATTGCAAAGGAAAGGGAAAACAACGGCGCGCTCAAGCTCAAGACAAAGGACGAGTTCTTCAAGTACATGACCAAGGACTGGCCGCCCAAGCCGCCCGACTACCAGAACATAATCAGGCTCAACCGCGGCGAAGTAACAATCAGCCAGCTAGGGTAGCCGGGTGATCAGGTAGGCTATGAAGCCTATCAAGCTCCAGAACATGGTGCTGAGAGGAATTACAATCACAACATGATGATGATGTTGATATGGAAAAGCATCAAAAGTATTTTGTGCGCCGGAAAATTAAAATTAATGCTTGGAAGGGGATGATGAAGATGAATAAGCGTACATGAGCATCCTAGTTCTGGACAGCATAATCTTGTATGACGGTCAATCGAAAGTAGAGGAACTATATCTCGACTCCAGCCTTCTCGATAAGCGTTGAGGATGGAAAACGCAATAAGTGCAGATAAGACGTCTTGCTTAGAAAGTTGACGAGCTAAAAGGTCGTGAATTCAAATCCCTAGTGCATTTTCTTCAATTAGGTAACTACGGCATCAAATTGAGCTGATTTTAGGCAATTGTCCGACAAAACCCTCTCTACCAACAAAGATTCAAATCCCTCTCAAGCACTTCTCGCACTATGATTAATATTTTCTATGAAATATTTGACCAGGATAGTTTTGTATAGAGAATGCTGCCAGTTGTTCCAGCACTGGTTTTAATGCCATTCCCTTTTCAGTAAGAAAATATTCAACTCGTAGTGGCACTTCTGGATATACTTTCCTTACAATCAAGTCGTTTCGCTCAAGCTCACGTAACCTAGCCGTCAATGTTTTGGCATTTATTCCATCAATAGTATCTGTAAACTGGTTAAACCGTGTCTGCTTGTAGACTATCATGTTGCGAAGGATCAAGACCGCAAACTTTTTGCCTAAAAGATCCATCGAGTTGCTAATTGGGCAATACTTGATGTTTTCTTTGACCCATTCAATGCCGTGTTCTTGTCCTAGCATGTGCATTTATTCCTCCTCTGTCTCCTCTCTGCTTACCTACTTGCTCTACCTTCAGCTACTAGCAGTGGTTTCACTGTCCAGTTATTGTACTTACCTTGTTATAGCAAGTCCATAATGGTTACCAAACATCAAGTTGGATTAGCTGCAATTATCGTAGTTATAATTCTCGCCTCTGGAATATCTTTGACTTTTAGTTCAATATATGGCACCATGAACGTTACTCCCGGAACTGTTGAGCAGCATATAGTTGGGAACCGCTTCAATGATGATACCGGCGGCATCTCATCTTCAGCTACGAGTTCTTCCCAAATTTCTCCGTATGCTGGACAAGAAGGAAGAGATATCAAATCACTTTCAGATAATGATGTTCAATCGCTTCAAAATGGTACAGGTGAAGCTTTTTGCGGGATTGCAAATTTGGCAGAGCTAAATGGTTATCCTGGTCTCGTCATATTTTGGATATGGCACCAGAGCTTCAATTGACGGACAGGCAAAGAATGGAAATTGAGCTGATATTTCAGAATATGTCTAACAAGGCAAAGAGCATAGGAGCGGCAATTATCGATATTGAGCAGGATATGGATAGAGTTTTCGCTAACAAGACAATAACTGAAGAAAAATTAAAGTTAATGCTTGACAACAGCGCAGATCTCTACGGACAACTTAGATTTGTTCATTTATCTGCACACTTAGATACAGTCCAGATCTTAACTATAGAACAGGTTCAAATGTACAACATGATGAGAGGATATGATAGCGGCAGTTCAGACAACAACAGTAGTAATAGCAGCAACGGTGATAGCAGCCACCAGCAACATTTAATGCGATGAATTCATAAGTTCAAGTGCTATCCCCCCATAATTGTGCTTTGGTTGACCAATACCAATTAAGCAGTTCTTACACCAATATTCGTATTTGCCGGGTTTTGTATGGCCGTCTACAAGCACTGGAAAAAGTTAAAGTTCAATAGAGCAAGTAAAAATCCCTTGACATGTTGGAAATGTTTGTTAGTTCTCCTTGTATGGGAGGAGCTACTGGCCTAGTCTCCTCCTCGGCTAAGGCTCGCCTAAAACATATATCATATTGCAGAATGAAGATAAAATACTTAGTTCCAAAATATCTTGTATAAGTCATAATATGAAAGTTGAACCTCAATTAGTTGATGAGATCTTTAGTAGCAACACATCATATCTTCACAAAGGGATTGCTCCTTGCAGCAGTAGTCTTCTCAATAGCTGCAACAGGAGTCTTTGCATCAAGCGCCATACACGGAGAACAGTATCCTTCCTTAGCTGCCGCGCAAGAATTGGGCGTTACGGGTACTGAGACAGATACTACTAATGCAACTACTACCATAGCTGGCGGCAATAAAGTTGCAGGTATTATTGCTAGCTTGCAACTTGCACCAGATCGCCTCGCGCCAGAATGGGTTACAGCAGGTTACTGGGAGCTAGAATCAGACATGCCTCTACTTGGAGCTGGTACCAACGAGACAGAGCCGACAGTAACTAACTTTAGCGCCATAGTGGAAATGACTCAACTTGCTGATGGGACGTTCCTGCATCAACACACAATTTCAGACTTTAGGCCATCAGCTATTCTACATGCAGACGCAAACAGTACTACAATCAACGGAACCGCGACTGTGGTAACAGAGGAAGGCCCTACAGAAAATGTGCCTATATACATTACTCTGCAGAACAATCTGATATCGATAGCTATTGACCCAGTTGCGACTGAGAATCACTTTGGGCCAACGCCAATCACTGGGATTATACTGACCCCTGAACATCTACAGGACGTATCTAATCGGTTAACTCGCACAGTTCAAGAATGAGGAGCAGGAGGAGCAGGAACTGAGATGACAGCAGGACAGCAGCAAGGAGAAGGTAGAGCCACCTCTATGGCTACTGACACAATTGGAAATACAACATCGACGGGCTGGCTCGTCGACCTCCGTAGTGATCCCATCGATAAGGCGAAAACAACAGGTCGCCCGGGCGAATCTTTGGTGGCGTTCTAGTAAGCGGGCTATCGATATTTGCAAACTACCTCTTTGCGGCAGACAGCGAAGTGTCG
>CAMLKF010000030.1 GCA_946480575.1 uncultured Nitrososphaera sp. | reverse complement strand
CGACGTGTGGGTTATGCGCGCACTATCAGGCATAATATTGGCAATTAATGGCATATTTAAAAGGCTCTACCGCTTCAGTGTTGTATTCTGTTAACTCGGCGTTTGCTCGATTTAAAAATTCTTCCTGTCAACGACACCGTCACAGCCGCTGTACACAGACTTAACGGTCAACGCAGATGCCTGGTACCCCAACTTTTCTGAAGAGGTGAGGTGATGCTACGGTGCTGTCTGGATAACGTTCAAGCGAGGATTGAAAAGTGGGATCATCGAGGGTCGCTCGCTTAAAATGCGCTATAGATTCCCATACTGCGTAATTGATGAATACACAGCTGCCTCCTATTCCACGATGTAGTTGTGTAGAAATGAATCCCGGCTTTTGTTTCAGGTATGCTGCATCCGAAGCCCAAGCCTCAAGGAATTTGTCCACGTTTTCGGGCTTGACGTTCAATTTGTTGATCAGGATTACAGGCTCGTTGTCTTTTACTTCTTCCGTTTGCGCTGTGAGTGTCACTCTCTCGTCCATTTCAACGCGCTTTAACATTGAGACATGACTACCCTGTGTCAGATATAAGCGAAATAAGCTAGCTAGAATCTAATGCCATGCAGTGCATTTGATATATCTTTGAGCAAACGCCGAGTTAACAGAACACAACACTGAAGCAGCACCCTTTTAAATAATGCCATTGATTGCCAAATATTATATGCCTGACAGTGGGTCTATAAACCCACATGTCGAGGCACTAGGTTCGAATCCACTCTTGGCGCTCTTTTCTTCAGGTGGTTTATATCGGTCATCACATGGCACAGAGCGATTTTACTTTCAGAAAAAGTATCTACTATCTAAATATAGATTGACGACTCCACTCAACCCATGCCGATCAGCAGAGAAGAATTTGAAAGGGCAGAGCTGGCAGAGTCCCTTACTTCCAGAATTGAGAACTTTCTCAAGCAAAATAATAACGCAGCGTATACCCGGGCAGAGATATTCAAGAACCTGTTTCCAGACGCCAAGCTTGAGCCAGATGACATCATAATGTTGTCAATCGCATTGACTGAATTGAGCAAGACAAACGTCGTCGACGCCAGAAAAATCTGGCATGACGGAAAGGAACAAGTATACTATACTGCGCTGATAAGATAATTCAGGCCGTCATTTTTGATATACACACTAAAAGCCTGCTTTCTTTAGCTTCGATCCGCAATTTGGGCATGCAGCTTCGTTATGCTTGGTTCCACAGTTCATGCAGTAATAGTTGACATTATTCCTTTCCTGCCCGCCGAACATGCTTCCAAAGTAAGAGCCTGATTGACCGCTGCCGCCCATGCCACGAAAATACCGCCTCCTCCTGTAAAATCCAAGGCCGATTACGACGGCAATTATGACCATGAGAGAATACGGGAATGGCACGAAGAACGAAACGACCAGAGATATCCCAAAGTAGATGCCGATCCACATCAGCGTCTGCATCATGAACCGCTTGGTATTTTCATCCAATTCCCGACAAGGAATCTTTGTTCGAGCTTGCTTATAACATGTTGTTGTTGGCAATGTCATATTATCATCATTATTTTTTGCTGTCTCAGGATCCTCTTATTTGCATCCTATACCGTGGTGATAGCATGGATGTGGAAAATCCCGCAGATTACTCCGGATTGCGGAGCGTATACCAAGCCTAAACCTGATACACGACACATCCCGTTTCATCCACGGGAGTTATATTCTGCTCTTACTGGCTTATTAGCAGCGACTAGGATTCTTCTGTAAGAATTCTCATTTCACCTTATCTCTCCCACAGCCAAGCTGCTCACGTACTTCACTGCCTTGAACATGGCTGCGAGCTCGTCTGGCATATCGAATATACTCTTTTACTCTTTTCTAGGAACGCTCGAAGGATGGAGGCGTGTCAAACGCAAGAATTTTTACCTGATCTACGATCCCAAGAAAGCTATTCTCACAGCTTGATCTTTTGCTATAGAGCTTGCCCATAGATAATTGCTCAACGAGCCTTTTATTCTCCGGATACCTAGCATGCTTAGGTCATAAGACCAGACCAACACGGCGGGACCAAATGCCCAACGTATCAACCCGTAATCCCTTTACCGCCCTGCCAACGGTCTCTGTTCAGCGCTAGAGACACTTTCTGGCAGGGCGTTTCTCAATTTTCCCGGCAGGCACTGCGCCTGCCGAATCGCCTTTTATAGCCCCGATTTAGGCTTTATGTATATGTCACTTCTCACTTCAACAGCCTCCTTATAGGAGCAGGCATAGAATCCCTCAACCTCAATAGGCTTTTTAGACAAGCTAAGGAAGAAACTATCCGAAGAGCACCATTATAATATATGCATTCAGAGGCAGAGCGTCGTCATAACGACGACGACAACCACCACGATCACAACCACAGCCACTACAAGCCACACAACGATTACCCGCGTCAACCATAGCACGACGTGAAAAAGGTAGTGCGCTACATCTCTGACAGTAAAAGCCTATAGTCAGGTAATAGAGGAATGCTCCCACAAAAAAAAAGACGGCATTTCCACTTTTTTGCATCTTATTTCTTTTTTGTCAGCGTTTAAATGAATGAAAGCCGGATCCGATCTCGATAGAAAATAGTACAAGAGAATATCTGGGTCTGCCAAAAATGCAAGCTGGTTTTTGCGTTCCCTTCAGATGTCAAAGCGCACATGGTATTGACGGGCCACGCTGACATCCGAAAATACGACCTGCCGCAGCCCAACTCGTTCAGGGACGCTGAGCACGAATAAAAGCTAGAGCCTTATCACATTCTTGGCAGCAAACCTCACGTCCTCCGCCTTGATGGTCTTCCTGCCCGCATGCGCCGACAGGTCGACTGCCTGCTTGGCGATTCGCTCGGCAACCTCTTCTAGCACCTTTCTCAGCTCGTCTGCAGCGTCGTCGCTAACCCTCTCTGCGCCTGATTTTTTCATTACGCGGTACATTGCGGCAAGGCCGAATTCCGGACCGGAGGAAGACATATTATTATTCAGGTGATCTGCCATCTACCACGTTAAAAGTTTATTTTTAAGAAAGATGACAAGAGCGTTCTTGCGTAGGATTCGATATTCATGTTTATGTAGCCTTGCAGCTCTTGCCATCTTCTATCAACGGCCTCCTAATAGGGGCCATATTCGCTTGGAAGCGGCCTGAGCTCTGTCCCTGCTATGACGCCTCCTGTTCTGAGCGTGCGTATATTGGAATCAAGCTCGGCCATTGCTTCATTCAGTTTTGAAACTTCCCAAAGTCCGCCGAGGTACCTCTCAGCTTCAAGAATGACGTTAGATGTGAGAAACCTGTTCTTGCCTGCAATATTGATGGAATTGCCTATCAGCGTTGACTGCGATTCAAAGTATGCCAGCAAGCCAAAGCCAATGATAACCAGGCTGATCTCGACTTTTATCAGGATGCCAATCCCCCCGCTCAAGACAGTGCTATTTCTTATCTTGCTGGGCAGAGGAGAGGACCCCCTTGCATGATATAACGGAGTACGAAAATTTGTAATTATCGGTTGCCAATTTTCAGATTCTGCAGGGTCTAGGTTTAGCAGTGAATGAATGACAAAAGTTTATTTTCTGTTTGCGAAATGTTTACAATAATTGCAGCTATTAGACGCACACATCCACCTCACCGACAGCGAGTATTCTGGATACATACAGCACATTCTGGCCAGCCTACGGGCGATGCAGATGGTGGCATGCTCTGTCACTGTCGACGTTGAAACCACGATCAAGAGTTTCAACCTTTTCAATTCACACCGCGATGTCGTCAAGCAGTTTGTCGGGATACACCCGGAGGCGGCCGCAAGGGAAGACCTAGACAAGTTCCGGGAAATTTTCAAGGCCAACCTGAAATCGATAGACGGTGTCGGTGAGATCGGGCTTGACGGCACCTACGACGTTCCGTACGCGCAGCAAAAGCAGGTCTTTGGCGCAATGCTTGCGCTTGCCGAGTCAGAAAGCAAGCCGGTGTCGATTCATTCAAGGAAAGCACTTGACGATGTACTGCAGATGCTGCCATCGTACAAGATTAAAAGCGCCCTGCTGCATTGGTTTGCAGGCAATAAAAAGCAGCTTGCCAAGTCGATGGATATGGGGCTGTATGTTTCGTACGGCCCGGCGTTGGTGTATTCGGACGACAAGAAGGTGCTTCTGAAAAACACTGACAGCAGCCGGTTTCTGGTAGAGACCGACGGGCCTGTGAGGTACTCCCGGTGCTTTGAAAACCTTCCTGCCATCTCCTGCTCGTTCCTCGTTAGCGTCGTCTCGTCTGCTGCAGATGTCCTTGGCATTACCTACGAGGAGGCTGCCAGCTTGCTCCAAAAGAACGCAAAAGCATACCTTTGGCAAAGATAAAATAGCCTTGAATTTGCTTTCTCTTCTGGATGAACAGGATAAAGCGCATCTCTACCGAGCTCCTGCAAAAGCACCCAGACAGGTTCGGGCTTGAATTTGACGCTAATAAGAAGGCTCTCAATGATCTGGCCATAGTTAGGTCCAAGGTCCTGAGGAACGAGCTGGCCGGCTATATCACCTCACACTTGCGCAGGCAGGCGGCGCAGGAAAAGGCTTCGATGGCTGCTGCCGCCGGCGGAGAAGAAGAGACAGAAGAAGAAGAAGAAAAGGAATGATAACAATACGGCTGCTTGGGGGAGCAAGAAAGGCAGTCGGCAGCACGTCAGCTGTCAATTTTGACAGGCACCAGGCGTCCGTCCTTGAAATTTTGAAGTTTTTACAAAATATTTCAGCTGAGCCCAGGCTCTTGCAGCCAAACAACTTGATAATCGCGGTAAATGGCGTAGATTCTGCAGCGCTGCAGGGGGAAAGCACCGTCGCAAGGGACGGTGATACTGTTACCATCGTCACGGTGGTTCACGGCGGCACGATAATAACAACAGCTCTTGACGGCAACCAAGTTTTGATAATTGGAGTTCGCAAGGTCGCAGCGGATGCAGGCGAGCTCGTTGACAGGCTGCGCAGCGACAACAGGGGCGTTTCAATACAGGCTGCAAACGCCGATGCTGTCTATGGCACCGATCATGTGCTTGGGGTGCTGCAGATAACGCTCGAGGCAGAAAAGAGAGGGATCATGCTTGCGAACAGGCGGGAGGCAGAGCTTTTGCTGAGGCTTGCCTGCACCGACCAGATCTCGGAGGCAATCAGGAGGGCCGGCCTGAAAAAAGACGCATCCGGATGCTTGATCGCGTTTTCCCAAGACGGCACGGCTGTGCGCAGATTTGAAGATTACGCTATGAAAAATTTCGAGCTGGACGACTCTTTACTGCATCCAACAAAACAGAAAAGAGCGCGGCTGTCCGAGTTGCTCAGCATAACTACTGATGATGATGATGATGATGACAGGTTCAGCGAGAGTCAATTCCTTCAGTACCTTCTGGAAAGGGCAGCCATCTTAGTAAAGTAACTACTACTGCTACTACTACTACTACTGCATGCGCTTTTCCACGACTGAGCTGAATATTTGGCCGGGCTTTACAACGGACACAGCAGCCTGGCCGCCAAGTATCTGTACGAGTATGACCCAGCTAGGGTTTTCAAGGTTGACCTTCCTGTCGATCTGTCCTGCTATTGCGTTGATTATTTCCATCGAGGCAAGCGAGCTGTGCCTCTTTTCCACAGTTATCCTGAAGGTGTCGCCTTCCTCCATCCTTGAAGCCAGCTCTTTTGCGGCGTCCTTGATGGAGTCAAGGTCAGTGGGCACAACGACCTCTATTGGCAGGACGCGCAGGATGTAGCGCAGCTGCCACGGCTCTGAAGATACGAGCTTCTTCAGCCTGCTGACAACCTGAAAAGGATCGAGCGATGTCTGCGCGAGGATTATTCCCTTGATGTCAGTGATCTCGGATTCGGCATCTGAGTCGCCAAACGCCTCAAGCAGGTCATGTATCTCATCCTGTGCCTCCTCCTCTCTGAACCTGTAGGTCGACACAATAAGGTTGAACTCGCTCATGTTTCAAGCGACCTGTAGATTTCTTCTGCCTTTATCGCCCCTTCCCTCACCACTTTTGGAGTTGCGCCTGCCACATCCACTATTGTGGACTCGACCCCCTTTTCAACAGCGCCTCCGTCCAAAAGCGCGTCAAATCCTGCCAGCCCGGAACCAAGAACCTCCTTCACGCTCTTCAACGACTTTTGTCCTGACAGGTTTGCGCTTGTTCCGACAAGATACTTGCAGTGCTTCAGCAATAATAACACGCATCTGTTGGCTGGGACTCTTGCTGCCAAGTTCATGCTCCCGGCAGTGACGATGGGCGATATCCTGTTGTCCGTAATAGGCGCCACGATGGTGAGGGCACCGGGCCAGTATTTCTTGGCAAGCGCCATTCCTGTCCTGCCAAGCGCGATGAGCTTTTCTGCGTCCTGCGCGCTGTACGCAAGCACCGGAAGCGGCTTTTTCTCGTCGCGTCCCTTTATCCTGAATATCCGCTTGACTGCGGCATCATTGTATGGGTCGCAGCCGATGCCATAGATAGTGTCAGTCGGAAAAACGACCACACCTCCGCGCTTGACAATGGACGCACATTTCTCTGCATCGGAACAGCTAAAAAGTTGCATTTTTTTGCTAGCCAAGCCTTACTATTGCGGCGACTTCCCTGGTCGCGGCCTTTTTCAATTCGTCGCGGACTGCCTTTGAAACATGCTCTGGCGCGGTAAGGCTTGAAAAGTCCATCAGCTTGACGCCGTCGAGTATGTGCACCTGCGGTGCAAGTTCGTTCCCGCCGTTTCTGTGCTGTTTTAGAAACGAGTCGACCCTGTCGGCCACCTCCTCTGGCGACCCATTAAATATTGCAGCATTCTGCACGGAGAGCCTGACTCTGCCGTACTTGTCCAGCACCAGCACCGGCTGCTTCCTCGATTTCAGGAACAGCTTTTTCTTGCTCATCTCACACGCAAATATATGGTAATTCTTCATGTCAAAGACACGCTGCACGCCCTCGTTGATGCCAAACAGCTCACACGCAAGGACGTGAGCCTCCTCCTCGTTTATTTCTTGCGCGTTCGTAGTGCCGATGTCAAGCGACACATTGCCCATGGCAGTCACGCGCAAAAGCGACCGCTCGCTGATAAATTCTGACTGGATAGTGATCGATTCCGGCAGCGCGCCGCGGTCTAGCGTCCTTTTTTTCACCTGCTCTGCCAGCACGGTGATGTCTTCTGGTATAGGGTTTGTAACAGTCTTTTCTGCTTCTTCGTGTATCATTGCAGCCGCGACACCGATAGACGAGATCACCTCTGCATGCTCGGCTATCCTGTGCTGCAGTTGCAGCCTGCGCGCTATGAACGGCACCAGCACCGACGCACCTCCGCCGCCCCCAATTAAAATGATGCGCTCCCTCTTTAGCTTGTACTCTTTTATCATCGGCTCGGCAATGTCGAGCACTTTTCTTGCAGAAATTTCAAGGA
Source organism: uncultured Nitrososphaera sp. (assembly GCA_946480575.1). Next base: position 12,550 of record CAMLKF010000030.1, on the reverse strand, counting down.
TCGTTGCGGCTGCCTGCTCCATCGTCGTGCCAAGCCTTTCAGCAAGGATAGAGAGCGCCATCTTGGCAGATTCTTGGTTTGCCCGGGCATAGTCGCCTTCAGGCACCATCCCAAGCGCGTTTGCCGCGCATGTGTTTGTTATCGCAAAGCGCCTGCCGCCAGCCGACTCGATTGCGATATAGTCAATTGGGTCGCCGTCCTTTGGTCGGAACGTGATTATCTGGCCGCCTTCCAGCTCTTCCGACGAGACAAAGCATGAGTATGGAAGGCCGGCGATGTGAGCAGACCTCGGGCCGACGTCGGTTATCTTTCTTCCAGACCAGCGCGCGAGCGACCCACCTGCTACGCCGGCGACCCTGACGTCTAACGAGCGGATGCAGGTCGGGTGCTGCATTATCGTGACGTAGCGCACCTCGGGCCTGCCGTCCTTTATGACGCAGACGTTCGTGGAGGTGCCTCCCACTTCAATGAACACGCCATCTATCACACGCAGGTGCAGGAGCGCGCCTGCAACGCTTGCCGCCGGCCCGGACAGGACTGTGATGATGGGCTTGCTTCGAAAAGTGCTCATGTCGGTGACGCCGCCGTCGCCCTTCATTATGAGCACTGGCGCGGCAATGCTTTCGTTGCGAACAGCCGACTCGACAAACCTTGCTGTGGCGGTTGCCTTGGGCAGAATGCCTGCATTGATAGCGGCTGTAAGTGTCCTTATCTCCAATCCATAAATGCCGGTCAGCTCATGGCCTGCTGTGGCCGGTATGTCTGCTTTTTGCATCACGAACTGCTCGTTGCTTGGGTCGTCGACCCCGTACGCCTCGCTCACAACGACGACCTCTGCGCCCTCTGACTTGAGCCCCGCTATCGCCTCTTGCACTTCCCTGTCGTCAAGGTACTTTGAAGTGTCCAGGAACCTGTAGCAGGTATGCAGGTACTTGTTTGGTGCCAGCTCGACGTCCTTGACATTTGTGCGCTTGATCACGTTTGATTTTTCAAGCCCTACTCCCATCCCTATTATGCCTACCTTTGCAGTGTCGCCTTCGAGTAGCGCGTTCACGGCCTGGGTCGTGCTATGCGATATCAGCTCGATTTCAGGATTCTGGATCTCGTATTTCTGCATCAGCGACTTCAGCGCCTGAACTATGCCCGTAGAGACGCCCTCGATGGAAGAGTGGGTCGTAGGGACGGTGACTTTGCCAATTATTCTCCCCCGCAGCATGTCGATTGCGACGGCCTTGGTGAACGTGCCTCCCACGTCGATGCCAACCCTTATTCTCCTCTGCTGCATTTTCCAAAACCGTTAGGCAAGCCTAACAGCGCGGAGAATGTAATTTAAACCATGTTCTTAGTGGTCCTGTCAAGTTATAGATCCCAGTGAAGGCAGTCAATTATAGGGTCATGGTAAAGAACCTGGTCCTTATCGCTGTCAGGCTAGCGGTAGGAGGAGGAACGGTCAGGCACATACGCAAAGAACAGGAGCAGCACCAGCAGCGGCTGCAGAAACGAACAAGCAGAACAAACGAACAGTCTCGTTCTTCCTCCATGACAGCATAATAATAATAGGAAGAAGAAAAAGGGTTATGCGCCTAAGGGCCAAATTCAAAAATGTCAGGCCGGACGTGGTTCTAGGCTATCGTCTTTGTCACCCTCTGCCTCTGTTTGCCCATCTTCTTGCGATTCTTCTTCTTTATGTTCCTCATTCTCATGGTTTGCAGGTTCAGCATCAGCAGCCAATGATCCTCTTGCATCGGATGAGGAATGGGTATTTTGAGCTACTCCTTTTTGAGACTTGGGCTGAGATGCCGATGCTGGTGGCGCAGGTTGCGGCGATGTAGCGCTCGGTCTCTGTTGGGTCTCTTGTTCTTGTTTTTGTGCTCCCGGCACAGTTTCGGCAGAAGCGGGCTTTTGCTGCGGCGCGGCATTAGCTGCCATATTTTCTGCTTGCAATTTCCTCCGAAGCATTTTTACCCTGCCAGCCCTCTCGGCGTTGTCGTTTATCTTCTTGATATTCAAGCCGTAGTCGGCAATGATGTGGACAAAGCGCCTGACCTCATTCTCATCTACACCTCTCGATGCAGCTGTTATGTAAGCCGTTTGCGCTAGCCTGCCTGCGTCTATTAGCTGTGATAACCGGTCCAGCTCCCGCTGCTGGGTCTGTATTGCGATGTCCATCCTGCGATACTTTGGTACCAGGCCCTCGTTATCCTTGTAACGCTGGACCTCGTCGAATAAGATGTGCGCTGCCTGCCAGTACTTGATGCCGCGTGCCCGTGAGATTTTCTCAATCGCCTCGCCAAATACCCTGATCTCACCAGGTCCGATGTTGTAATAGTCTGCGAGATCGCATAGCTCCTCACTAAACTCGTATTTCTTTAACTTTTTTTCAGTGACGCCGCAGTCCCTCTCGAGCCTCTGCTTCTTGGCTTTCAAGGACTCGACATCCGTGTTCACCGACAGAATCTGTGTCGCTGAAAGTCCCTTTCGTTCCATGTCGTCGAGTTTGTCGATAGCCGCCATTGCCTCGTCAAGATTGACCCCGTGCCTTGCAAGGCCCTCCTTGAGGGGCTTAAAAGACTCTATCTCCTGCAGCGTAGTTCTCGCTTTCTCAAGTGCCTGCCTTGCTCCTTGGTCGGCCTTCTTCTTGCGCTCTGTTGACTCTGAAACGCAGGACTCGAGCCTTTGCATTGCTTCCTGCCTGCTCTTTAGGTGCAGTCCTAGCTGCGAGAGTGGGAAACCTTCATTCCTCGAAAAGTCCACAACCTCCTTGAGGAGCCTTGCCAAGTGTTGAGGCGGGATATCGGCTCCCAGGCATTCCCTTAGGTCTTTGAGGAACTGGCCGTCTTGATTGTCTGCCATTCCCAGCTCTGCGAGCATGTTTGCCATCCTAAACCCCTCCGCGCATTGAGAAAGCGTGGGCATGCCTTCTTTCTTGGTCGTTGAAATAAACTGGCGAACCGCCTCCGGGTCAAGGTCGTCAAGCTTTTTCTTCCAAGGCGAGAGGATGTTGCTGATCGAACCCGAAGACAGGCCAGTGGCTTGCATCATTTCCTTCCACGTCTTTCTATCGAGCCACATCTTGACGACCTGCCTTTGCAGCTCTTCAGAGATCGGAGTTTTTGTCATAGTAACTTTGTTCTATATTAAAGTTAGATAACTGTGGCTTATAACCTTTTAGGATGACAGTTGCCGGTAATCTTCTAGTATTACATTGTATAGGTGTATCTTTCAGTTTTGTTACTTCTATAATCGTTGGGGCCGCCGTGTAGCATGGCAGGCTTGTATGTATATGGTATTTCACCAAATCGCATTACGTCAATATCCGTGATTCATTATTTTCATCACGATGGCTGCAGTCATCATAATGTTTGTATAGAGACCAATCTCACGTCAGCAGATCTGGGATGATGTTTTTAATGAAATGATAATGATGAATAAAATGATGAGCTTCTTGAGCGGCCGTGTGGTCCACGATGAAGTGGATAGTGATTACAGCATCGTCCGAGAGCGCGCGCCCGTTGTGCAGGGGGGTTGGGCAGATGGCCAAAGAAAAGTAGTAGTAATAAGTCAAATCCCTATGGGAGCAGCCTCCACCTATAACGACAATGCTCTATATACTTCTAAATGGACTACGACGGAGCAATCGTCTGAAGCCTTGGAGCTTGTCCATCCCCAAATGTTGTCAAACCGGTGTGTGCCGTATACCGCCGTGTAGCTCAACGAGGCAGGCCTTAGCGGATAATTTTCACCTCTGCTGCCGCGACAACCTCTATTCTAGCCAAGCAATTCTAGTTTAGAACCTGTTAATGACCGCTCGCAGGCCGCTGTACCTTTCAGTAACAAGAATTGCTTTTTCAATCTCTGCCAGAGGGTACCTATGGGTGACGATCTCTGACAGATTGACTGTTCCTTCTGCCGCAATCCTGGCAGCTTCTCTGAGCATTGGCGGCGTGGAGCTAAAGGCGCCCATGAGCGAGACTTGGTTGTAGTGCAGCCAGTTGGCATCAAGAGAAAACCTCTGGCCGGCGGGCATCCCTGCAAACATGTTTATCTTGGAATTCCTGCCGGCAACCTTTGTCGCAAGCTCGAATGCAGACGGGTTGCTCGTTGAAATTACAACAATACCAGCGCCAGCCTTGCCGGTAAAATCCAGCACATCAGAGGCGGTTTTATCAGTATCGTTGTATTCAAACACGGCATCTGTTCCAATTGACTTTGCTTTTTTCATCCGCGACTGGACTCTGCCCACAACTGCTACCCTTGCGCCTGCCAGATTCTTGAGCAGCTGTAGGTGCAAGAGGCCTATTGGCCCGTCGCCTATTATTACGACAACAGGCCTTTCCTCGACAGCCGGGTTTAGCTGGTAAAAGCCGTTCAGGCAGCACGCAAGCGGCTCAAGGAGCGAGGCTTCCTCGTCGCCAAGGTTGTCAGGCACAGGGACAAGGCCACCTATCCTAATTGTCTGCTCTGGCACGCTGACGTACTGAGCAAAGCCTCCATCAAGAGTAGAACCTATCTCTTTCAAATGCATGCAGAGGTTATATTGGCCGGCATTGCAGTAATGGCAGCCAAGGCAGGGGATTATAGGGCATAAAGCAACTCTGGTGCCAGCCCTTATCGTTGCGCCATCTTGCATCGTGACATCTTGCAGGGTCTCGCCGCATATCTCGTGCCCTAGAATTACCGGTGGGCTGACCTTGCGGTGCCCATTCCTGAAAACCCGGGCGTCGTAACCGCACACTGCACAGGCGTTCACTTTGAGCGTGAACTGGCTGCGCAAAAGGGGAGCCGCTTGCAGAGAAATGTCGTTTGGGCCGTAAAATACTGCCGCCATCATGTTCTTTACCGGCAGATCGCCATGGCGCTGGTTGATACCCAATTTGGATGTACTACTACTGTAAGTTTGTCCGCAAATCTAAAAAGGGTTTGCAGCAGTATAACACCATAATGACTAGGTTGTTTGAGCCTCATATACACATGTATTCCCGTACCACGGATGACTATGACGCCATGTCCAAGGCCGGGATAGAGGTAATAATCCAGCCGTCGTTCTGGCTTGGCAGCCCGAGGACGTCGGTGGGCACATTTGAGGACTATTGGGAGCACATGATAACTTTTGAGACCAAGAGGGCCAAGGATTTTGGGATAGAGCACTTTGTCTGCATCTCTGTCAACCCAAAGGAAGCTATGGAGCGGCCACTTGCCCTTGACGCAGTCGAGGCCATGAAGAAATACCTTGACAGAGAAAGGGTGGTGGCGGTAGGCGAGCTCGGCTATAACCTGATAAACGATCTAGAAGAAGAGGTGTTTGTAAAACAGATGGATATTGCGGCAGATAAGGACATGCTGATGACAGTGCACCTGCCTCACAACAACAAGCCGGAAGGCATGAAAGGGATAGAGCGCATCGTAAACAGCGAAACCGGCAGGAGGCGGTACAAAAGACACAAGATACTGGTTGACCATAACGTCGAAGAGACAATAGAAAAAACACTCGAGCTGGGGATGTGGGCCGGCCTTTCTGTGTACCCCATCACCAAACTGTCGCCCGAGCGCGCAATCAACATCATCAGGAAATACGGCACTGAGAAGATAATGATACACAGCGCAGCAGACTGGGGGGTATCGGATCCGCTGAGCGTTGCGCTCACTGCAAGGGAGATGAGAAGGGCTGGCTTTAGCACCAACGAAATCGAGCGCGTGACATTCTATAACGCTTACGAATACTTCAAGCAGTCGCCCCACTTCACATGGAAGCCTTGACGACAAGAAGCAGCATGGCTATAAAAATCGCGTTTAGCACCAATGCCTTCAAGAGGTATTCGCTGCAGGACTCTATAAAAGAAATAGCAAAGATAGGCTATCGCGGGGTAGAGATCCTCTGCGACACGCCGCACGCATACCCTGCTGCTGATTTTGTAGAAGACGGAAAGGTTCAGTCGCTCAAAGATGCCATTTCGTCGTGCGGGGTGCAGATCTCCAACCTCAACGCGTTCACGCTTTATGCTGTCGGCGACGTTTACCATCCTTCATGGATAGAAAATGACAAACAATCAAGGCAGACGCGTATACAGCATACTATTGACTGCATCAGGCTTGCAAGAAAAATCGGGGCGAGGAATCTTTCAACAGAGCCCGGAGGGCCTATGCCAGCGTCCTCGTCGTCTTCTGCCAATACAAGGCAGCTTGAAAAGGTATTCTTGGACGGCTTGAAAAAAGCCGCAGAGGTTGCAGAAAGAGAGGGCGTCATGGTGCTAGTCGAGCCAGAGCCGGGGCTGCTTATCGAAAATTCAAGCCAGTTCAAGCGGCTCATCAAGAATGTCAACTCTGACTATATCGGGCTGAACTTTGACATCGGCCACTTTTACTGCGTAAACGAGGATCCTGCAAAGCTGGTCTACGAGCTCGCAGACTACATCGAGCATTTCCATCTGGCTGACATAGAAAACAGGGTGCACAACCACCTGATACCTGGCAGGGGCGAAATTGACTTCCGCCCTGTTTTTGCCGCAATGGACGACATCGGCTACGACGGATTTGTCACAGTCGAGCTTTACCCGTACCAGGACTGCCCAGTGCCGGCAGCTAAAGAGGCGTACCACTACCTTTGCAGAATCATGGAAGAATCGGCAAGCTGAGACAGTACCTGCTGCTGGTAAGGCTCCCGAACGTATTCACGACGCCTTCCAACATACTGGTAGGATATCTCGCAACAACTCCGCCTGCTGAAGCAAACGGCTTTCATCTTGCCGCCCTGATGGTCTCTTCAGGGCTGCTTTACATTGCCGGCATCGTGCTGAATGACTACTTTGACGTGGAGGTAGATAGGCGAGAGCGCCCATCCCGCCCGCTTGCCTCTGGCAGCATCTCAAAAGAGCGCGCCATGTCCATAGCTCTCATAGCGTTGGCTGCTGCCAACGCCATTGCGCTGGCTGTAAGCCCTGCAAGCTTGGCTGTATCTGCAGCGCTCACCGCGGCCATAATTGCATACGATTATCGGCTCAAGCGAAGTCCTGCCGGCCCATTTGCGATGGGCTCCACGAGGTTTCTTAACGTAATTCTGGGAGCAAGCCCTGCGCTATCTGCCGCAGTTGCATCCGGCGGAAGGGCAGTGCCTGTACCTGGGATATGGGCAGCAGCAATATTTGCTGCTACGTCGCTCTTTGTATACATCATTGCAATAATGATATTAAGTAAAAAAGAGGTTGGCAATGAAAAACCAAACACTTCTGCAGCATTTTCAATCATCTTTGCAATGATTGCATCGATAGCCTTGGCAGGGATTTTCCTGCTGCAGCTGCAGTGGGTATTTCTGATCAACCTGATGATATTTGCCGCCGTCATTGTTGCTACCTATAAACGACTAATAATAACTGAATCATCGCCAGACTCAAACCCTGTACAGCAGGCCATCAAAAACATGGTTATCTCGATAATAATACTGGATTCTGTATTTGTCAGCGGGATGGCTGGCTTTCCGTATGGGATGGCAACTCTGGTTCTCATTGCGCCTGCAATACTGCTGGCAAAAAAGCTGTATGTGACCTGATGATGTTAGATTCTATAACTCATTTAAGCAATATGAACGGGCAGAACAGAGAGAGATAGGAGCAAAGAATGGTAGCAGCCCCGAAATACTCGATTGTGCTTGATGTCGTCGGCCTCGAACATGAGCATCTAGGTTCCGGCCTTCTTCCAAACATCGAAAAAATTGCCGAAACGGGCGAGTCGGCAAGGCTCGAGCCGGTATTCCCTGCTGTCACCTGCACGGTCCAGGCCAGCATACTGTCTGGCAAGTACCCAAGCGAGCATGGGATAGTGGCAAACGGGCTTTACGACAGGAGCACATATACGGTATCTTTCTGGGAGCAGCCAAGCTCGCTTGTCAGGACAGAAAGAATATGGGACAAAAACAACAACAACACTAGGCAGCAGCAGCAGCAGCAGAATGGCGGCAGCAGCAGCAAGTCAGCTGTACTCTTTTGGCAAAACACGATGTACGCCAACTCTGACATCGTTGTCACTCCACGACCAATACACCTTGACGAACGAATGGTGATGTGGTGCTACTCCAAGCCAGTAGGATACTATGAAGAGCTGAAAGAAAAATTCGGCGAGTTTGACCTTGCAAGCTATTGGGGGCCGCTTGCGTCGCCGAAGTCAAGCGAGTGGATAGCAAACGCCGCCGAATATACGCTCGAAAAGCAGCGGCCAAACTACCTTTTTGCATATATCCCTCATACTGATTATTCTCTCCAGAGAGCTGGCAAGGCAAGCGCTCAGGCCAGAGACGATTTGAAAAAGGCTGACGAGATAGTAGGGAGGCTTGTCGAGAAAACGTCAGAGCTTGGAATCATGGACGAAACGCAGTTTGTCATCATGTCTGAATATGGGTTCAATGACGTGAGCGTCGCCATACCGCTGAACCTTGTGCTTAGAGACGCCGGCCTCCTAGAGGTTCGGACAATACATGGCAAAGAGTACCTGGATTACGAGTTTAGCAAGGCGTTTGCAATGGTTGACCACCAGGTGGCGCATGTTTTTGCCAAGAGCGGCTTTGAAAGGGAAGCGAGAAAAGTGCTCGAAGCAACAGCTGGAGTAGACAAAGTGCTTGATGCCGAGGGAAAGAAAAGGCTTGGGATAGATCATGAGCGCAGCGGCGAGCTCGTCGCCATAGCCGACAGAGACAAATGGTTCAGCTACTACTGGTGGCATGACGAAAGCATGGCGCCCAGCTTTGCCCGCAAGGTGGACATACACAGAAAGCCTGGCTATGACCCTGTAGAGCTGTTTTTTGACCCAAAGACAAGGTCGATACCTCTTGACGCATCCTTGGTGAGAGGCTCGCATGGAAGGCCGCCGGACATTGAAACAGGAGAAGGTTATGCATTTTACGCTTCAAGCAAAAAGCATGGCATTGCAAAACCCGGAGGCGTCGCAAAATGCGTTGATGTCATAAAGTGCTTTGCAAGTAGTGGAGCTGGTGTGTGACAGTTGGGCATGTTCAAGTATTCGATCACTCTTGTGTCATTTAGGAAGGTGGAGCCACTTGAGGACACACTGGCAAGGCTGTCGGATCAGGGCTACAGTGCCGTCGAGATGTATGGCGAGCCGGAGGAGGTAGATATCAAAAAAGTAAAGGACGCGCTGAGTACAAACCGGCTTGCAGTCTGCGGCATAACAGGCATGTGGGGGCAAGTAAGCAAGCATGGGTGGAAGCGCAAGCTCCTGAGCACAGACGCGAGCCTGGCAGCGGCGTCTGAAAAGTATGTTCGAGATTGCATCAGGATGTGCAACCAGCTTGGCGGCAACGTAATGAATATCTGCCTCTTTTCAGACGACCTGCAAGAGTTTGACAGGAACCATGGAACAATCAAGCTTGAAGATAAAGATCGCATGACAAGAAAAGCGCTGCCACTGTTGAGAAGGCTTTGCAGGGAAGCGACAGACAATGGCGTTGAGCTCGTACTAGAGCCTCTAAATCGGTACAGCACGCCGTACTGCGCTACAGCGCAAGATGCCCTTGCCATCGCACACAAAATAGACGACCTTGGGATTTTGCTAGACACATTTCACATGAACATCGAAGAGGACTCTTTTGAAGGCGCGATACTCTCCTGCCACAATTTCCTTGCACATACCCATTTTGCCGATAACAACCGAAAGATGCCGGGGTTTGCGCACATTGACTTTCATTCAATTGTAAAGAGCCTCCAAAAGATCGGCTATGACGGCTATGTCAGCTTTGAGCCCAGCTTGACTGACAGAAATTATGAAGATTACACAAAAGGCGGCCTTGAATTTCTCAAGGGATTAGAAGAGGCAACTATGTGCCGCAGCACAGCGGTTTCTGTCTAGGACTCTTCTTCTACAGTATTGCGAAAAATTATTGCTAGAATGACATATGACGGTTGGCCTGCATATTATTTTGATTCGTCGTTAACCCCCGCATGCGTAGCAGGGATAGCCAAACCACAGATCGCTCATATACCTGTATTATTTATGGTGTCACAGAATTGTAAATTAAATCTTGGCTATCTTTTTTCTACCTGTTCTACTTTGGGTTCTGTAAAAAATTAAAAAACAACAACAACAACAGCAGCAGCAGCCGCTACCAGCAGCAACTCTAGCGATGACCTTACCGCCGCGTTGTTGGCCGCTTGTCTGTATATATCGGTATTGTTTAGTACTGTTCGCTTTCTGGCCTTATCTGCTCTGCGTGCCTGAATTTTCGTTTTGGATGTTCTATTCCAAAATGGTGTTTGTATTCTCGTTCGCTGGAGAAGGCTAAATCACACTCCGGACAGCCAAGCCACAATTTGCTCATATATCACTATGGCACTGAGGAAATATATATAGAATCTCATAGGCATTGGGAAGAGAAGGTAACTGGCTCCAGATTCCTGGTGCTTGGCCATGATTATATATATATATATACATCTGTCGTCTATGAAGACGACGAAAATAACTTACTGTGATCTTGCCTTGAGCCACTGCCCTACCTTTGGCAGCACGTTGTTCTGCGAGTAGAGGCTGGCGATGAGCCCCACATGGCCTGTGTGGAAGCGCATGAGGCGCTTGTCAGTGCTTGACACCATGTCGTTGAGCGGAGCGCTGCACTGGTGCGACACGAGATGATCTTCATCAGCCACGATGTTGAGCAGCGGCACCTTGATTTTTGTAAGGTCAATAAGCTCGTCTCCAAGCTTGAACTCGTTTTTCACGAGCAGGTTCTTCTGATAAATGTCTGAGATCCACTGCCTAAACGTCTCGCCCGCTATCGGTGGGGTGTCGTAGAGCCACTTCTCGATACGCAGGAAATTGCCGACGAACTGGTCGTTATCGATATTTTGAACTAAATTGAAGTACTTGTTGACGCCCTGCTTGAACGGCTTGAGGACGGAATAACACGAGTACAGCTGTTCTACCGGCAGATTCCCGATGACATACAGCATCTTGTTGACATCCATGTTCTTTGCCAGATTCCCGATGACCGTAGTGTCCTTTTCGGTGTCTATCACCGGCGCAATCACTGCAAGGTTGCGCACCTTTTCTTGGTGCAGTGTGGTGTACATGACAGACATTGAAGCGCCCATGCAATAGCCGTGGAGGGTGAGCTTGTCAGTCTTGGTCTTTTTCAGCACAATGTCGACGCAGTCGTTTAGGTATTCGTTGACATAGTCGTCAAATGAGACGTACTTGTCTGCTGTCGTGGGCGTCTTCCAGTCTAATAGGTAGACGTCAAAGCCCTGGCTCAACAGGCTGCGGACCCAGCTCTTGTCTGACTGCAGGTCAAGGACATAAGACTTGTTTATCAGCGCGTAGACGACGAGTATGGGCGTCTTGTCAGTCTTGCTCACCATCTGCTGGTAGTGGAGCAGCCTGTACGCCCTTGTCTCGTGCAATATCTCGCACGGGGTCTGGCCCACTTCGATGTCACCGGCAGTGTGCAGGACTGATCTTGCCTTTTCGAGCTTGCGGCACATCTCCTGCACCTCCTCCGCGACGCTTGGCTGCTGCTGCTCTTTCTGCTGAGCCTTAGGCTGATGCAGCTGTTCCTGCTGCTGCTGCTGCTGCTTTTGCTGATCAGGTGGTAGCGCTTCTTGACCGGTCATTCTTGATCATCTCGATGCTCTTTTTCAGTTCGCGGACATTCTTCTTGAGCTCGTGAATGTCCTTCAACATTTCGTCGACTTCGCCTCTCGTCGGCATATTCAGCACCTTGAGGTTCTTCTCCGCGATGCCCTGAAGAGCCCGGGAAAAGTCCAGCTGCGCGCTGAATAGATTGCCGTAGGCGGCGGAAAATTCTGACGACGAGAAAAGGTCGGTGAACACGTCCTCAAACGCCTCTATAGCGGCCCGCCTATAATTTTCAAAGTCGTCCTTTGTGAGAAACTGCTTAGGCGCACGCTCGGCAGTGTCCTTTGTCGCCCTTGCGTAGGCAGCGTTGACAAGCGCCCAGTAGTTGTCGTTGTGGATCTTCAGTTCACACATTATCTTGCCTAGGTTCATGAAATCGTTGGCGTACGCGTCTAGGTCTTTTGAGAACGCGTACATCGGGCCTATGGTGGGCATCTTCAATACCTCGGCCCAAAAGTTGTACATCTTGTTTACCTCCTGCTCTGAGGAAAATCCCAGCTGTAAATCCTTATTGTTACTATCGCTTTCTGCCATAAAACTTCACTTGTTTACGTAACAGGATAGATTTCGTCGGCTGGCTATTATAGTTTCTTGATATGGATTTTCTAAAATGACAGCAAAAACAGTATAAATTCTACATTATATCTTGTATATGCCACACCCTTTTATGCTAAAAATTTGGAATAAGGCTATCTGCATCGACAATCGTGCCTTTTGCATCGAAAAACATTTACAGTATAACATTATGCATAGATAAACTTCGTGCCAGATTGCAATTAATTTTGTTATCAGGAGGAAAAAGGCTTTGACAAATGCATTAGAGATTGCCTCTCTAAAAGAGTCAAGCTGCGAGCTATACATGCTCTTTTGACACCCCCTTTTCGTACAGATTGGTTGCAGGCGATCTTGAGCGGAA
>CAMLKF010000029.1 GCA_946480575.1 uncultured Nitrososphaera sp. | reverse complement strand
ACGATCTACTCCATGTCAGCAATAGACAGCGCTGTATACGCTGTGGGCATCGACAGCAGCGGCACAGTTGTCCTTGCCAAGAGCGATGACGGAGGAGAAACTTTCGGCGAGCCGGCCAACATGAGCTGCAGCGGCGGGAGCTCACACTTCCCGAGCGTCGCCGCGTCTGGGAGCAACGCGTACGTAGCATAGGTCGACGACACTGCCTAGGAAGGAAACTCTGAAGTACTGGTAGTGTCAGCGACGTGGTAGCGCCGATTCTTACTACTTTTATACCACCACCCTGCGACTCTTTATCATTGGCCAGCAAGATCCTTTACGCAGCCCTTGCAGCTGGGATAGCTTTCATCGCGATCGGGATTGCGTCAAGCATCTATTCAAACATGGCCGTGGATGTGCCGCTGGACTATACGCTCAGGCCGGGAATGGTGGACGTCATAACGCCGGACATGAACGCGGGGAGCACCGCAAGCATCACGGCTTCCGGCTCCACCTTCGATGTCGAGATCAGGAACCCTGACGGGCAGGTTATAGAATCAGAGGGCGGTACCTCAAGCTATAGCTACGACTTTACCGCGCAAAAGGCCGGCGAACACCGGATAACAGTCAACAACACCGGGAGCGCAGATGTGACAATAGGGGGCTACGCCCAGACCAAGTCAAGCCCGCTTGGGCTGACCGGCGCGTTGATACTGGTAGTGACCGGCATAATCGTAGTGGGCCTTGGCATGCGCTTTAGAAGACGCTAATTATTGATCATCAGAAATCCCGCATTCTTTTTTGCTTGTTGGCGTGAACTAGCAGGACATCGCATAGATCATGATGACCACATTAAAGTCATAAAGTTGTTAATAGGCGGTTCTCGAAGCTGTAACAATCGGGACTTTTCGTTGACAGCCTAGAGCTTAACGACAACGTGACCATTTCTGCGCCTGTCACAATAGTAGATGGACAAGGATTCAATACTATACAGGATGGCATAGACGCGGCTTTAGCAGCCGTACACCATTAATCTCGCGGATGGAGAATATGTTCAGACCGAAATTATCAAAACAACTAAGGACGATCTGACCCTTGCAGGATCCAGTGAGGCTGGCACATACAGGGTCATGGCCTTCATATGGGACAGCGTGAGCGAGGCGCCGATGTCAGAGGTTATCGAAGCAAATCTGAACGTTGGGTAAAAACTCACCTCGTTGCTGCGTCCACAGCAGCAACTTTTCCTTTTTCTTTTCCTTGTTAACTATATAGCAGCTAGTCAAATTCCGCCCTTTTGTACGACCCGAGTATCTTGATGTACGACGTCTTGGGCTTGATCGATCTGAGCGCATCCTTCACCGCTTTGTCGCCTGAATGCCCTTCAAGGTCAACATAAAAGTTGTACTCCCAGGGAGTCTCCTTGGTGGGGCGCGACTCTACTTTTGTGAGATTTATCTTACGAATCGCAAACTCGCCCAGAATGCCAAAGAGCGCACCAGGGATGTGCTTGACTGAGAATATCATTGATGTCTTGTAATAGTAATGGCCAGGCTTGCGCGACTTTGCCTTCTTGGGCGACAGCACCAAGAACCGGGTATAGTTGTTCTTCCTGTCTTCGATCTCTTCGTCGAGGATCTGCATGTCATAGAGCTCGGCCGCCCTCCTGCTTGCTATTGCAGCTGAATCCGTCGCGCCGCTCTCCTTTATCATCTTGACCGCGCCAGCGGTGTCATAAGCAGGCATGAGCTCCATCCTGTGCTTTTGCAGGTACTCCCTGCACTGGGCAAGGGCCTGCGGGTGCGAGTACACCTGCTTTATCGCATTTTTCCTTGCGCCCTTGTTTGCGATAAGGCAGTGCCTTACACGCTGGTAGACTTCGCCTGTCACGCCCATCTTTTTTGTCTGGAGCAGGAGATCATAGACCTCGTTTACGCTTCCCTCGATCGAGTTTTCCACCGGCACGACTGCAAAATCCACGCCGCCACTTTCTGCGGCATGGAAGACGTCTTGGAGCGACTTGAGCGGCATAAGCTCTACTGCGTTTGGAAAGTACTGGAGGGCCGCCATCTCGCCATAAGCTCCCCGCTCACCCTGAAAGGCAACCCGCGTCCGCAATTTACTTGCCTGCTTTGTGTATGAGCCTGAAAGTCTCCTTGCCGTAGTCGTGCGTCAGCTTGCGGTCCTCGAATGTCCCGCACTCGATGCACTTGATCGTGTTCTCGTTGGTGCGCACCGTGTTGCCTCCGCACATGAAGCACAGGGCATACAGCACGCCAAACTCCTTTTCAGCAAGCGTCAGATGCACCGTCGAGTTGAGCAAGGATATCACCCTGCCTCTCACGATGTCGCCCACGCGAAAGTTCGCCCTCCTGTCTCTCCTGCCGTTCCTGCCGCCGTCTCTGTCGCGCGGGCCGACCCTTGCCGACGCGATGGCAGAGTAGCCTGCGCTGAACTTTTTGTCGTTGATGTAGAGCATCTTGATGGAGACCATGCTGGAAAACAGCATGTCGACGTATCCTACCACGATGTCGCCCACCTTGGGCAGCATCGGCGAGTTCTTTTGGTCTATCTTGACAATGCGCCTTTTTAGATCATAAACTTTGATCCCAACGGCTGCCGACCTTATTGTCCCGTCCGGGGCAAGGTACGTGTTCTTGCCTCCCTCAAATTCCTCGATGGACGCAACCTGATCGCCCGGCAGTATGGGCTGTCCTCCTTCCTTGTTCATCAAATCAATAACCGAAGTTGAAAGCCAAGTTATAACTCTTTAGCGAATAATAATTTTGAAAATTTCAACAATTTCTGCCGAAACCCATGCATTTCTCATTATAGAATATGGGCGAAGGATAATAAAGGTATAAAGACAAGTACGGTTAAGGTGTTAGTGTGAGCCAGAATACCCTATCCCTGAAGGTACTTGAGGCGTATACCAGAGACGTGGGCCGAGGAGTAGCGAGGATCGACTACGACTCGATGGACTCGCTGGGAGCGTCCACGGGGGACGTCATAGAAATTAGAGGCAAGCGCAGGACGGTTGCCAAGTGTTTACCCCTTTACCCCTCCGATGAGGGCAAGGGCATAATCCGTGTAGACGGCCTTGTGAGGAACAACGCCGGCATAGCAATAGGCGACACGGTGATTGTCAAGAAGATAAAGGCAGTGCCAGCCGAGAAAGTAATTGTCGCGCCACTTGAGGCGATACCGCCAATCGACGAAAGATACCTTGCAGACGCGCTTGAAAGTGTGCCCCTCATCAAGGGCGACAATGTGATGGTCCCGTATTTCGGCGGCAGGCTCACGTTCCAAGTAATAGGAGTCACGCCGGCTGCCGACGCAGTTCTGGTAACCCAGAAGACGATATTCCACATAGCTGAGAAGGGCGAGACCCTGAGAGGAGTCCCGCAGGTGACGTACGAAGACATCGGCGGACTCAAGGAAGAGATACAGAAAGTAAGGGAAATGATCGAGCTTCCGCTGAGGCACCCAGAAATATTCGAGAAGCTGGGCATCGAGGCGCCAAAAGGCGTATTGCTGTACGGTCCCCCGGGAACTGGCAAAACATTGCTAGCAAAGGCGGTAGCCAACGAGAGCAACGCCCACTTTATCAGCATTTCCGGCCCCGAAATAATGAGCAAGTTCTACGGCGAGTCGGAAGCAAGGCTGAGGGAGATATTCAAGGAAGCCAAAGAGAAAGCACCCTCAATCATATTCATAGACGAAATTGACTCCATTGCTCCCAAGAGAGAAGAAGTTACGGGCGAAGTCGAGAGAAGAGTCGTGTCGCAACTGCTGTCGCTGATGGACGGCCTTGAAGCAAGGGGCAGAGTCATCGTAATCGCAGCGACTAACAGGCCAAACGCGCTCGACCCGGCGCTCAGGCGTCCTGGGAGGTTTGACAGGGAAATAGAGATCAGAGTTCCTGATAAATACGGCCGGCTGGAGATACTTCAAGTGCATAGCCGCAACATGCCCCTTGATCCGGGCGTTGACCAGACAAGGATTTCAGCAGTGACGCACGGCTTTGTGGGCGCGGACCTCGAGTACCTCTGCAAGGAAGCGGCAATGAAGTGCCTGAGGCGCGTGCTGCCAGAGCTCAACTTGGAAGACGAAAAGCTCTCGCCAGAAGTGCTGAACAAACTCATTGTCACCATGAGCGACTTTGAGAACGCCGTCAAGGAAGTAATGCCGTCGGCCATGAGAGAGGTCTACCTCGAATCGCCGGACATCCCATGGACTGCGATAGGCGGCCTAGAGGAGGTCAAGCGCGAGCTTCAGGAGGCAGTCGAGTGGCCATTGAGATACCCAGACCTATACACAAAGCTCGGCCATACTATGCCCAAGGGTGTGCTGATGCACGGGCCGTCTGGCACCGGCAAGACGCTGCTTGCAAAGGCAGTGGCGACAGAGTCTGAGGCCAACTTTATCAGCGTGAGGGGACCAGAGCTACTGAGCAAGTGGGTCGGCGAGTCTGAGCGCGGCATCCGAGAGATATTCAGAAGGGCAAGGCAGGCTGCGCCATGCGTAGTCTTTTTCGACGAAGTAGACTCGATTGCTCCCACAAGGGGCATGGGAGGCGACAGCATGGTCACTGAGCGCGTTGTGTCGCAATTGCTGACAGAGCTTGACGGCATCCAGTCGCTGTCAGGCGTGGTGGTGATCGCCGCAACCAACCGTGCAGACATGGTAGACCCGGCGCTCTTGCGCCCTGGCAGATTCGACAAGATAGTATTCGTCCCGATGCCAGACAAGGCAGCAAGGCAGAGAATACTGGAAATCCACGCAAAGGGCAAGCCGATGAGCCCAGAAGTGGACTTTGTCAAGGTCGCCGAGCTCACAGAGGGCTTTAGTGGCGCAGACACTAGCGCAGTTGCAAACACCGCTGTGTCGCTCGTGCTCCACGAATATCTGGCAAAGTACCCGACACCGGAAGAAGCTGCCAAGCACGCTTCAGAGGCGCAGGTCATGATGCGCCACTTTGAAGAGGCAGTGAAGAAAATAAAGACGCAGAGGGAAGGCAAGCCGGGAGAAAAGCTCACAGTTCCGTACTACCGCTAGAAAGCCCGGCCAGCCCGTTTTTACTTTTCCTTTCTTTTTCACTTTTTGTTTTTGCCTGACAGACACAACAAATTTTTTGGCGCCGCTTGTACGAAATTTTTTAGACAGACAAGCCCGCGCAGCGGGGGCAATGTTTTTAAGTTATATGTTTTATGATAAACCTAACAAAAAGAAATTGGTTGAAAAATCACAGGTCCAACTCGTAGAAAAACCAACAGCAGCTGCACTAAACCGCTTTGTCACCCCTCTTGACGTCAGTAAGCTAGTCGCAGAGTACGGCACGCCGCTTTACCTTATCGACGAAGACATGCTGCACACAAAAGCAAGGGAGCTGCACAAGGCTTATTCAAAGTTCAAAGGACCGGTCAAGGTCGCGTATTCCATCAAGGCAAACTTTACGCCTGCAATAATCAGGTCATTCATGAAAGACGGCATGACGTTCGATCTGACGTCGCTTGGCGAGCTGCACTTCATCAGGCAGTGCAAGGCAGACCCGGAGAATGTCATTTACACAAGCGTGACCGAGGAAGCAGAAGAATACGCGGAGGTATTGCAGAGCGGAGTGAGAAGAGTTGTCGTCAGTTCTTTTAATGGGATGACAAACCTGGCCAAGGCCGCAAGCAAGGTAGGAATAGCAAGACCGCTTACAATGATACGCGTGAACCCGGAGGTAGGCGTAAAAGCTGAAGTTCGTGCGTCATACAGAAACAGCAAGTTCGGAGTCCCATTCAACGGAGGAACGATAGACAGCGCGGCCAAGATGGTCAAGCACCTGATGGGAAGCGATCTGCTGAAATTCGAGGGCTTCCACTTCCACCTCGGGTCGCAGATCACCGACTTTTCATGCTATACTCACGCTCTGGATAAGATGGACGCGTTCATGACCAAGATGAAGAAGGAGCACCCTGCATTCCAGGTGAATACCTTTGACATCGGAGGCGGGACACCGGTGTTCTACAACGACCCCGTGCCGACGCCGGCTCAGATGGCTGAGAATCATGTCGGCAAGCTGAACCAGCTGGCAGAGACCCATGGGATATTCACTCTAATGATAGAGAGCGGCCGCTTTCTCGTGGCAGAGTCGTCCATTCTCATCTCAAGGGTAGTGAACACAAAAGAGTACAACGAGCACAAGATAGTGATAGTAGACGCAGGCTACCACATTTTGCTTGATGCCGCACTTCTCAAGCAAGAGTACCCGCAGGAAGTAGTGCCGGTAGTAGACGGCAAGGACAGGACGACTACCCTCGCTGCTACGACGGCAAAGAACACACACCTGGCAGGCAGACTGTGCGACACGTACGATGTATTCCCGCTTTCAAAGGCGTCTGACCTGAACGAATCCGAAGTGGGCCGGTATGTGTCATTTTACAACATCGGCGCGTACTCTGTGGTGTTCAACATGCCGTTCCACTGCCAGACCAAGCCGCCGATAGTGATGAAGGAGAGCGACGGCAAGTTCCGGCTCGTCAGAAAGGGAACGACGTACGAGCAGCTATTCGCAGAAGAAGGCGGAAATCTGGCTTAACAACAACAACAACCGCCGCCTTTTTTGGCGGCCGGATAGGTTTTTTAAATCAATCATTCAAACCACTACGCATAGTGACTGAAAGCACAAGCCAGAGGAAAAGCCGTGCGCACGTCTTTGTCAGCGGCAGGGTTCAGGGTGTCTATTTCAGGCAGAATACCAAACAGGTAGCTACCCGCCACAGCGTGACCGGCTGGGTGCGCAACCTGCCTGACAGCCGGGTGGAGGCCATCTTTGAAGGCAATGAGATGGACGTTAATGAAGTCATCGAGTGGTGTTATATCGGCCCGCCAAAGGCTAAGGTGGACGACGTCAACGTAAAATTCGAAAAATACTCTGGCGAGTTTTCAGATTTTAACATCAACTACTGAATCTTTTGGTAGGCATCAGCTATCTGCTTTTTTGCGTTTTCAGCGTCCTGAGGAGTCCTGACTGTGGCCGTCACAGGCGGGGCGCTCCTGCCTGGCCTTATCAACAGCACAAGCGAGTCGCCGGCCGGCGCAATGTCAAGGAATGTGCGAAAGTTCAGCGTCTTGGCGTAAACCACCCTGTGCGGCCTCACCTCCTCTATGACGTTGCTCCCAAGCGACCTGACAAAATTACGCAAATCAACCATTATCGTTCTGGCTGACTCGTTCAATTTCTCGACGTGTATCTCAAACGGCAGCTTGCTGCCGCCGGCGCCAAACATCTCCATAAACGCAGCAGCGCATGCGCCATTATTATACTCTGATCGTGACGCCGCTTCTCTTCAGGTATTTCTTTACCTTGTCGACAGTTGACTTTTCATAATGGAATATCGACGCGGCAAGGGCGGCGTCAACGTTAGCCCTTTCAAACACATCGAGCATGTGGCGCGGGCTACCGCAGCCGCCGGAAGCGATAACTGGAATCCGGGTCGACTTGCAGATCACCCTTGTCAGCTCTACATCGTAGCCGTTCTCCGTGCCATCAGCGTCAATGCTCGTCAGCAGGATCTCGCCGGCTCCCCGCCTTTCAACTTCTTTTGCCCATTTTATGGCGTCAAGCCTTGTCCCTTCCTTGCCCCCATAGATCCTCACCTCGAACCAGAACTTTTTGCCGCTTTTATCTTTGAATATCGTCTTGCCTTTTGCAGCGCCATAGTTCCTCTTTGTGTCTATCGCGACTACCACACATTGCTTGCCAAATATCGACATCAGCTGCGTCACCAGTTCCGGGTTCTTGACGGCCGCTGTGTTTATCGAGACCTTGTCGGCGCCGGAGAGCAGTATGTCGCGGCCATCCTCTAGCTTTTTAATGCCGCCACCGACTGTGAACGGAATGTCGATGACGCTTGCAACTTTTCTCACCACGCCCTTCATCGTGTCCCTGCCCTGCTGTGATGCCGTAATGTCGAGAAACACGAGCTCGTCAGCGCCCTGCTCGCTGTACCTCTTTGCAAGCTCGACTGGGTCGCCGGCGTCCTTGACCTCTGCAAAGTGCACCCCCTTGACGACTCTGCCATTATCGACGTCAAGGCACGGGATTATCCTCTTTGCCAATACCATTATTCTATGCTACCGCCTTTGCCCTCTCGATGCTCACCTTGCCGTCGTACATCGCCTTGCCAAGTATGACTGAAGTACAGCCGGCGCTCCTCACCCTGATGACATCCCCGATGCTTGCAATCCCTCCGCTTGCGATTATCCTTGCGGATTTTGCGGCTTCGGCCAGCATCTGCACATCAGGCCCCTCAAGGGTGCCGTCGCGCTCGATGCTCGTCAGCAGGAACTCGTCGATGCCCATTGCCCTGAACTGGGCTATCGCGTCTCTGACTTTAATGTTGGCCGACTCTTTCCAGCCCTTCACCATCACGTTACCTCCTTTCTGGTCTATCGATATTATTATCCTGCCGGGGTACTTTTTCACTAGCTTATTCACAGCCTCCTGCTCGCTGTATGCCATCGTGCCAAGCACCGCCCTTGACGCCTTAGACAGCATGTCTTCGGCTGCTTCTGTCGTCCTGATGCCGCCAGCAACTTCCACCGGGATTTTCACTGCTTCAGCTGCTATTCTTTTCACTATCTCTGCATTGCTGCTGCCTGTCTGGAAAGCCGCGTCAAGGTCTACGACGTGCAGCATGTCGGCGCCGGCGGCCTCCCACTTTTTAGCAGTCTCGACCGGGTCGCTGCTGTAGACAACCTTGTTGGCCGGGTCGCCCTTGACGAGCCTGACTACGCTTCTGCCCATGATGTCAACTGCGGCTATAACCCTCATTTTGCCTCGTTGTTGTCGCACATTGCGATAAAGTTCTTTATCATGACTGCGCCTACGTCGCCTGACTTTTCCGGGTGGAACTGGACGCCGATGAGGTTGTCCTTTTCAATCACTGCCGGGACACTCACGCCATAGTCAGAGCTGGCCACCACTATCTTGCGCTCCTTTGGCACCGTCCTGTACGAGTGCACGAAGTACACCCAAGAGCCGTCCTTCACTCCCTTGAGCAGCCTGCTGTTACCCTTTATCTGGAGGTTGTTCCAGCCCATGTGTGGGATCTTGACCTTGCTCTTTGGCAGCATCACCACGTCTCCATCCAGTATCTTTAATCCCCCCAGCTTGCCCTCCTCGCTCCTGTCAAACAGCATCTCCATCCCAAGGCAGATGCCCATCACTGGCATGCCGATGTTTATGGCTTCGTTGAGGTGTTGTGCGCTTTTCTCTATCGATCTGATGGCAGGGTCAAAGTTGCCAACGCCAGGGAGCACAAGGCCGTCAAACCCATCCAGGTCTTTGAGGTCATAGATTATCTTGACGCCCTCAGCGCCATTCCTCTGAAGAGCGGATTTCAGGCTGAACAGGTTGCCTGTGCCGTAGTCAAATATCGCTATTTTTGCCAATCACATGGCCCCCTTGGTGCTAGGCACTCCTACCCTTCTCCGGCTGTCGATCTCGACGGCCATCCGAAGCGCCACTGCAAACGCTTTGAGCGCAGCCTCGACCTTGTGGTGGTCGTTGTCACCATAATGCACTACCACGTGGGTGCACGCGTTGAGGTTCTGGACAAGCGACCTGACAAAGTGCTCAAGATCCTCTTTCGGCACTCCCTCTATGCTGTCGCGTGTCAACTTTAATTGCATGCTGTGGAATTGGCGCTTTACCAGATCTATCGACACGTACGCAAGCGACTCGTCCATTGGGACGAGGGCGTAGCCAAACCTCCTCACCTTCGCCCTGTCGCCGAGCGCCTTGTCTATAGTCTGCGCAAGCGCAATGGCGGTGTCCTCTGCAAGGTGGTGGACGATGCCGTCGTTTGACTTGCCAGATAGCATAATGTCTATCATGGCGTGCTTGCCAATCGAGGTGATGAGGTGGTCGATAAACGAAAGGCCGGTCTTGATGTTAGTTTTGCCTGTGCCATCGATGTTGACTTCTACGGTGACGGCGGTCTCTTTTGTGGCCCTCTCAATCTTTGCCTTTCTTATGGCAGCAGCCAAGGTGTATTCTTAGACTGACAATACTTTATTTAAACTCTTAAAGGTCCTTCCAAATGCCCTGCAGGCTTTTGCTTGCTTCTCGGCCTTCAATAACGAGTATGTAAGTGCCGCTGCTGCGGCTGCAAGAGTCAGTACGAATACCATTATCAGTGCTGTCTCCATTTCAAATCATCACTCCGTCGGCGCCATCCTCCTTAATTCCAAGAACTCTTTGTATACTTCTGGGTATTGCCCTACCAAGTCAAGGTTGAGTTTCAATACGTTTAGTTGAACCGTCTTTTCAGTGTAGTCAAATGCAAGATGTTCAGATTTCAGCTTGTTGCGTCATGCTTCTAGAGCTGAGTGCTTATTATGCGCGGTAATTGGTCGACGCTTTTTGCAATCGCTTCGACACCTTCCTGCCTGAATTTAGCTATTGTCTTGGTTGGCTGCGGGCTGTTGCCGTAAATGCCGACAAATGCTATTTTTACGTCCAGCTCTTTCTCGGCGCGCCTTGCCATGAGCAGATCCTCTGCAGAGTCTCCAGCGTAAACTGCCGTTTTTGCATTCATTGCCTGCATGGCGCGCTTTATCGCATAGGGGTTTGGCTTGGCATGTTCACGCTTTTCGTCCTCCAAGAACACGCAGGCGTCTGGGTTGAAATATTTCATTATAGGCTTGAGCGAATAGTCGGCCGCAAGCCTGCTCCTGCCCGACACTATGGCAAGGTTTCCGCCGAACATCTCGTGCAATCGCCGCATCGCCTTTTTGTTCACCGCGAGCCTGTCGTTCTTGATAAGCGGCCTGCCGCCAGCCCAGTACTTGGGCTCTAGATGATCCTGTTTTCTGAACAATTCAGGCCCATAAAATAACTCGTCAAACACTCTTGCAAGCATGCTGTCCTTGACCTGCGCCGGGTAGGCGAGCATGCTCTTACACTTGCCAATGTCGTAATTGCTGGCAAGGAACTTTTCCACTGACACACCGCCGCTCTCGTCGGCGTTTTCTGCTACCTTGATTAACCAATTTCTTGCCTGAGTGACATTCTTTGGCAGGTCGGCAAGCATTGCAAGCATTATCGCATAGCTCGTGTCGGTGTCATTGTTAAAGCCGCCGGTCTGACGGAACTTTAGAATTATTTGATCCGTAACTAAGTTGCGAAAAGTTCTGCCAGCAATTTCTTTGAGCATGAATTCGACTGTCTTCTTGATCGCAGCGTTGTACGACCTGCGGATGTCGACAAGCACCCCATCAATGTCAAAGAGGGCGCAGTCAAATAACATCGTCACAAAACCCCTTCTATGCTCTGGAGGAACCTGTCGTTCATTTCCCGCGTGCCTATTGTGACTCTCATGCAGCCCCTGTGGCCGGCGAGGTTGTCCAGCATCTTCACTACGATGCCGTTGCTCCCAAGCGCCTTTGAAATTGCCTGATAGTTCTTGCCAGTCTCGATGAAGATGAAATTCGCGTCAGATCTGAACGCCTTAATGCCGGGTATCTTAGATAGCCTGCCTATCATCCTACTCCTCTCGCTCCTTATCGTCTCTATTGTCTTTCTTATATGGTCTGTGCGCGCAAGCACCCCAGAGGCAATGGCAAGCGAAAGGACGCTTATCGGGTACGGCGACTGGATGGTCGACCTGAACACCTGCACGAATTTTTCGCTGGCTACCATGTAGCCGACCCTTGCGCCGGCAAGCCCGAATGCTTTTGAAAGCGTGCGCAGCACGACTACGTTGTCGCGCTTTATTGCATCAGCAGAAAGCGAGTAGTCTGCAAAGTCGACGTACGCCTCATCAATTAGCACAAGCCTGCCGTCAAGCGAGTCCAAGATGTCCATCACCGTCTGCCTGTCAAACTGGTTGCCTGTCGGGTTGTTTGGCGAGCATATGTAGACAAGATCAGACTTTTTTGCGCTCTTTACAAACGCCTGCCTGTTTAGCTCAAAATCGTGTTCAAGAGGCACTCTGTCTACATTGATGCCATGCAGCTCGCACCTATTGATAAAGTACGAAAATGTGGGCGAAAACACAGTCGCGCGCCTGCCGCCAAGCGTCGACAGGATGAGCCCGATTATCTGGTCAGAGCCGCTGCCAGCCGCTATGCACTGCTCACCAATGCCAGTGTATTTTGCAAGCTGCGCGTAGAGCTGGTCAAGTTGGTCAAGCGGGTACTCCCTCAGGTCGACCTGCCTTGCCGCCTGCTCTGCCGCGCTTCTCACAAACCTGCCGTCAAGCGCGAAATTCTCGTTAGAGTCGAGCTTTATCGCGCCCTCTACCTTATCGGGTCTGACGTAACGGTCAAGCCTGGTGATCCTCTTGATGTTGCTGTCAAGCCTGTTGTGATTCTTCTTCATCCATCCTCGCCTTCACTGCTTCGTAGTGGTTGAGCAACCCTTCTGCTGCAGTCATCTCTTTTATCGCTCTGTCGACTTTTTTCAGTCCTGCCTTTGTGACCTTGACCTTGTTGACAATCTTGACGAAATCAAGTACCGAAAGCGACGCTCTTGACTTGCCAAAACCAAGGGTCGGGAGCACATGGTTTGAGCCAAGGCAGTAGTCGCTTGCAGATGACGGGGCGTTGCTGCCAACAAGCACCAGGCCGGCCGAATCGACCCTTTTTGCAATGCTGTCGGCGTTCCTGCTCATTATCTCGAGGTGCTCTGGCGCAAACTCGTTTACAAACTCGACGCAAGCATTTTCATTTTTGCAAATAGCGATAAAGCCGTTCTCCTGCAGGCTTTTTTTGACGATGTCTGAGCGCGTGATTTTTTCGGCGATCGACTGCACCTGCGACTGCACCTGCGACGCCAGCCTGTCCGATGTCGTCACGAGGCTGCAGACCGTGTCGGCGCTGTGCTCTGCCTGCGAGATAAGGTCGACTGCAACCATCCTTGGGTCTGCCGTCGCGTCGGCATAGATCAAGAGCTCTGTCGGGCCTGCCACCATGTCTGTAGACACCCTGCCTGAAGCTATCAATTTTGCAGCAGTAACGAACATGCCGCCAGGGCCAACTATCTTGCTGACAGGCTTTATTGACTGTGTGCCGTAGGCAAGCGCCGCTATCCCGTGCGCGCCTCCAATCTTGTAGAATTCATCGACGCCGCAAATGTCTGTGGCAACGAGCGTCAGCGGGTCAATGGTGCCGTCCTTCCTTGGCGGCGAAATTGCCACGATCCTCTTTACGCCTGCAACCTTGGCCGGTACCGCGCACATGATGACCGTGCTTGGGTAGCGCGCCTTGCCGCCGGGGGTGTAGCACCCGACGCTTGAAACGGGCTTGATTTGCCGGTCAATTCTGATGCCGCCTGATAACAGCGCGATTCCTTTCAGCCTCTTGAGCACTGCCAGCTCGCTCTTTGCCAGCTGCTCTTTCATCAATTTGACTGCCTTGACCTGCTCTTTTGTGACTTGGCTGTATGCCTGCTTTATCTCCTCATTGCTTACTGCGAGCGAGTCAAGCCTGACGCCGTCAAATTTTGCAGTGTAATCAAGAACAGCAGCATCGCCGTGCTCCGCTACCCCTTTCATTATCGATTTTGCTTCTTCAATGAGCGCGTCAGAAATGGCGGTAGCCGATTTGCGCAACCCGGCTGCCTCGGCAGCCGGATCTGCGACATTGATTATCTTCATCAGGAATATCCGTCCAAGTTTATCTCGTCAAGCGGCAATATCTGCCTCGGCTCGAGCACCACCAGCCCCTGCGCCAGCTTTCTCAGCTTGGGCACTATCCTGATAAACTCATTCTTGTCGATGACCGTGTTGACGCCGTACCAGCTGTCCTCAGAGAGCGGGCTAACGGTCGGCCTCTTTAGCGCCGGCAGCTCCTTCAGCAGCCTTGGCAGGTTCTCTTTCTTCACGTTGACAAATATATGGAGCTTTTTTCTGCCCTCTACGACGCCCCGCAGCAGCGCTATCATGTCGGCTATCTTCTCGCGCTTTGCCTGGTCCTTGAGAGCCTTCTTGTTTGCTATCAGCACTGCAGTCGACTCGGCCACCTTGTCGATTATCTTCAAGTTGTTCTGGGCAAGCGTCGTGCCAGTTTCTGTGATATCGAAAATCGCGTCAACGTCCTCTGGTGGCTTGGCCTCTGTCGCTCCGAAAGAGAGGAATATCTCGACTTTCTTGTTCTCGCCCACTCTAAGCCATGGAGTTATTATCATAGGGTCTGCGTTGCCGTATGCCTTCTTGTAGGCGGGGCTTGCTTTGAAGTGAGAAGACGTAGTAGTGAGGTATTCTGAAGATACCTTCAGCGTCCTATTGTTTTTGGCAAAATCTGCTATCATCTCGTCAAGGTTATTGTAAGGAAAACTCGTCGGGACTGCGATCACCTGCTTGACCTTCCCAATCTCAAGGTCGAGCAGCACTTCAACATCGGCCCTAGCCTCTTTTACCCAGTCCCTGCCGGTGATGCCTACGTCATAAAAGCCCTCTTGGACATATGTAGGGATTTCCTGCGGCCTCAATATCTTGACATCTATCTCTGGGTCGCTCAATTTGACCCTGTAAGTGCGCCCCCTGCCGCTCACGCTCTGCCACGCCTGCTCCAGCAGCTTGAACGTGACCTCCTCAATGCTGCCCTTTGGGACTGCAAATTTCACCGTAGGCATTGTCGGTAAACAGGTGGGAAAGGCGTTTTACTGGATATATATCTACTTGCGAAATTTCCTTTTGTGCAGCCTCATGTGACCCTCCTGAATGCCCTCTGCAGACAGCGCCCTGATCGCAGCCAAGTTTTGCGCAAGGCCAGCAGCGGCCATAACCATTGCCAGATCTTTTGCGCTTTTGACACCCAAAATCTGGAGCGCAAGCTTGGCCGCCGGGTGCATGGCAGTAATGCCGCCTACAATTCCAACTGCCAATGGCAATTCAATTTCGCCGGCCAAGTCGCCTTCACTTGTCCTGTGCCATTTCGTTAATGATCTGTAGATGCCGTCCCTTGCAGAATACGCATGTGCTCCGGCTTCAATCGCCCTAAAGTCCTGCCCTGTCGCCAGCGCGACTGCATCTATGCCGTTCATCACTCCCTTGTTGTGCGTCACGGCGCGGTAAACGTCAGAATAAGCAAGCGCATATGCGTACAGTATCCTCTCTACTATTTCACTTCCGCCAAGCTCCCCTTTGTCAAATACTGCCCTGCACTTTACCATCCTCCTTGTCGCATAATTCGATAGTATCTTTAACACAACCTCGCCGCCAGTTATCTCGGCTACCTGCGGCGCTATTGCCTCGCACATCGTGTTTATCGCATTTGCGCCCATCGCGTCCTTGGTGTCGATGACAAGCTCGACGAGCAGCATGTCGCCCATATTGTTCGGACTTGCGTCGCGCAGCTGCCGCACCTGAAGGTCGGTGGCGACGACAGACCTGCTCTTTGCATTAGCAATAGCGAGCAGCTGCTTTTTGCTCTTCAATATCTTGTCACTCGCAGTTTTGTCAACGCCAACTGTCTGCACTTGCCCTATCATGAGCGAGCCGCCGGCCTCGATGGTGAATCCTCCATTTATCTTAGCGATCCTGGCTGCCTTGCTAGCGGCTGCAATCACTGACGGCTCCTCTATTGCCATCGGCACCAAGAGCTCCCTGCCGTTTATCACGAAATTAGTCGCAATGCCCATCGGTATTGACATGACGCCTATTGCATTCTCTACCATCCTGTTTGCATCGTCAAACGCAAGCGGCTTTAGCATCGCCTCAATGTCGTCGGATATCTCAGTGGCCTTTTTCACATAATTGAGGCGCTCGCCTCTGCTCATTTCGTAGAATTTCTTTTCCGCCATTTTTTGCTGCCCACGCTACTGTGGGTTGATGATCCTTAAAATCTTGTCATCGCCTTCACTCGCTATTGCCCGACCGTCCCGGTTGCTCGTCGTAACATAAAGCGAGCCGTCGGGCGCTTCTACAACTTCGCGTATTCTGCCATAGCCAGTCAGGATGTTGCTCTCAGTGCCGGTCTCAAGGTCGACCTGCCGCAGATGCAGCCCCCTGAGCGCAGCCATCAGAATGTCGTTCTGGTAGCCAAGCCTGTCAGAGGATGCAAACGCCATGCCTCCTGGCGCCACCGCTGGGTTAAAGCATACGACCGGCCTTTCAAACCGTTCGGCAGGGCACTCTTCCACCGGCCAGCCGTAGTTGCCGCCCGGCTTGATCAGGCTGATCTCGTCATTGCCTTCAGACCCGTGCTCGCTTGCGTATAGCTCTCTTGTCACTGGGTGCCATGCAAGCCCCTGAATGTTGCGGTGGCCGTACGAATACACCGGCGACCCTTCGAACGGGTTGTCCTCCGGGATGCTTCCGTCCGGATTTACCCGCAGGATCTTGCCGGCAAGCGACTCTGCATTCTGCGCTAGCTCGGGCTGCTTTGCGTCGCCTGTGGCGATGTACAGCTTGCCGTCGGGTCCGAACTTGATCCTGCCGCCGTCGTTCCTGTCCGCAGCCGGTATGCCGTCAATTATCACTGTGGATTCGATTATCTTGTTGTCCCTTTCAGTCAGCATTAGCACCTTGTTGAAAACGGCTGAGCCGTTCGAGTAAGTGTGGTAAACATACAGCAAATGGTTGTTTGCAAAGTCGGGGTGCAGTGCAAGGCCGAGGAGCCCTGACTCGCCCATTTGCTCTGCGTTGATAAAGGCAGCAGGGTCTCCAAGCAGCCTGCCATCCGCGTCGATCACCCTTATCCTGCCCGGTCTCTCTGTGAAAAACAGCCTGCCGTCTGAAGCAATGTCTACTGCCCAAGGGACCTCCAGGTTATCTGCAAGCACCTGAACGCCGGAGCCAGTGTTGTTGCCAGCATTGCTGCCGGGCTCCGGTATCGGAAGTGTGGTCTGCGAAGGCGTCATAAGAAATGTCACCGCCGCAGCTACCACTACGGCTGCCACTGCCACGACTGTCAGCCGGCGCCCCTTTTCCATCCTCTTCAATGGTTGGAAGGAGCAAGCGTTATAATTGCTATTCTGTGGCGAATAGAAGGTTTAAAATGATTTAAGGCCAGTATTGTCCTAGTATAGTGCCATGAAAGTTTCAGAGATGATGGTGACGGACGTCTTCACTCTTACTCCGGAGGACACGATTGCAAAGGCGTTCAGCATGATGGATGGCCGCTCGGTGAACCAGATACCAGTTGTTGACGAAGACGGCAAAAAATACCTCGGAATGATATTCGCAAAGCAGCTCACTGCATCGACTGCGCAACCCTCTTCAAAATTAAGGAGCTACATTACCAACACTGCGACCCTGAGCCCAGACTATGATGTCGAAAAGGCGGCCCAGCTGGTCATAAAGAGCAGCAACCGTGCCCTGCCCGTGATAGCAGAGAAGGGCAGGCTTGTTGGCATCGTTAGCGAGACCGACCTCGTGCTGACGGCAGACTTTGGGCATGCGATGGTGGACGAAGTCATGACCGGCGCAATCGTGATAGAGGAAGACGCGAACGTCGCTGACGCCATCTCCAAGATGAGGCGCTACAACATCTCCCGGCTGCCTGTGATAAGCACGAAAGGGATGCTCCGTGGGATACTGAACATCCTCGACGTGGGCAAGATAATCGCCACCACTCCGCGAGAACGCACGAGCAAGTCTGCTGCAATTTCTGGCGGGACAGCCGGCATAAAGGATGTAAAGGTAAAGGATCTCATGAGGCGCGCCATCTCGGTAGAGAGGAACACCAAGCTCAACACCCTGATCGAGCACTTTCGCCGGAATGAGGAAGTGGTAATAGTGGGCGACGGGCGGCCGATGGGCATCGTCACTCCTAAAGACGCGCTTGAGCTCATACTGCCAAAAAAGGATAGCGCGCCGGTAATCCACATGGCCCACCTTGAAGACGGGCAGGAACGCACCGAAATACAGGAGCAACTGGAGCGCTTTTTGAAAAAGATCCAGGGCAAGCTGGGCGACGTGCAGTCGGTAGTAGTCTATGCAGACAAGCACAAGACAAGAAAGTATTCGCTTCGTACACGGCTCATCACTGCAAGAGGCGTCATTGATGCAAAAGCCGTGGGCTACGACCCGCTTAGCGCTTCAAAAGAATTAATAACTCGGCTTGACCGGCGCATCAAGTCGGAGCACAGCCAGCAGGTAAAGGGCAGGCAGCACAGGAAATCTGCAAGAAAGATGTAAAAAAAGTGAGATCACCTTGCGGTGATCATAATGATGCTCCACACCTGATTTCCTGCGTTGTCAGTCGCCCTTGACACCAGTCTGTGGGAGCCAGCGGAGATGTTCATATCAATCGTCTATGTCGACCAGTCTCCTGGAGCTTTGGTGTTGCAGTGGCATATGTGTTGTCGTTCAGGCGGACCTCGACTGACTTGACTCTACCGCCGCCATCAGAAGAGGCGCCTTCAACCACGACTGTGCCAACTGGAACATCGGCATTGGCTGCTGGCTTGGTTATGTTGATCTGGGGAGCAGTGATGTCGGGAGATGGCAATGGTTCCAGTTGTGGCATCGGCCCTGATGACTCTCTATTGGTGGCTCTGTCTGCCCTGACGAGGCCAAAGCCAAAGGTGCTGTCCCTGCTAGACGAGCCAACGCCTTGGGCGGTGTTCTGCAGGGCCGACCTGACGCCGGCGTTGGTGGTTGCGACGCCGCTTGACCACATGAGCGCGGCGACCCCTCATGTTAGTGGGGTCGCCATTGATGTGCCGCTGTATAGCGAATAGCCACTGCTGCTGACTGCCGACAGTCGACCTTATAGAGACTTCGGGCGCAACAAGCTCTACCTTGAAGCCATAGTTTGAAAACGATGCCTTCTTGTTGGAGCTGTCGGTGGCGCCAACTGTGATCACTTGGCTGTAGGCAGCCGGGTAGAGGACAGAGCTCTTGCCGTCATTTCCTACCGCAGCCACTATCAGCACTCCATTGTCGTACGCGTTCTTTACCGCGTTTGCCAGAGTGGTAGAGGACGAGGTGCCACCAAGGCTCAGCCACGCGACGTGCATGTCGTGCTCGACTGCCCAGTTAAGAGCTGCTACTGTGTCGCTGTACAGGCCGCTGCCATCGCTCCTGAGGACCTTGAGTGCATAGAGATTTGCTGATGGGGCGACTCCAACCACTCCCCTGTCATCCCTGATGGCGGCCATGTGGGTGCCGTGGTTGTTGTCGTCCATAGGGTTCGAGTCGTAGTTTACAAAGTCATAGCCGCCCTTATAGTTGGGCTTTATGTCGGAGTGTGGTTGTAGTTGATGTCGTGTCAATGATGGCCACGTTTATCCCGGCTTCAAGGGTCGTAGAATGCATTAGGTCTGCTTCAATGTGGTTTACATCCCACGTGTTCCCTATTCCGCGGTGGGTGATGACGAGTGCCCTAGCGCGAATGCGATTGCGTCCCCTTCGACGTACTCGACAACAGGATTGCGCCTTAGCAATTCGA
Organism: uncultured Nitrososphaera sp.; assembly: GCA_946480575.1. Next base: position 2,513 of record CAMLKF010000029.1, on the reverse strand, counting down.
TAAAGCGTTCCGGGACTTTGGCAGAAATTGCATTTACAAGGGGTCTCAGCTCTTTCCCGATTTCGCCGCCGGCCCCAGCTACCGCGTCAAGCTCGCTCTGCTGGCTTCAAAACCAATGATAACCTGCTTGAGCTCGAGTTTAGTGGCGTCGACAACGATGATGTTGGTAGTTGCAATTGGCAAAAGAAGGATTGCAAGCGTTAATGCCAGAAAAATATGTTTCATTTTTTCATAATATTGTCCCAGAATATTTAACCCCGAGGAGAGTCACTGCTGAAAAATTTTTACAAATTCAAAAAAGTATATGTGGCGCAGACGAGGAGATTCGAACTCCTGATCGCCCGAGGGCGAATCGGCTCACCAGCCAGTCCGACTCAAGGCCGACGCATTATTGTGTTCTTGGTGTAGAAGACCACTCTGCCACGTCTGCGCTGCCCATTTGATTTCGGTTGCCTACTATTATACGTTAATGACTTGCTGCAAGCTTATTTACCGCGTGTCCAAAGTCTGGCTCGCTGTGATTGGCTTGGCAATCGTCGTCTTTGCAACAGGAATGTTTGCAGCGGCCAACGCCCGGGATAACCATACCCTTCTGAAGAGGAGCTTCCCGACCAGATGCTGATCGACGAAACCAACGAAGAACTGCAGGAGATCAAGGTTTTCCTTGCAATATATCCTGATGCAGACGTTAGGATCGATATAAGCAGCAGGCTTGCAGTAGACTATAGTCAGGAGTACTGCGAAGTTTCAACAACGGAAGCGGCACAGCATACCACACTTACTTGTGCTTGAGGGTATCCATGAGCCCAGAAGGCGAGCTAGGAGATATGTTTACAGACTGCCGGCATATTCACGACTGCTGGATGATGGTAGAAAACTGTATCGTCAGCTATCTGCAAACAGAAACTTGCTTCAGATAATAACCGTCCATCGACACATTATTTGCGACCGATTTTTATACCTGAAACGTGAATAAAGCAGCGGTATGAAAGGCGAACAGAAATTAAAGTCGATTTCTGTGTTTGTGCCCCTCGAGAGGGTGCAGGCTAGCCTTTCTGAAATCGGTTTTTTGCTTAACGACGCAGTAACGATTGTCGCAGACGGCAAATTTTGGAACAGGATGCTCTATGTCAGGGGCGACGAGACCATCAGTGTCTCCGAGGAGATAGGAGACACCTACCCAAAGGACCCAATAATCACGGTATGCGGCTCTATGAACACAATTTCCAAGGTAGTCAAGGATGTAGGTGGTTAGTTAGCATGCCATTATACGAGTGCAACGAGAACCAGTTCGTGGAAAACATCCGTCGCCTGCTTGAAGCGAACGAAAAGTTCCTTGTCAACCGCAAGATAGCCCTGCACGACGACGCAAGGTACGGCCCTGCTTTTCTGCCAGATGAAGAGTTCAAGCGCTATTCTGCGCTATGCGCAAGAAAGTCTGTTAATTCTACAGTGTATGCAAAGGTGCCATTTGTCGACAGCTTCCACGGCAACAGGATGCACTACGAAAACGACAATCTGCACGCCGCAAGCGCGCTAATGTTCCCGAGGATGTCAATTCCGTACTACAAGGTGGAATACTCGATCAACGTGTGGGGCGCCACCTACTTTTTCGCGTTTGACGCGCTCTTTAACCCGGAGATAGTTATCGAGAAGAGGAGTGGCAGGCGGCTTGGCAGAGAAGGCGCGCTTGTCCACGTGCTAAAGTATAACCCGCCGGAAGAGCGCGTGCTTGTGATAAACCTGCCAAAGGAAGTCATGGTGTTCGATGTCAAGCACATGGTGCGGGTAATCGACCACTCGTCAAACTTTTGACGACATCCATTTTAAGAAAGATTCGAGCGAGCTCTTAAACGGGAGCGACTGTCTGTCCTTTACGTTGAAGCCGAGCAGCAGCATCCGGCCCTCAAGCCTGTTTTGCAGCACAGGCGGCAGCTCGCCTTTTTTGAATGGCTTGAAGAGCTCAAAGAAATATCCCTGCTTGTGGTAAGCGATGTGCTGCGCAAAGCAATCTGACAGTATCGCCGGGTCCCCGGCCACGCGCCTTTCTATTTCGTAATCGCTGCCGCTGTCCACAACTATCTGGAGTGACCTTTTCGTGTAGTTCTCACGCGTAAAGCGCGAGTCCATCTTATTCGGCGTGGCCGTATAGAGCCTGATGTCGCGCGCCACTTGCTCAACCGCTCCTCTGGCAAGGTTAGCTGTGGCCTTGGCTTCCTGCTCGCCTGCGATGCCATAGTCCTTGCCAAACAGATAGAACGCGCCAATTATTTCGCTCTTTTTTATAAACGGGAAATCTGCCCTGCCGGCGATAAACTGCGTAATCCTTCCTGCTATGTCCTGCGGCAGGAATATCCCCATGTACGAGTCTGAAACGACCGGCAACTATAGAGTCACAGCTGTAAAGAGAGAAATTTAAAGATAAAAGAAGAAAGGAAGGAAGGAAAAAGGGCGTGTTTAGTGCGCGTGCGGAGGCGGCGCGCTTCCTTTCGATAGTGCTTCATTAAAAGTGC
>CAMLKF010000028.1 GCA_946480575.1 uncultured Nitrososphaera sp. | reverse complement strand
ACGCTTCTTAGAGATCATTCTCCATAATTCGTGATAATAATGCAGAAGAAAATTCTTGGTACCTGGAGCTCCTACAGCTTTGATTCAGATACTTTTATCAGGCCAATAACGCATTATTTTCACTAATTTTCATAAAAATGAAAATCCTCAATAGCGAGTTACGCGTGCAAGCTGCAAATGCTTTGGGTGACACGATAGTCTAATATTGCAAAGGCGGATCATAGAGCTGCGATAAATGCAACAGTGGATGGCGCTTGCTCTGACTGCAATTCTGCTGTCTGTAGCATTGCCATCAGCCTTTGCTGTCGTGAGCGTGTCCGGGCTTGCCGTGGTAGATGAAAAAGGCGAGCCAGTCCAGAATGTTGCAGCAGGGGACACGGTAACTATCCAGTCAAATTTGCAAAATAACGATCAGGCGGAGCAGGCTTTCGTTTACATCGTTCAGGTGCTAGACGAAAACGGCTACGTCATATTTCTGTCGTGGGTAACGGGGATGCTTGGCAATAATGACGGTGAGACGCTGCGCGTCAGCTGGCAGCCGGAAAGGGAAGGGGCATACACGGCTAAGGCGTTTGTCTGGTCAAGCCTCGAGGCGCCGGCGCCGTTGACACTTGCAGTGGAAAGGTCCGATATCAAAGTCCGAGGCCAAGGCGCCGCAGGCTGCATGGGGTCGGCATCATGCCTTACTGGGACTGTGACCCGGGTAATAGACGGTGACACTATACGGGTAGGCGAAGTCACAGTAAGGCTGACCCTAGTTGACACGCCAGAGAGAGGCGAAGCCGGATACTCCGAAGCAACCGACTTTACCACATTGCTGTGCCCTGTAGGCGCTGAAGCGCTAGTTGACCAGGACGACGGACAGACTGGCGGAAGCTATGGCAGGATGCTGGCAAAGGTCTACTGCGACGGCAAGAACCTAAACGAAGAGCTACTGCGCGCAGGACACGCAGTCATTTACTCAAGCTATTGCGACGACAGCGAATTTGCAGGTGAGAGCTGGGCGGCTCGGTATTGCTAGCGCAGCACCACTGGTACCTTCCTGCTCACATGCGCTTCTTCAACAGATTTTAAAAATGCCTGAACATTTGCCGGCTTCGGCTTTGACGTCCTCCTCCTCCTCCTGCTTATGACGTTGACGGGCAAGTAAGACAGGATCTGTCCCTGCTTCTTGCTACTAATGGGCGTCGGGCCTTAGAAAAAGCACAGTGCACTGCCTTCCGGCTAGTACGCCACATCCATCAGGCTGACAGCCGGCTTGGCATTTTCCTCGCCCACCTTGACGGGAGTCTCGTCAGTGTACAATTCGTCGCCCCACCTGTTGTTGATAGTCGTCCTAATTGGCAGTTTGTCGATTATCGCCCTGACGGTCTTGGGAGAATGGGAGTCGTCAAGCTCTATCGGTACCTTTTGACCAAACTCTGAAAATTCAAGCGTTACTGCCTTTTTCATCTGTAGGCAAAATAATGCCGCGGGGGTTTTCTACATTGTCTCTTGTGGAATGCTGACCTGCACGGCAGATTTTTGGAAGGGCATGAGATATTCAGGCAGGTCAAGCGACACAGTCTTGGTCTTATATATTGCATATGTCCTGCCGTCGTACGTGCACTTGATTATTATAGGCAAGACCTTCATGCTTGAGACTACGTCTGCAACCTTGTAGTATTCGAGGAGTTTGCGGCTCTCGTACACCGTCTCGTTCTTGCGCCTGAACCTTTTCTTGCCCATGAACTTGAACGCCAGTATGATGTGCCGCTCAGGGTATATACCAAACATGTTGCGGATGACCAGGCAGCGCTCTATCTGATCCTGTGGCACGTATAGAATGTCGCTCGTGCCGGACTTGGCTTCAATGGTGAGCAATACGCCGTCGTCGTTGTTGACTGCCACAATATCTGGAAGGCCGGTCGACGAGCCGCCAAGCCGCCGGGCGTGCCACAACCCACTGCTCTTTAGCTTCTGGACAAGTGCATGTTCATAGTTGTAGCCTCTGCTGCGGCGAATGTTTGCCAAGCAGCTAGCCTTCAGCGCTCCGCGCCTTTAAAGTTTCTCGAGGCAAGTCTTTTTATTGAAAACCACCTACTACGGTAACTGTATATGAGCAGCATACAAGGCTCGCTTGAAGAGATAGACAAAAGCCTCAAGGACGTGCAGGAGCGGCGCGAAAAACTGATCAAGGGGACGCGCGATGTGGTGATGCTTTGCAGCAAATCAATTGTTGCGTTGCACCACGGCCAGCTAGACGATGCAAAGGGCAAGATGGATCAGGCAAGGGCGATGCTTGAAGAGTTTCGCAAATATGCCAAGCAGGATCTATATCGATACATCGCGGTGGCAGAGCAGGAGCTTGTAGAGGCGTACGCGCTCCGGGCAGTAATGGAAAGCGCACCGCTGCCAGCGATGAAGGACCTGCAAGTCACAGGCGAGTCGTACCTCACCGGCCTCCTTGACTGCGTCGGCGAGATTAAGCGCCTTGTATATGACAGGATGCGGTCAGGCAACGAGAGGCACGCCGAAAAATTGTTCGCAACAATGGAAGAGATCTATAATGCGATATACCCGTTTGCAATCTATGATAACATTGTCTCCGGCCTGCGCAAGAAACTCGACGTGGCAAGGATGCTCATCGAGGACATACGCGCGGTTGTCACAGAGGAGAGCAGGCGGCGGGCGCTGATGGACGCTGTCGGCAATTTCGAGAAAGGCGTCTCAATGCAATAGAAGAATTAAGTATAACCGCCTGCCATATGAGTAGTGGCATACACGGCGATAACGTGACGTGGAAACAATTAGAAAAGATGTCTGTGCACTTTGCGGCAAGCCCGTCGGAAGCGGCGGCGGCATAACGCAGGAGATAAACGGGTTTGCGTATACTTTTGACAAGGAGGAGTGCGTGCTCACGCTAAAGAAGCTCAAAAGCGTGTACGGCGCGGACTTTTGCGTGATCCTAAAAGAAGAATAGTCACATTACTGCTGGCGCGCCTGAGGCACCTTTGTCGGCATTTCCGGGTTGCCAAAGTCGTGCGAGTATGCCGAGTACAGCCCTATCTTTTGCCCGTGCTTGATCTCGTAAACGTCGCTGATGGGCTTTATTACCGACCTGTATTCATCCTTGAGCGCGGCCAGCTCTTCAGCAAGCTTGCTGGTCAGAAGGATGTGGCCGCTGTCGCCTGCGTCCATGACGCGGCGCGTCAGCACGATGCCAGGGCCCCAAACGTTCTGGTTGTTGTTAATGTCACTAACAATGAACACTGGGCCGGACCCAAGGCCGATCCGCACTCCTATGGCGTCTTCTGGAGGCTTGGCCCTGTTATACACGTGGAGCTTTCTATGGAGCTGTATGCTAAGCTCGAGCGGCAGCTCCTGGTTCAGCAGGAACCCTATCGCCATGCCATCGCCTGTCGGCAAAATGATCTTTTTTTCCTTGGGGGCCTTAAAGGCATCACAGGAGGCTATGAGCCTGTTGAGGACCTCAATTTTCTGCATCTGCTTCTTTACGGATAACGAGGGGTCGGACAGCCCGACTATGTCTATGAAGAAGAAGCTCACGTTAAAAACCTGGGTCGTGAGGCCGGTTTCGGCTATGCTTGAGCCGTAAACGCCTGCCAGTTTTCTGTACGTTTCCATGCATATTTTGGTATCAAAGGCAAGGTCTGAGTCCATTATAGGGGTGCCTGTTATAGTCTTGCCGCAGAGGGTGCAGGTCAGGTAAACCATCGCAGCAGCAGCTGCTGCCAATTGATCGCCAAAAACGAGGCTTCCGTCGTCAGCGATCCCAAAGCTCACCCACCTTGGTCTGTTGCGCATTCCCTTGATAGAGAGAAGTCTTATGCTCCTGCCAAGGGCGCCGTCAGAGCCTTCTTCAAGCTTCATCTCGAGGATCCCATCGGCAAGCGAGCCCAGCGCGCCAAGATGCTGCTCTGACGCGTTTAGCGTTAGAATTGCTTTTGCTCCAGCTTTTTTCAGCAGCAAAGACAGCTCTGTGACGAACTTGGTAGTTGCCTTTTCACCAAACAGGAGCGACAAGTGGGTCAGAGAGTCAACGACGACGCGGACAGAATGGCTGCTGTCGCCGTCCTTGCGCTTTTTTGCTTTGGCAATTATTCTGGAGATTTCAGCCAAGGTGATCGACAGTTTTTCAGCGCCTTTTTTGGCCGAAGCGTGGTATGGGTTTATGAATGTTAGATTCTGGACTGCGTCGTTGTCGATGCCAGAGAACAGGTCCTTGAACTGCTGCACGTCAAGGCTCGGGCTTGCATAAACGCAGTAATCGCCGCCAAGCAGGCCGTCCACAAGAAACTGTCTGCAATACATGGTTTTGCCCACGCCTGCAGGGCCTGCAAGGAGCAGCAGAAGGCTTGGCGGCATGGCTTCCTGGTTGTCTATGAGATCCGCGATGCCGGGGATCTGGGGCCGCCTGCCTGGACCGTTATTACTGCTGCCCATCAATGAGGGTTAAAGCGATCCTTGATAATTAAACTTTGATCTGCCTTGCAGTGGCCAGCCGCTCCAGCTGTTTTGCAAAAGGGTGATCCGGATATTGCAGGACTGTGAGGAATTCCTTTCTGCTGAACTGTATATCGCAGTAGCATGGGATTGCAGAAATCAGGTCCATCTCGACCTCGCGGGAGACCATCTCGCCAAAGTCAAACTCATTCTCCTGCGGTACGGTAATTGTTTCCGACCCGTCGCTGTGGGAGTGCTGCGGCCTGAGCAGCGTGTGCGGGACGCAGTAGCCTCCAACCCTGTTCAGGAGGAGGTATGACTTGGCTCCAAACTTTGTGAACGAGCTGTAGATGTCGCTTGCCATCTTTTTGGTGCCCACGATGTCAAGGTCACCGAACTTGAGCGTGAGAAAGAGCGTGTCTGCGATTGCCAGCGAGTTTATCGACCAGTACCTAATGCCGGGGCTCGTGTCAATGATGACGTAGTCAGAGTCGTAATCCGAGATTAGCTCCTCGCGGAGCTGTATGAATTTCCGGAGCAGCTGCAGTTTGGCATTCGTCTGCTTGCCTCCGCCGCCTCCTTCCAGCTTGTACACTTCCTCCTTTTGCGGGTTTGAAAAGCCGATCCACAATTTTCCGCCCTTTTTTGGAGACACTTTTTCAGTGTATCTTTCAATGGCAGGCGTCATGTCTTCCATTACGTCATTTACACGCGCGCTGTCCGATAGGAGGTCGTTTACCCACTTGTTGGGGGAATGCTCAAAATACGCCTGGAGGCTTGGAGCATAAACATCTAGATCAAGAAGACATACATTATGGCCTCTCGTTGCAAGCATAGCAGCCAGGTTGGAAGCTATGGTTGTCTTGCCTGTGCCGCCCTTGTATGAGTGAAAAGCGATACACTGTGTCATAACCTATAGAATCCCCCACTTTATTTAAGAGGTATGCTCTTTCCTATCTCCAGAATCGCGGTATATAAAACTAACCGCATGTATATGCATGCGGCCTACCATGTACTTGGCAGGGAGTGCGCGTGCACGCGTTTCCAGTCCAGAAATGAGATAGAAGTTAAGAATTCACTAATTAGGTTCTGTAAAGTTAACCGGTGATAACCCACAACGACAGGGCAACTATCACTCGCCAAGTTGACAGCACTCTCCCAAGTCATCTAAATTTGATATTCTATCCTACCGTGCCTCCGCGGTAGATTCTGATATGTATATAGGAGTTCTGTGATTCTTCTTAAAGCCAAAATTCAACGTGACACTTTGTTTCTTTATGATTCATAGCTCTACCATTTTAGAGGCTAACATTGTTTTACCTCTGCTGCCCTTCTATGAGTGAAAGCCGATGCAATAGCATCATTAGCGTATTTGTGCCTGTCGTTGCCACTTCCATGAGCAAACAAAATGACAGCTTGCGCCCCTTGAGGGATGCTCAAATCCCCTTCAGGGACATTGCCTATTGTTACGTTACGCTTGATCATTTCTGTTGCGTGCGCCTCTAGAGGTCATATCATCACCTCCGACTCTCATGACCTGTGCATTTCCTTGCTTATCTTTTTCACAAAATCCTGTATGGCGATTGGCTTGCGGATAAAGCAAATGGATTCATACGAATCGGGAAAAAGCTCCTTTAGCGCGTCATAATACACCTCAAACGCAGTCATGAAGCACACCTTGGTCTTGCTATCTAGCTGTGTTATTCTTTGATACAGCTCAAATCCGTCCATCTTGGGCATCCTGATATCGAGCAGTATCAGGTCGTACGAGCCTGCCCTAAAGCTGGAAAGCGCCAGCAGCGGATCGTTGAAAACGTCAATTTCATAGCCATACTTTTCCAAGCCCTTTTTTAAAATCGAGGTGATGTCCTGCTCGTCGTCTACAATTAGGATGCGGGCTTCCTTGCTATCCGGCGGCAATTATTACCTGATATATGATGGCTACTAAATCTATAAGAATATAGGTAGATTGTCTGCCGCCTTTTATAAATCGGCTTGGTCAGGTATAAAACCCATTTATTTTCAGAGCGCCCATTTGCTGGTATAGAATGACAGACTTTTCCAAGGTGGTTGCCGGCTGCATCGCCGAGTGGGGCAGGCGAGCCGCGGCATGCAACGGCAACATGGACTGCCTGGAGCGCTCTGCAAGGCAGCTGAGGGAGTGCCTTGATGCGGCTTTCCCAGACTCAAAAAAGGTGGAGCTTGAAAGCGACAAGATAAATTACATGCTCTCATCAGTGTTCTTTCTCGCAAACCGGCTGGCAAAGGCAAGCCAAGGGCTGGCCGAGTTTGACAGGACAATGAACAGCATCGAAAAGGTGGGCAAGGCCAGCCTTGAGAGCAAGGAGAATAGGCAGCTCTACGTCAAGTTTCAGAGGGAGCTGGACGACATTCTGGCAAAGTACTTTTAGTAGTGGAAATGTTTAATTCACGTTTTGGGGTTTATAGCACATAGGTAGAGATGGCGCTTTCTTCTGCGCTTGCAATGATGATGATGAATATCGCCGGCTCGGAGTGGATAATAATCATACTGCTTGGGCTTATACTGCTCTTTGGAACAAAGAAGCTGCCGCAGGTCTCTCGCACCTTTGGCAAAGCGGTAGGCGAATACGAAAAGACGAGGGAGACTTTTCGGCGCGAGATGGAAGAAGCGTCGAATCAGGCCAAGATGGCTAACGTTCCGCGGGTAACAGGGCCAGTTGCAACCGAGCGGGAAAAGCTTGAAACGATAGCCAACTCGCTTGGCATTGACGATTATGCAGGCCTGACCGACGATGAGCTCCGCACGCTCATATCAAAAAGGATGGGATAGCAGAAAAATAGAACCCCCCTCTTTGTGCTCAAAAATCTGACGCGCATGTCATAAAGCTGAAAGCTATGTAGATTGTATAAATTAGAGGCTACATGACGCTCAGAGGGCACAAAAGCTACTACAATGTAAAGCTTTTGAGAGGCTACGGAGCCTCGATAAGTTTGAGGAATAAGAAAGTGTGCTTAAAAGGCGGCAAGGACATTTTTGCAGGGCATCAAGAAAAAGGAAGGCTCCAGTGTGGCATGCGGTACATTGCAGGCGCTCTCAAAGAACCCGAGAGCGGACATCATTTACCATAAAGGCGACATTGGCAAGGAGCCCATGATAATAACCGTCTTTTGTAAGAACCCGGGCAAAGTCGCAGCCAAGATCAAGGAAATACTGAAAAATTATTGGACTCTTTTGGCTGCTCCGGAGTCACTCTGCGAGTAACAATAGAATCTTCTTTTATGGGGCATATGAAAGACTCTTCCTGTCCCTTAGAATTACCTTGTTACCCTTTAGCCCGATAGCAGGCCCTTACCGTCTGCAGTTCGAAATTATAGTTATTCTTCTTTTCCTTAGCGTCATAACACCATGTGACTTATACAATCTACATAGCTTTCAGCTTTATGACATGCGCGTCAGATTTTTGAGCACAAAGAGGGGGGTTCTATTTTTGATGAGATAGGAGAGTTTCCTTAAATAGTACAACTAGCAATGCGCACTTCGTTTTGCACACAAAATTTATAACATTACCTTATCTAGAGAATTGCCATGCTAGAGACGGCAAAAGGCTCTACTGCATCAACGATTAACCCATTTGAGGTTGCTCTCAAACAGCTTGACGAAGCTGCAAAGCTGATAAAACTAGACAAAGGTTTACACCAGGTTTTAGCAAGTCCAAAGCGTGTGCTCACGGTGTCGCTGCCAGTAAAAATGGATAAAGGCGAGATCCGGGTTTTCACTGGCTATCGCTCGCAGCACAACGACGCCCGCGGCCCGTACAAAGGTGGCATCAGGTACCACCCGCAGGTCACAATAGACGAGGTCAAGGCTCTATCGATGTGGATGACATGGAAGTGCGCAGTTGCAGACATTCCCTATGGCGGAGGCAAGGGTGGCATTATCTGCAACCCAAAGGAAATGTCTGACGGCGAGCTTGAGCGCATGACAAGGCGCTATGCATATGCGATCGCCGATATCATCGGCCCGCACACTGACATTCCGGCTCCAGACGTCTACACCGGCGGCAAAGAAATGGCATGGATAATGGATACGTACTCGGCGCTCAAGGGCAACTTTGTCCAGCCAGAGATCATTACCGGCAAGCCGATAGCAATCGGCGGCTCTCTCGGAAGGAATGAGGCAACGGGCAGAGGATTGGGATTCACAGTAAGAGAAGCAGCAAAGAAATTAAAGATAAACATGAAGACCGCAACTGTTGCGGTGGAAGGGTTTGGAAACGCCGGCCAGTTCGCTTCGCAGTTTGTGGAAGAGCAGGGCGCGAAGGTAATAGCGGCGTCTGACTCCCGGGGCGGCGTCTATAATAAGGCAGGGATGGAAGTTGCAGCACTCCGAAAGCACAAGGAGAGGACCGGCTCAGTGGCGGGGTTCCCCGGCGCCAAGTCAATGAGCAACGAAGAGCTGCTTGAAACAGAGTGCACGATACTGATACCTGCTGCGCTTGAAAACCAGATAACAGGCAAGAACGCCGGCAAGGTCAAGGCGAAAATCATGGCAGAAGCGGCCAACGGCCCGACGACCCCTGAGGCAGACGACATCCTGTACAGGAACAAGATCATGATAATCCCGGATATCCTTGCAAACGGAGGCGGCGTCACCGTGTCCTACTTTGAGTGGCTGCAGAACCTGCGCAGGGATTACTGGACAGAGGCCGAGGTCAATGAGCGGCTTGACAGGAACATCACCAAGGCATTCCTCGACGTCTACGACACCCATGAGAAGTACAGCGTCAACATGCGCAAGGCAAGCACCGTGCTCGCAGTCAACAGAGTAGTCGAGGCAGTCAAGATAAGAGGATTGTGGCCATAGAGCCAGCAGCCCTTTAATTTTTCGTTGTTGCTGTTTTCTTGCCTTCTGGATCTGTTTAAGGATACAACTAACCATCATCAACTCAAATCTTCTATCTTGACTACGCTATGTGCATGGCTAGGGAATACAAGCCCCAAATTGTAGAACAAGGAGAGATATACTCTTATTCTACAGGCCAAAGGTTGAAACAGAACAAGTAAGCGATATCGGAGATGTCCAGAGATTCCACATGGTTACAGCCCCTGAAGGCGGCAAGTACCGGCTTTTCGTTATAGGCCAAAAGCTGCTGCCTGAAATCGTTGAGGGCAAATCAACATCAGTGGAGAGGAATTGGGCGCTAAACGTGCTTACCGCCTCTAACCCAGAAGAGATACGAAAGGAACTTCTCCCTGCAGAATATGCGACTGAAACAAGAGTCAAGAGGAGGATGGCGATAGCTGCCCCTGCGGGAGAAGGCAAGTACTCAATCGTCAGACATGACAATCATACAGAGATGGCTTATGTCTTCGAATTGCCAGCACTTCCCAGCCCCGCACAAAAGGAATTTGAAATAAATAAAGAAAGAAGCAAGCTATATAGTATCGGTGAAAAATCCAGACATTCAGGTGCGCGGGTTTGCGGCATTTGAAAAAAGAAAGCCGTAATGCCTGTCGAGCATCAAGGAAAAGTTTGGAGACAGGCGTTGGATAAACGTGGAAGACCCAGACATGCTGAATTATGAAAATACGCAGCTGCTGCTGCTGATTGGGGCCAGAAAGAAGGACATTCAGGAAGAGCTCGAGATAGATCTGAGTGAAGAAAAGGAAACAGAAAACACGGCAGAGCTATTCAAAGAGTTAAGGATCAAAAGGAGAACAAGTGCCTCTGAAACCACTATTGAAAGGAGAGTTTCCAGGCAGGACCGAACAGCTATAATGTCGCAAGAAGTAAGGCGACTGTCCAGAGAAGAGGCTCCCGGACGCGGAGGCAAGGTGGGGGCAAGGCGGCAGCAACTAGGGCACCTTCTGCTGCAGCAGTAGCCAAGATGCTGTCTGGAACGGATTTTTTCCAAAGAGCAAGAGCGAGCTTGTAAGTCAGGCTGAATAGAACAGGCAAAAGGTCGAAGCGCCGGAAGAAACAATCCAGATCATACGCGAGTTTCCTGACAGGGAATACACAAACATGGCATACATTGAGAAGTCGCTTGGTCAAGTGCTGTACCAGAGAAGAAGATTATTCGAGCAGGCCAAAATATGTTCAACTCGCTTTCTCTATTTAGCCCCTCGAAGACGCTGCCGTTTCAAGATTGGCAATATCTTGTCCAAAATGATCGCTTCATGATCAGATGCAGTGTCAAACGACACCATCAAAAGCGAATAGCTGGCGCTGTCCAGCGCTATGGATGCCCTCTTTACCTTTTCATACAGAGCATAAGTGTAAATGGTTTTGCCAAGTTCTGATTCATAATCCTCCCTGGTTTTCATCCGTAACACTGCCTTTATGGTATAGCTTTCCATTTCTTCTCTTGTTAATAGCGGTTGCAATCCTTTCCTGAACTTTGCCGCTATTAGCCGGCCCATATTGTTTGCAACGCCTGCAAACCTGATAGACGGATCGAGTTTCAATATCTCATTGCAAAGCGTCTCTGCATCCGACATTATTATATATCCTCTATTGATAAACATGATATATACTACATCGCTTTTCTATTGTTATCCGAACTTGCCTTCATTTACCTCTCTAAGCAGCTCTTCTGCCACAACATTTTCAAGTGATTCTGCTCGTCCTCTTTCTTTAATCGAGTTCCATGCTCGATAAGCTCAGGTTTTTCTGTGATGCAGAGAAGGATCGGATAGTCAGTCTTTGACAGAAGAATACAGAAAGTCGCATGTTCTTTTAATCTGATGTATGATATTGTATGTCGAATCCTCAAGCAGAGGGGATTGTTGCTTGTTGGTAGCAGATGCCGATTCTGCAATATATATACAAACTGCGGTGCAATCTGGCTAAAAAGGATTGCAAGCCTTTTGAGGTGAATTCTCTTCACTGCTCTCTTCTTTTCTCTGTTAATGATTCTCTGTCGTTTCTCCTTTTCCTTTCTCTTCTGTTCTTGACTGAACTCTTTCCTTTTCCGCGATAGATGCTCTCTTTTTCTGCTGCTGTCGTTGTTTCTTGGGCATGCTCTCTAACTGGCAAAAATAACTTAAGACTTTCAGAATCGTGCGTAGGTCACTCACTCACTCATTCAGTCTATCTAATCTAGAAAAAGGCAAAAGAAGAGAGAAGAAAAGGTTGCCTACTCTGTGCTGAATGAGTGTCCGCACGAGCAGCTCTTCGTCACGTTGGGGTTGTTGATCTTGAAGCCAGAACCCATCAGGCTCTCGATGTAGTCGATACTGGTGCCTCTCAGGTACCTCTGGCTGTAGCTGTCGACTAGCAACTTTACGCCATTCTGCTCAATGACCTTGTCATCTTCGTCAGCCTTCTCTTCAAATCCCATTCCATAGGACAGACCCGCGCACCCGCCGCCTGAGACGTACACTCTCAGGTAGAGGCCTGTATTGCCCTCCTGCTTCATAAATTCGGCAACCTTCTCAGCTGCCTTGGGGGTTATCGTTATCGTTTGATGCTGAACACTTTCCATACGGGCTAATTTGGTCTTTTTACTATAATAACTTTTGCTTGTGTGCTTTTTTACTTCGCCGCTGCAGCCTTTTCTTCTTCGGCCTTTGGCTGCTCGGCCTTTTTCTGCTCTGCCGGCGCCGAATAGTTTTCAACGAACCTGATGTTTTTAACGCTAGTAACAAACTTGAATATGTCGTTTGCAACAGCCCTCTTGATTACTTGGAGCCCTTCTGCAAGGAACGCTTCCTCTGGCAGCTCAATATCAAGGTTTGGCGCCGCCAGGTTGACCCTCACCTTGGTCTCGTCAAGGCCCATCCTTCTCCTTACAAGGGCGCTTACCTTGTCGCTGTCGCTGTCCAGCTTTTTGACGACGTTGACGTCGTACAAAAGCGTCCTGCCGGCGAACCTGTGGTTAAAGTCGACCTGTATCCTGCCAGAGCCGACGTAGCGGACAATTCCGGTCCTATCGTCCACTTCAATGACGTCTCCAACTGAAACCTCGTCAGCCTTGTCGCCAAGCTTGCGCTGTGGGATCATTCTCACTTTGTTTGGGTCTCTGTCGCCAAAGCCCTTGTCAGGGGTGACCTCAACATTGAGCCTGTCGCCAACACTTGCCTTTGCCAGCGCCTCATCCAAGCCCTTGAGCACCCAGCTCTCGCCAACTGACACGAGCCGCGGCTCGTACTTGCGCGTAGGGTCGTAGAGCTCTGTCTTTTTCGCCTCTTCTTCGCGTGTGGTCTCAAAAACCTCGTTAGTATCTTTAACTCTAGCAGTATAATCCACCAGTACAAGAGAACCTTTCTCCAAAGTCATAGAAAACGGCTGATGTTTCACCTTATATTAATTTAACAATTCAAAAAAGTGGAAGGCATCAGCCAAGCGCCTTTAGCCTGTCCATGGCTACCGATGTGGCTTCCGGGTTGGTCTTAACGCCAAGCATGTTCATTGCCGACGCTACGGACGAAATTGTCCTCATGACGTGGTATCTGCCAACTTCGCCCATGGAGCCCACTCTGAAGACCTTGCCCTTGAGGTCGCCAAAGCCTCCTGCAATAAGCACCTTGAATTCGCTTGATAGGAGCCCGCGGAACTTTTTGTCGTCCATTCCCTGCAGGTAGTTGACAGCGATTATCATGTTGCTCCTTGCGTCTGGCTTGGCAAATGGAGTCAGCCCGAGGGCGCTCAGGCCGGCGTAGAACGCCTCTGCGCATACTCTGTGGCGTCTTATCCTGTTTTCCATGCCTTCTTCAAGCACCATATCCAGCGCTTCTCTGAAGGCGTTGTAGAGCGGCAGCGCCGGGGTGAACGGAGTCTCAAAGTGGTCCTCGTAGTACTTGAAGTAGCGCTTCAGGTTCAAATACTGCGTCGGCGGCGGGTTTTCCTCCATGTATTTCTTAGCGCGCTTGCTTATCGATATCGGAGCGACGCCCGGCGGGGCCGCAAGGGCCTTTTGCGATGCAGTAATGCAGATGTCAATGTTCCACTTGTCGACAGGCAGCTCGTCGCCGCCAAGGATGGATACCGAGTCGGCGATAAAGTAGGCGCCCTTTCTTGACGCCAGCTGTCCAAGCTTGTCCATATACCTTATGGTGGTACCGGTTGATGTTTCGTTGTAGACTGCATAGAGGGCTTTGATGTCCTTGTGCTTGTCAAACGCCTCCTCGAACTTGTCGTAAGGCGGGTTCTCGCCGGGTGGCGCGTTTATCCTGATCGCCTGGCCGCCCCAGCTGTCAATCAGGTCTGCAAGGCGGGTGCTGAACTCGCCATTGACCGGGATAACAGCCTTGTCGCCCCTTTTTATCAGGTTGACGACTGACGCCTCGACAGCACCAGTTCCTGAAGTGGTAAGAAGCACAATGTCGTTTGAAGTCATGAAGACCTTTTGCGTCTTCTCCACGATCGACTTGTATAACGTCCGGAAATCGTCGCTCCTATGGTTTATCACAGGCGCAAGCATTGCCTGCATAACTCTGTTTGGCACATTCGTTGGGCCGGGGAGCATTACGAGGTATTCCATATTATAATCTCGAGAAAAGCGGGCGTGCCAGCCATATTTAAATTAATTTACAATACCGGCAACCGCGTAACGTTTTATAAAACTGGGTACTGGAGATGTGTTGTGTAGTAAATGAAAGAGCGTCGTTCCACCATCCTGCGCCACGCTGAGAAAAAAGGGTGCAGCGCAGTCGCAGCATTTGAGCCGGAAAACGTGTTCTACCTGACAGGGTTCTGGGGTGAGGCAATTGCAGTGTGCACAGAGAAAGGCACAAAGCTGATTGCACCAAAGCTGGAATATTCAAGGGCTGAAAAAACCTCGGTAGATTGCGAGGTTATCCAGACAGAAAGGGGGAGTGAGCTCGTCTCTACATTTGCTTCTGAAATAAAGGGCAGCAGGGCGTGCACAGACTGCAGCGACTACTCTACAGTCGAATCGGTGCGCAAGCACGGCGGCGACATCGTGGTGGACACTGAGCCGTTCTTTCAGACTCGCAGGATAAAGGACGAAGCCGAGATCAGGGTCATTTCAAGGGCGGCTAGAATTCTGGACAAGCTGTATGAAATATGCACGGAGGAAATTAAAGCAGGATTGTCAGAGCGCGACCTGCAGGCCAAGCTCATTTACGAAGCAATGAAGATGGGTGCAAACCCGCCATCGTACAAGTCGACGCTCAACCCGCTAATCATCGCCGGTGGACCAAACGGCGCCTTGCCACATGCTGAGGTGACCGACAGGAAATTCCGCAAAGGCGACATGATAGTAGTTGACCTAACGCTCAGGCACGCCGGCTATATCGCCGACGCCACAAGGACGTTTGCGTTAGGCTCGGCAACGCCGGAAATGGAGAAGGTCTACGAGATCGTGCAAGAGTCGCAAAAGGCCGGCCTGGACGCAGCAAAGGCAGGCGCCACATGCGGCCAGGTGGACGAGACGTGCAGGAATCTGATAAGCGAGCGAGGCTACGAAAAATCGTTCATTCACTCGACTGGGCATGGCATAGGGCTTGACGTGCACGAGCCTCCCTGGCTCCGCATGAAGAATGGCGAGGAGCTCAGGGCAAACATGGCGGTGACAGTTGAGCCTGGGATATACCTCGAAAACAAGTTTGGTGTGAGGATAGAGGACAGCATAATCGTGGCCGACCGTCGGCCCAAGGTGCTCAACAGGTTCACTAAGGATCTCGTTGTCGTAAAGTAAAACGACGCGGCTAGGTTCTGCCGTCGTTGGCAGCAGAATCTGCAACAACAAGTTCCAGCAGCTTTCTTGCAATGGCGTCCTTGCTTTCAAGCGGCAGGTGGGTAATCTTCTTTTTGCTGTCGATGACGAACACTTCATTTCTGTCAGAACCTGCCTCCGATCCCTTTCTGCCAAGATCATTTGCAACCACAAAGTCAGCATCGCATTCTTGCAGCTTTTTGTACGCCTTGTCAACTAGGACAGAATCTGAGACGTCGTGATCTGCCTTGAACGCAACAAGCAGAGTGTTCCTGCTCACCTTTTTCACTTCATCGACTACTTTCTTAGTGGCTATTAGTGACAGCTCAGCCTTGCCAGCCCTCGTATCTATCTTTTTTTCAGACTTTTTTGCAGGCGTGAAATCAGAGACAGCGGCGGCCATTATCACAATGTCGTACTTTTTGGATGACAGCTCTGAAACGACTGCGTTATACATTTCCTTGCTGGTGCTCACGCGCACGACTTTGCTGCCGTTTGCCAGCTCCTGGCTTCCGTGCCCGTAGACGAGCGTGACGATTGCCCCCATCCTCTCTGCTTCTTGCGCTATCGCAATGCCCATCTTGCCCGAGCTCATGTTGGTCACTACCCTTATCGGGTCGATGTATTCTACGGTGCTTCCGGCAGTAACAAGAACCCTTTTGCCCGATAACGGTCCGCCTGACAGGATGGCAATGGCGGCCTCAAGCACCTGCTCAGGCTCGGCTACTTTGGCTTTTCCTTCTGCCATCCTGGGTTCGACAAATGTGACGTGCCCCTTTAGCTTTTCCACGTTCTGCCGTATGAACTTGTTTTCATACATTGCCTCGTGCATGGCAGGCGCGATTATTATCGAGATCTTGCTGCCAAGAGCGACACTCAGTACCGAAGTGACGGGCGTATCGTCTATGCCAGCTGCCATCTTGCCGATAGTGTTGGCGGTGCACGGGTAGACAATGATAAGGTCAGACATGTCGTAATCGGCAAGCATGATGTGCTCCAAGTTGCCCGTCAATTTCGTGACAACATCGTCGTTGCCTGTTGCCCACTTCATCATTTCAGGACTGAGCAGCGGGGCGGTCGATTCCGTCATTACCGCGTGAACGTCGGCACCGTGGCGCATCAAAAGGCGCGCGAGGTCAATAGCCCTATATGCTGCGACGCTCCCGGTGATGCAGAGCACTATTTTTTCCCCTTCCAGCTCACTACCTTCACTTCCCACGATGTCCTTTGACGGGTGAATGCCTCTTTTTGCCCTCATTATTTCTTCCTCGTCTTTCTCAATGCATCCCTCAGACCTGCCAGCTCTTCCGGGCTCATGTGGAACGTGTTTGGCTCTTCGGGGAACTTGCCTGCCTTGACATCGTTTGTATAGTGCGAAATCGCGTCTAGGATCGATTTCGATAATTCAGCATACCTCTTCACAAATTTCGGCTTTATGTCTTCGTAGATGCCGAGCATGTCGTGCAGCACCAGCACCTGCCCATCGCAGCCTGCACCTGAGCCTATGCCTATCGTCGGCACTGATAGGCTCTGTGTTATTTCGCTGGCGACCTCGCTTGCAACCATTTCAAGCACGATGCTACAAACGCCAGCCTTCTCAAGTGCCTTTGCATCCACGATTAGTTTCATCGCAGATTCTTTTGTCCTGCCCTGCAACCTGTAGCCTTCCCAAAGCGAAGATGTCTGGGGCTTCAATCCGATGTGGCCCATGACCGGTATTCCCGCGTCGACTATCGCCTTTATGGTGCCAATGATTTCCAAGCCTCCTTCAAGCTTGACTGTGTCGCAGCCGGCCTTGATTAGCTGCACCGCGTTTTCGACTGCCACACTCGGGCTTGGCTGGTACGACCCAAACGGCATGTCGCCAACTATCATGGCACGCTTGGCTCCCTTTGCGACCGCGCGGCATAACATCAGCATTTCTAGCATGCCAACAGGCACGGTGCTCGTGTAGCCCAGCACCACCATGCCTGCGCTGTCGCCCACAAGCAGGATGTCGAGTCCAGCCCTGTCGCATATCAGGGCAGTGGAATAATCGTAGGCAGTGAGCACAGCTATCTTTTCCCTGCCCTTTGCCGCCAGAATGTCGTTCACGCTCACCTTTTTCTTGACCTGCAAGCTAGGCGACGCCTCCCCTGATGATACGCAATGATTCCTGAAGGTTCTTTTTGTTGTCAAACCTGCCAGCAATTCTCTTCAGCGACTTGCTGCCCTTGAGGTCGTGCGCCGCCCTGACTAGGGCAGGCATTGCCCTCACAATGTTATTGACTATGGTGATCTGGGCCATATTTGCTGTCCTTGACAATGGGTTGAGGTCAACCGTAATCACCGTCTTGCCCATCTTTACGAGCGCCTCTGTCCTGTCGCCGTCTTCAAGCGGCACAAATACTATGTCGGCCTTGAAGATGCCCTCTGGGTCGACACGTCTGCGCTCGCTCTGTAGCTCCGGAATCCTTGCAGAGGCCCTCCAGCCTACGCCGAGCACTTTTTTTGCGCCGTGCTTCTCCAGCTCGGTCTTGATCGCCATCTCGCGCTCCTCAGTCCTGTAAAATAAATTCACCTCTATTCCCGCGCCCGTAACTTCCGCCAGTTCGACAATTTCCTTCGGGCAAAGCGCTGCAGTGTTGCCATTGACCGAAATGACTGGATGTCTGGAAAGCAAAATAGCAGCGGCTGCGGCCCTAGTTGCGCTCTGGGCGGCCTTAGTCGTGCGTTCGCCAACAAGGTAGTCAAAAGCCTCACCCCTGCCATGCGCAATGAGCCCCTCTGCCGCGACGAGGCCGCGTCTAAAGCCATCTACCAGCGTCTCGCGTGTATGAAGCGACTTTGCCCGGGGATGGCTTGAGGGTATTGTAATGTGGTAGTCGGCGTGCACTTGCTAAAGCACTCTTGCCCCGTGGCCGTCAATGTTGCAGATAAGAAGCGTGCCGCCAAAGCCCCTGAGGGCGTCTCCTGCTTCTTTTGCGCGGTCAGCCGGCACAAGCGTAAACACCGTCTGGCCAAAGAGCGCTACACTGGAGTCAAACCCTGTTGCCTTGAGCGCGGCTATCGGAGCCTTGCATCTGCTCTCTGTCAGGCCAAGAGTTTCTGCAAATTCACGCGACATCCTGAGAAAGTCCTCGCTGCTTCTTGTCGCTGACAGCTTTTTGAGCATGGCTCCGCCAAGGCCGTTTATTTCGTCCATGCGGCTTGTGAGGAATGACTTGGTCGAAATTGGAGCAAGGCACAACACAACTGCCTTGTAGCCACGAAGATCCGTCTTGATGACTGTTCCGACGCCCGGCGCCCCTGCGTTTGTTCGCATCTCAAAGCCGCCAGAAAATTCTGCAATGACGGTGCCGAGGCCGGTCTTGCAGGAGATCTCGGCGTGGTGCGCCACTTGGGCCGCCTGCGTCCTGCTGAGGCCGGCGTCTAGCGCCTCGTTGAGCGCGTATGAAAGACTGAGTGCCGCCGCTCCGCTTGAGCCAAGCCCAAAGCCTACCGGTATACCGATATCGTGCTCGATGATCACAAAGTACGGCCTGTTGGCGATCTTTAGGTATTCCTCGGCGACCCAGCGCGACACCTCGGCCTCGCGGGCATTGCTGCCGTTTATCGAAATCTGGTAACCTGTCTTGGTACTCTCGTGGACGTAGACAGTAGTGGTGACGCCCCTATCGATGGAAAATCCTGCGCCTTTCGAACCCTTGTGCAGGAAATGCCTGTGGCTGCCGGCCGGCATCTCGAAAAAGCCCGTTATGTGGCCGGGGCTGAAAGCTTTGGCCGCTGCTACAGGCGTTGAAACCAGCGCTGTAGATCCCATATTGCTATAGGCATTTATAAGCAACAAAAAATATAAAAATAGTGTTTAATTAGTTTAAATGGGTATAAACAATATATGATCAGATACGCAAGGCGGCTCCAGCAAATAGGCAGTAGCATCCTGATATCGCTCCCAAGCCAGTGGGTCAAGAGCAACAACCTGAAAAAGGGCAGCATTGTGCCAGTGGACGTCAACCGCGACAATTCGATTTCGATATTTCCGTCAGACGACGCGGCAGACGACAAGATAAAGGAAGTGGCGATACCGTACTCGCCGGCGTCGATGGACACGCTCGTCAACCAGGTGTATGGCGCATACCTGCTTGGGTATGACATGATACGGATCAAGGCAAGCACGCAGATATCATTCGAGGATGCTGACAGGATTAAGAGGGCGATGCGCAAGCTAGTCGGGCTCGAGATCGTGGACGAGGACGGATCAAACATCTCGGCCCAATTCCTGCTGGATGCAAACACGCTTGATGCCGAAAAGATACTCCGCCGCATGAGCTCCATAGTCGCGGGCATGTACCGCGATGTGCAGGAGGCAATCAGGACGAAGGAGAACAGCATCCGCAGGGCGATAAGCGGCAGGGACGACGAAGTTGACAGGCAGTATTTCCTGCTGGTCAGGCTTATCCGAAGCGCCATGATGGACCAAAAGCTCGCCGGAAAGCTCAACCTGAGCAACATCGACATTCTGGACTATAGGGTTGCCGCCAACCACTTGGAGAGCGCCGGCGACTACATCGTCGACCTTGCCACTTCTATTCACGATATGTCGCGAGTAAAGTCTATCGGCGAAATAGTGGAGGCCGGCACGCTGATCGAAAAGATGCAAGAGAAATCGGTGGCCGCGTTTGTCAACAAGAACAGGGCAGAGTCAAATGTCGTGGTCAAGATGTACGACAACTTTAACAGGATAATAAACTCGATAAAAGAGATGTCAGGCGCAGAATCAAAGAGCCCCGAGTCGACCATCGCGGTGCTCAACCTGACGCACTCGATGGATAAAATAGCTCGCTGCTGGGTGGACGTTGCCGACTTGGTCAAGCCAGTACACCTCACTGCGCCTCTGAAAAACGCATAATTACAAAGGCGGCTATTCTCAAGCGTATGGTTCACGATCACGGCAATGCCGAGAACGTCTTGGTGCTGCAGGGCGGAGGCTCGCTTGGCGCCTTCAGCTGCGGCGTCTTTAAGGCTTTTGCAGCAAGAGGCATCAAGGTAGACATTATCGCCGGAACTTCGATCGGTGGAGTAAATGCCGCCATCATCGCCGGCAGCAAAGGAGATAGGCCGGAGGCGGCTCTTGAGCAGTTCTGGATGGAGCTTGCCGAAAGCTCGGTCAACCTGTCGCCGCCTTGGCAATGGCAGCAGTTGCCACTACCACTACTTGCAAATGATATTGACAACGATGGATCAGAAAAAAGAAGAAGCTACTACAGTCATTACTACCAGAAGGCGAATGTGTCGCTAAAGCACGTGATGTCATTCTACAGCTCGGCGATATATGGCAACAGGAAAATGTTTGCGCCCCGGTGGAGCCCAGCTTACGCGTCGACCGATCCTCATTACTTTCAGCCTGCAAGGTGGACATACATCTACGACCATTCGCCCTTAGCAAGGACGCTTGAAAAATACATCGACTACGACAAGCTCAGGCCGGGCGGCAAAAAGAACGCGCGGCTGATAATAAGTGCAGTGAACGTGCTGACTGCCGAGCCGCTGACGTTTGATAGCTCAAAGCAGCAGATAACGGTCAAGCACCTGCTTGGCACCTCAGGCTACCCACTGTATGGCTTTCCCTGGGTGGAGGTGGAAAAGGGACTTTATGTCTGGGATGGAAGCCTGCTGAGCAATACTCCTCTGAGGGAAGTCATTGACTCAGCGCCGGTAATCGACAAGCACGTCTTTATCGTCGAGAACTATCCCAAGGTGATTGAAAGGCTGCCGCAGAACCTGCCAGAGGTGTACCACCGCGCACGCGACATCATGTTCAGCGACAAGACAGCTCACAATGTCAAGATGTCCAAGGTGATAACGCGCTACCTGAAGTTCATCGAAGAGCTCTACAACACCATAGAGGAGAACGTTGATCCAAGCAAAATTGACAAGGAGAAGCTTGATAGCATTCGTCGAAAGTATCAAAGAATAATCTACAACTATGGCGCTGAAATACGCAAGATAGCATACATCACGAGGGAGGAGCGCTATCCCTACCTCTATGAGAACACTGACTTTTCGCTGGAAGGGATAAAAAACTTAATAAAAGAAGGCGAGTCAAAGGCCAAGCAGGTCCTGCAGAAGCTGAAGCTCTAGAGTACGACGAGCCCTCTCTTATCTATTTCGACTTCAAATGAGTCGTAGCCATCTGCCCTTATGCGGGACGCTATCTTTGTGCGGTCCTGCTTGGTAGCTGCAAGGGCAATCACTGCGCCGCCACCGCCGGCGCCAGTTATCTTGGCTCCAAGGGCTCCAGCATTAGTGCAAATGTCTATCAGCTCATCAGCCTTTTGGTGCGAAACGCCTATCTGCCGCAGCAGGCTCTGGTTCTCGCTCATGAGACTGCCTATCTTTTCGCGCTTGCCGGCAGCTATTGCAGCAAGCGCTTGTGTGCAAATGTCGCCTGCCTGGCTCGCGAGACTTTTAAACAGCGATTCCTTTCTGTCCCTGAATTTATTAACGCTTGCGACTAGGTAGCCAGTAGAGTGCTTTATGCTAGTATTCGCTATTACAAGCGGCAGGCTCTCTGATTCAATCCTCTTGAACCCTTCTGACTTGCTATAGAGTATCAGGCCACCAAAGGTGCTGATGTAGCAGTCAGCGCCTGAGGAATTCCTATGGATAATGCGCTCTGATTCAATAGCCTGCTCGCATACGCGTTGCTTGTCTGGCCTGCCAAAGAGCGAGTCCACAGCGGCCGCCGTGGCGACGCAGGATGCCGCAGACGACCCAAGCCCGATGCCGTGCGGTATTTCCGAGCTGACGTCAATTTCAATTCCCGTCTTTTGTTGCCTTCTTGCCACAAGGGCCTGCCTGACTGCATTGTAGAGTGGATCCAGTATCGCCTTGGCATTCTTTCCTCCAAGTGACATAAAGCGCGAGCTGCTATACTCGCCTGCGACTCCGATGTCGGACCTGATTGTTATCTTGCTTGTGTCAATGACGCGGGCAGCCACAGTCATTCGCTTGCTAATCGCCGCAAGGATCGCCGGGTTGCCGTACACTACAAAGTGCTCGCCAAACAGGATTATTTTTGCTGGCGCCGATGCTCTGCCCATCATACGAATACTATGGACGAATACCCGACGACTGCGCTAGTGTCGCCAGTGACGTCTCCGCTTGTAGCGTACCTCCGTAGCTCCCCTCTCGTGGCTCCAAGGCTCCTTGCGGCGACCATTATCGAGGCAATGGCGCCATAGCCGCAGGCAGAAACCTCCAGCCTTTCGAGCACCGTGTAAAACTTGTGAACATCAAGGGCAAGCACCGCCTTTATCAGCTCGTTATCCTTCCGGTGGGCCTCACCGTTTGGCTCATAGTGGGTCAGGTCGGACGACGCGATGAGTAGCGTGTTGTCTACGCCGCCCTGCTCTGCCACCACGTCAGCTATCGCCTTGCCAAGGTCAAACGCTGTGTCGATGTCCTGCATTATCAGGACAATCGGGACTATGCGGAAGTCGGGCTTGATGTATTGCAGGAAAGGCAGCTGCACTTCAAGACAGTGGTCGCGGCTGTGCGCAAAGTCGTCAAAGTCGATTATCCCGGATTTCTTGGACATCTCCATTGCAAGGTCAGAGTTGACCTGCACCTGCCCAAGCGGAGTCTCCCATATGCCGCCACGCATAGTTGCGACGCCAGACCCTATGCCGTAGTGGTTAGGGCCCACCATTATGACGTCCTGAAAGCCGGCTGAAGAAATTTCGTAAAAGCCGTTTGCGGCGACTGCGC
The DNA here is from genome assembly GCA_946480575.1 of uncultured Nitrososphaera sp. The sequence goes on along the minus strand of CAMLKF010000028.1, from coordinate 558 downwards.
CAGAGTAAACGTAGCCGGCGTGGGGCGAAATAATGCCGTAGATCTTGCGCCTGCTCCCAGAGGGCGGCCACCTGCCGGGCCCAAAGCGGGTGTTGCGAAAAGACTGGTCGATGATGCTTTTCAGCTCCCTTGGGCTGTCGGGATAAAACATGCCGGCGACGGCCGGCGGCCTCTTTGTCTGGTTGCTACTGCTCAAGATACTTCCTCGACTAAATCTATGCCGAAACAAGTAATATAATTGTGATTTTTTGACAAATTTAACTGTAAAACCGCTGCTTGGGTGCAACGTTGGCTAGACGCCATCATCAGATCCCCTCCTAGTATAGCCATATAACTCCTTTACTTTAAGCTTTAGTTTAGGGACCACTCTTTCTCGAATCTCAGGTCTTTCCACACCCCTACTGAATCGTTCAGGAAGGTTTTAAGCTAAAACCCCTGAGCCTTCACGTACAGCTAACACCATACCCACACAAAAAAATCATCATCACTTGTTGTAGTACGTATCTATGATACCTTGGTTCCAGTCTATTATCCACTGTCGCTCTGAGCATCAGGTTG
>CAMLKF010000027.1 GCA_946480575.1 uncultured Nitrososphaera sp. | reverse complement strand
TATTATTTCTCTGTGCGGTTATCTGTCAATCAGATCTCGATAGGCTGTCCGCCTATTAGGGTCCTTATAGTATGGTCGGTTGCATACCTTCTATTAAATCATACTCTGTCAAGCGCACGAGCTCGTTCAGCTTGGCTATGCGCTCGCCGCCAAGCACGCCGGACTTGAGCATCTTGGAGCCAGTGGCGATTGCTATGTGAGAGATATGCGAGTCCACTGATTCGCCCGATCTGTGGGACGTTATTATCTTAATGTTGTTCTTCTTGCATTCCTCTGCAAACTTCATGGCGTCGTACAGGCTGCCTGCCTGGTTGACCTTCAGTATTGCGCCGCTGCACGCGCCGTACTTGACCGCTTCCTTTACCTTCACTGCGTTTGTTACGAGCATATCGTCGCCTGTCACCAGTGTCTTGGGGTTCTTTTTCGTGAGCACTGCCATGCTCTGAAAGTCGCCTTCCTGCACTGGGTCTTCGGCGTAGACTAGCTTGTAGTCGCGTATCAGCCTGTTTGCAAACTCTATCTGCTCGCCCGTCTCTCTCTTTAACCCTTGCCGGGCGTAATCATACACTTCTTTCTCCTCATCCCAGAACGACGAGCTGGCAAAGTCGATGCCAATAGCCATGTCCCTGCCAAGCGCGAACCCGCAGTTCCTGACTGACTTTTCAACTATCTCAAGCGCTTGGTCGTTGTTCACATTTGGTGCCCACGCGCCTTCGTCGCCCCTGCCGTAGGTGAAGCGCCTGTCTATTGACTCTATCACCTTGCGCGTCTCAGCGTGTAACTTGAAGTTCATCTCTAATGCCTCAACTACATCCTTAGCGCCGACCGGGCATGCCAGAATTTCCTGCAGGTCCGGGGTGCCGGGGCCGGCGTGGGCTCCCCCACCCAGAATGTTGCCAAGCGGGAACGGAAACCTGTAAGGCTTGTTGGGCTTTAACAATTTGAATAGTGGCACGCTGAGCGCCTTTGCTGCTGAGTCAACTGCGGCGATGCTCAGCGCGTACGCCACCGAGCCGCCTATCTTGCTGTAATTGTCAGTCTTGTCGATAGAGCGCAAAGCATCATAGACCGCCTTCATGTCCTCTGCCTGCAGGCCAACAAACTTTTCTGAATTGTCATTGAGGGCAGCAAGCGCTTTCTCTGCCTTGTTCTCCGGAAAGCTCTGGGCCTCAAACTTGCCGACCGACGCGCCTGAAGGGGCGCACGCCCTTCCAATGAACCTGTTGTCTGTTACAATGTCTACCTCGATGGTCTTGCTTCCCCTGCTGTTGAAAACTATTCTGCCACGGAGCGAAGTGATAGAAGGCATTTATGATGAACCGTCTGATGCCGACGTTATTTATTACTTGTTTAATATTTGTCCGGTTTTTATTCTATTTCAGATTGGATCTCAGACATGCGCCGCCTGAGAGCCTCGTAGTAGGGAATTATCTGATAGATGGTCTCAACGCTCGCTATAAACATCCTTCTGCAGCAGTACCGCTTGACGTCCAGCGAGTCCATGACTTTTGCCGGGTCTTCGCCTGCCTTGACCCTGTTTTGGTACTCGCCGTACTTGTCTGCAATCAGGTTGCCGCAGGTAAAACAGCGCACCGGTATGAGCATATATTCTGCTCCTGTCAATGTGTGCGGGCATTATAAAAACCATTGTCATCACGGAATATTCAAATTAGTGCGGTGAAAGCGTGTTATAGTAGCAGCACGTGTGCGGGAGTCGCCCAGCTTGGCCAAAGGCGTAAGACTGAGGCTCTTATCCCTTAGGGGTTCGTGGGTTCAAATCCCACCTCCCGCACCTTTCTTCTTTTCTTCTACTACTACTACTACAAAACCCTTGTGCCCTTTGTGTACAGTATCTCGTGGTTGCCCGGGGTGAGGTCTTCCCACACGACATAGATGCTGTCGCCGGATATCGCTATCGAAGGGCATTCGGAAATGTCTTTGTTGTTGCTCAGGTTGACTATGCCTATGGGCTTGAGCGCGCCTTCGTCGCCGCTGCCATCCAAGGCCAGCAGGAGGATTTCTTCGTTGCCTGAAACAAAGACCTGCCCTGCAATGTACAGCAGCATGTTGGTGGCGCTGCCGTCGATTGCCGGCTCTACGTTGAGCGGGTTTACGAACATGCCGTTGCCGTCGACTGCGCCCGAGGTAAAGGTCTCGCCGCCGTCGGTGCTCTTTGCAAAGAACAGGCCGTTTACTTCGACCGAGTCGAGGCCGCCTGACACGACTTGGACAGTGTCATTGTATGCCACTATCTGGGGCTCGCCGAAATTGTTTTGGCGGTTCAGTTTGATAATGTCTCCAAAGGTCTCTCCACCGTCTGAACTTTTCACAAAGAACAGGCCGTTCTCCATTTCGTCGTTCACCAAGTTCCATGTGATATACGCGCTCTCTGCATATGCCGCAATCTTGGCAAGGGACGCGCTATTGGCCCTGTCGCTGATGACCATTGCCCTGCCAAAGGTCTCGCCGCCGTCGGCGCTTGCCATAAACATTATCCTGCTGCCCTCATCGTCCTCGTCTAGCCAAACGACGTAAACGTTGCTTCCAGAAACGGCTATCTCTGGGTTGAACGAGTCTGAGGGGTTGTTGCTCAGGCGTGTCGCATCTCCAAAAGTGCTTCCATCGTCGTCGCTTTTTGCAAAAAGCACTTCTCTGTTCCCGGAGGTATCGTCAGCCCACACGACGTACACATTATTATTGTAGGCGGATATCTGGGGGTGCTCTGAAAAGCCGGGATTGGCGCTTAGGTTGAGAGACTCCTCAAAGGTCTCTCCACCGTCACTACTCTTTTTCACAAAAATGTCATAGTTTCTGCCGCTGCCGTAGTTGCTTGATGGAACGACAGAGTCTTGCCATACCACATACATGTTGTCGTCTGACGCGGCGACCTGACCGTAAACTGAATCCTGCGAGTTCTCAGTCAGGTTCGTCACGTTTCCAAAGCTGACCGGCAACTCATTTGATGATAGTGGCAAGCCGGCTGCCAGGTTGGTTGGAGCGTGATTGGAAAACTGCGCAGATATACCTTGGAAGTAGGGCGATGCAAGGGCAAAAGATACGCCAGCTACGACCATCGATACAGCTATTATCACTGTGGCAAGAACTCTCACGCCCTCTAGATACGCGCTGATTTTATTTGAATGCTACGGAGGCTGCCAGAATATGACCTGCCAAGTCCTGTCGCGCTAGTCGAACTTTTTCAGGATATGGTAATAAGGCGACGTCTTGTGCCTGTCGATGCACTTGCCGCATATCGACTTGTCGCCGTATTTTTTGTGGCAGGGACAATCGCAAATGCTGTACGATGCAGCCGACAAACACCCAAGTGATGCCGGGGAAGTTATTTAAACGTACAAACTTTTATCTTGGTAAGGGAGAAAAACCATCAGGATGGATTCTCGGCTAAAGCAGCTGGAGCGCAGGCAAAAGCTCTACTCTCTTCTCAAGGCCCAGCATGACGCAGAGGTGAAAGAGCTAATGCACTACATGTCAGTGCTGACAACGGTGGAAAACAACCTTGTCAGAAGCTACCTGCGCACGCTCCTGACAGACGGTCTTCGCCACATAGAGTACATTTCAAGGATAATGGCTGATACGGAGGGCGCGACTGGCAGCGCGAGCCTGACTAAAAAGGGCATCGCAGAATCAATCAAGGACGAAATGAAGTCGCGCGACATTTTGCTCAGGTGCGCCGAGATGGCATCTGACGATCCAGAAACCGCCGCCCTGCTAAAGAGCATAAGTGTTGACGAGGAGCACCACATGAGGATACTTGGGCACCTGTCGGAGCTTGTCGAGTCGTCCGGCAAACAGTAGAATCTCTATATAATCTAGTTGGATGTGCATCTATTACGTAAGCAGAATCTGAAGAATTTTCGTGGATAATAGATATACATATTACGCGCCAAGGACCGAGCGCCGTGGAAGCATGGTCGACATAGTTTGTGATATTCTTGTGTCTGCCATGTGCGCTGGCGCCACAAAGACGCACATAGTGTACAAGGCGAACATCAGCAGCACGCAGGTGGAGAACTATTTTTCGGCACTGCTTGCCCACAACCTGCTTGCCAAGGCTCAGGACATTGACAGGCCCAACATTTACCGCACGACTGAAAAGGGCACGCGATTTATCGAGCGCTGCGACGAGATAAGGTCGCTCATCGGTCTTGTCATAAACAGCCATAGGATAGACCCGATGTCCGACTTTTACGCATTTGACAGGCAACCCTAGCCCTAGCCCCGCAGAGCTTGCAGCACTTCTTGGCTGTGGCCCGCAGGCTTGACCTTCTTGAAGACCTTGACTATTTTGCCCGACTTGTCAACAAGAAAGGTAGATCGATTGACGCCCATGTATTCCCTGCCCATAAAGCTCTTTAGACCATAGACGCCATACTTTTTTGATGTTTCATTTTCAGTGTCTGCAACAAGCAGGTAGGGTATACCCATCTTGTCCCGGAACTTTTGGTGCGACTCTTCGTCGTCGGGGCTAATACCCACTATCTCGATGCCTGCGTCCCTGAACTTTTTGTAGTCGCGGGTAAATTCTGTAGCCTCTATTGTACAGCCGGGCGTGAAATCCTTGGGATAAAAGTAGACAACTACGTCCTTTTTGCCGCGGAGCTCTGACAGTTTCGTACCTCTGCCGTCCTTGTCCCTCATGGTAAAATCTGGTGCAGCTGCCCCTTCGGCAAGCTCTACTTGCTTTTCTTCCATCAAGAGAAAACCGGCGTGGTACGGATAAAAAAACTTACTTATCCAAAGACAAACGTATAGAACACGAAATTGTCAGAGCGCGGTATTATCTCTATCTCATGCGTTTCGGGCTCGTCCGTCTTGGCCAGGTTGTGTATAAATGGCCAATCAATGGTGGCAATGCTTACACCGTTGCCTTCAAGCTTGGCGTCTCTGCCCAGCTGCTCCTTTGTCAGATAGTTGCCGTCAAGCTTTATCTCTACCTTGCCCGGTCTACCGTCAGACGTGCCTATGATGCAGTGCACCCTCTTGGCAGCGTTGTAGTTCATTATCACAGCCGGGTTCTGCTCCTTGCCGCCCGGCGAATACTGAACGCCTTCGCGCTGCCATATCCACTTGCCGCGGAGGTACACGACGTTTAGGTCGTGCGAGCCATGGTCGATCACGATGTTTGGCGCGTCAGGCTTGAGGGTTTGGTTGTTGCCAAACCGGCGCAGGCGCGAATATCCGACGCATATCTCTGGCGCCATCCCGTAAAAGTGCATGCCATACGTGTCATAGATCTCGTCATGTGGGTTGTTCTGCTCTTTTTCCTCGGCAGGCTTTTTCCCTGCTTCTTCAAGCAATTCAACAACAATTTCTTCAAAATCCTCAATGCCGCCATAGCCGGCGTGCTCGTATCGCACAAATCCGTTGTGATCGACAAGGATGTGCTTGGGCCAGTACATGTTGCCGTAGGCTTCCCACGTCTTGTTGGCAGTGTCAAACGCGACAGGCTCGGTCACGCTGTATCTTGCCAGTGCACGCTTGATGTTTGCATGGTCGGTCGCAAAGTGGTATTCGGCAGAATGCGCCTGAACCACCTGCAAGCCGTACTTGCCGTATTTTTGCTGCAGGCGCCTCATGATAGGGATAGTGCGGAGGCAGAAAATGCAGGTGTATGTCCAGCAATCCAGCACCACCACCTTTCCCTTCAGGCCCTTTATCGAAAGCGACTTGCTGTTAGCCCATCCGGTGACCTCTTTGAACTCAGGGGCCGGAGTTGCTGGGATAATGTCCATTGCCGCATCTTGCAAGGGGGAAGACGGGATATAATTGTTAGATTTTTATCACTTAGACGCCTTTTCTGTATCATGAAGTGCGCAGATTGTGGCTGCACGCCGCAGAAATGCAGGGCAAGTCGCCAAGAGACTGCCCAAATTGCACGCTAGAAGATTGTTGTTGTTCTTGCTGCTGGCGCGCCATCAAAGCATTTTAAGCCTAATTACATTTAATCGCTAGATGGCGACGGTCATAGTCACAGGAAGCGGCAGAGGGATAGGAAGGGAAGCTGCCATCCTGCTTGCAAAAAGAGGAATGAACGTCGTCGTGTGCTCAAGAACGCAACAGGAGATCGACGAAACAGTGGACGCGATCAAGCAAATTCATGCCAGCGTGCTCGGGGTCAGGTGCGACGTCAGTATCTCTTCGCAAGTGGATTCGCTCATAAAAAAGACTGCGAGCATGTTCGGGGACATCGACATACTGGTCAACAATGCCGGTATCGCAGTCGTCAAGAGCCTGCTCGACACTACAGAAAAAGAATGGGACGAAACACTCGACTCCAACCTGAAAAGCGCTTTTCTGTGCTCAAAGGCTGTCCTGCCCTACATGATCCGCAACAACTCTGGCACAATTGTGAACGTCAGCTCAGGCGCCGGCAAGACTGGCTTTGAGAACCTGTCAGCCTACTGTGCAAGCAAGTTTGGCATGATGGGGCTGACTGAAAGCCTTGCGTGGGAAGTTGCAGGTCACAATAATATCAGAGTCATGGTGATATGCCCCGGCGAGGTGGCGACAAGGATGCAGGAAGTCGATCCTGACTACTACTGGCAGAACAAGGGCAGGATGCTCCAGCCCGAGCAGGTAGCAGCAAAGATAGTTGAAATGATATTTGATAAAAGCCGATACAGAAATGGCCAATCAATTGACATATAGGAAAAAGAAAGAAAGAAAAAGCCGAGACCTCTTTTCTTGGGGTGTAGCTTCTTTATTCGTGCAATAAGAAAATGATATAGGCTGCCTCCTATCGGTAGCCTGTCAGACTATTCATCGATGCGTTGCACCTATTGCGGCGATCTTGATCTCCTGTTTACTCATCTTCATCTTCTGTGTCTTCTTCCACTATTGTATCGCTTTCTATCTCTCCGACTGACAGGTTCTTGAACTCAGACTCTGAATCGTCAAGCCTGAACGTTGCGCGCGGCTAGCCCTCGTCTATGACATAGTCCTCATTTCTGTCGCAGTCGCCATCTCCATTGATTTCAAGGTCGCCCTCGTCGGTATGTTATACTCTGCCACCTTCTCCCAGTTGTTTTCTTCGTCGCGGTCGTCGACCCAGAGCTCCAGCTTAACGCCATTGTCCTCTACGTTGTAGGTCACAGACTTTACTCCAATCTATTCGTCGTTCACGTCGTCGATTGCGCTTCCTTCTGCTCCGAACTTGTCAGTATTATATCCGCCGTTACCATGGTACAGCTTTTTCTTGAAGTAGGCATCGCTGTCCGCGCTCAGCATCCCATGATAGCGTAGCGCTTCGCGGCCATCGTCCCCACTGTAACTTCCACCCTGCCGTGCCTTGCTATCAGTGTTATTATCTGGTCTTCGCTGTCTATCATCTTGAAGTAGCCAGTCATTTTCATGTCTCTCTCCCTCTCCACTCGTCTTCCTCCAGATGGTTGACATGCATCGTGACTCCATGTTGTTCAGAGCCGGTTTCCACATCCATTTTCCATACTGCGTCTCCCTCATGTTCTAGGTCGTCGATATTGTCGAGTGTTCCAAAGTGGAACGGCAATCTGTCGTCATGGTTGTTGTCTTCTGATGGCTCGTGGTCATCGTCTTCAGTGAACCATGCAGAGTCTTTTCATCCTTGGTTTCGTAGAGTTCCTCTATGCCGAACGGATCGCTTGCGGCTATTGCGCTGATCTTTGTTGTTGCAACAGCAAAGACAACAACACCAGCGCAATGGCCGCAAAGATGTTTTTTGTATGTCATTGCATCGCGCTAGCGAGCATAAATTACTAGATAAATCGTTTTTGTAGGCTAGGCTATTTCTGAACGAACTTTTTATTATTGCTTTAACCTTGGCATACTTGTGCCAGTGTGTGTGTTTTGATCGTTTTGCGCCAAGCCGGGCAAAAAAGCTGATACAGAATAAACATATAATTTACAGCAGGCCACGCATGACCCTGTGCAGGGCAGCAGCACCCACATGCTCGACAGCCTCCAGTCGCTGATCTCCTCGTCAAGAGGCGCCAGGTATGTCGAAGCCCGCTATCAGTCAAGGTCCATGACTGACGTCAACTTTGTCAATGGCGAGCTCGAAAGGATCAGGGTAGTGGAGAATTCAGGTTGCGGCATCAGGGTGCTGGTCGACGGCTGTTGGGGATTTAGCAGCACAAGTAACGATACGTCATTTGACGCGCTAAAAGAATCCCTTGGACAGGCAATTGCGGCAGCCCGCGCGCTTGCCCAGACCAAGAAGAACAGAGTGCAGGGCCTTGCACAGTCCAAGATGGTCAAGGGGACATTCAGGCTAAAGGTGCGCGGCAGTCTGTCAGACGTTGACATCGAGCAGAAGGTGCAGGTCACAAGGGAGGCGGAAAAGGCGGCCCGCAAGCACTCCAAAGCAGTCAGGGCTGCATCCTGCGTGTACCACGAGATGCTCGACCACAAGCTAATAGTGAACAGCGACGGGGCAGAGGTCGAGATTTACGACTCCAAGCCCGAGTTTAGCGTCACCGCGATAGCCAAGAAGGCCGGCCAGAGTGCGACGGCGCACGAAGGCGTCGGCATCACTGGCGGCTGGGACGACCTTTTTGGTGCAAAGAGCCAGTTTGACTATGCTGCAGCTGCTTCAGAAAGGGCGGCAAAGCTGCTTGAAGCCAAGCACGCAAAAGGCGAAAAGACGACCATCATTCTTGACCCGGGAATGGTCGGGCTTCTCTCGCACGAGGCGATCGGACACACAGTAGAAGCCGATTTCGTGCTTTCAGGCTCGATAGTAAAAGGCCGAATTGGGGAAAAGGTGGCAAGCGAGCTTGTCACGCTTGTCGACAGTGGCAGGTCAGACCTTGCCGACAATGCCGCCGGCACGATAATGGTAGACGACGAGGGCGTGGCGGCAGAGCGGACTGCCATAATCGAAAATGGCATACTCAAATCATTTTTGCATAACCGCGAGTCCGCGATGACGTTTGGCACGGCTTCAACTGGCAACGCCCGGGCGTTCCAGTACAACGACGAGCCGCTGATAAGAATGCGGAACACCTTTATCGAGCCTGGCTCGGACAGACTGGACGACATGATAAAGGAGACAAGGCATGGCTACCTCGTCAAGGGAGCGCGCAATGGCCAAGCCGACGCAAACGGGGAGTTCATGTTCGGCGCTGAAGAAGCATACCTCATCGAGAACGGCGAGATAAGGGAGCTGATGAGGGGCGCAAGCATCTCGGGCAACGCGTTTGACGCGCTCCTGTCAGTCGACATGGTGGGCGACAAGTTTCAGTACGACATCGGCACGGGCTACTGCGGCAAGTACCAGCCGGCTAAGGTGGACGGCGGCGGGCCCTACGTCAGGTGCACCGCGGTCATTGGAGGCTTGCAATAGCAATATGCTTGACGTATTGCGTTATGCCATAAAAGAGGCCGAGGCACAGGGCGCAGACGACGCAGAAGCCTACGCTGCGGTCAGCGCCGAGTCGGAGGTCTTTATAGAGAACAATGATCTCAAGCAGGCCAAGTCCCAGGCGATAAGCTCGATAGGGATAAGGGTTCTTTTAAACGGCTCGCTTGGCTTTTATTCTATCAACAGGCTGTCAAAGGATGATGTCAAAGGGGCCGTGTCGATGGCGATCAAGGTCGCCCGCGTCAGCCCGAAGGACAGGTACAACTCGCTCCCTAGCAGGTCAAAGGTACTGTTGCTCAGGGGCATCTATGACAGAAAAGCTGAGTCGTTTGAGGCGTCCGACGCAGCTGGGCTGGCCGCAGAGATGCTGCAGGCCGCCAAGTCGTACGACAGTAGGGTGAGTGTCGACAGCGGCAATCTGGCCAGCGCCGTGGCGACGCACGCACTTGCAAACTCGAATGGCACCGAGCTGAAAGAACGGATAAGCACCTTTTCGTGGTCGATAATGGGGATGGCCATAGAAGGCAGCAACGTTTCAAGTTTTGACTTCCAGTCTGGAGGCTCGCATTTTGTAAAGGATATCGACGCGCGCAGGGCGTCACTCGAATTTGCAGAGACGGTGGTAAACTCGCTCGGGCCGCAAAGGATCACAAGCTTTAGGGGCGAGATGCTGCTGACTCCGTCAGCCGTAAATGAGCTGGTGGAAGAAGTGATATCGCATTCAATAAATTCAGACACGGTGCAGAAAAAGTCTAGCCAGTTTGCCGGCAAGCTTGGAAAAAAAGTGTCGTCGGAATTGCTGGCTGCCGAGGACGACGCGACCAACACCGAGGGCCTTGGAGCGGCCAGCTTTGACAGGGAAGGAGTGCCCCACAGGCGCAACGTCGTGATTGAAAAAGGCGTGCTCAAGAAATTCCTCTACAATACCTATACCGCCCGCAAGGACGGCGTGCGCAGCACCGGCAACGCAGGCGGTTCGACGAGCTCACCTCCGTCGGTGTCTGCAACCAACTTTATAATCCGGCCGGGCAGGTCGAGCCTTGATGCCTTGGTCTCCGAGATGGAAAATGGCATAATAATAAGCAGGTTTTCTGGCAATGTGAATCCGGTAAATGGCGACTTTTCTGGAGTTGTCAAGGGAGGCAGGCTCGTGAGGAACGGCGAGATAAAGCACGCAGTCAAGGAAGTGATGATGGCAGGCAACGTCTTTGACGCGTTGCGCCACCTGACCGGCGTGTCGCGAGAGCAAAAGGCAATCTTTGACTCGATACTGCCCTACATGCGCTTTGACAACGTCTCGTTCACAGCAGGATGATGATGGCAACATGGAAGAGAAATTCGATATTGCAATTGTGGGAGGCGGGCCGGCGGGACTGTCTGCCGCTTGTACAGCGGCAAACGCAGGCGCCAAAGTAATCCTGCTTGAAAAGGACGAAGCCATTGCCCACAGCATCCGCACAAGCGGCGTGACGTGGATAGACGCGATGAACAAGCTCGGCATCCCAGGCAAATATTACAACCTGGTGCAGAACTACCGCTTTGTGTCGCCGTCCAACGACGTGACAATATCCGGCAGCTCGCCCAAGTCATGCGTCCTTGACGTGCGGGGCACATACCAGCACCTTGCCTTTCTTGCCGCCGAGGCAGGCGCCAAGATAATGGTGAGGAGCAACGTCATCAACGTCATCAAGGAAGGCGACGGCAGAATAGCCGGCGTCAAGGCAAGCACACCAAAGGGCGACATGATAGTGCGGTCGACGCTTGTGATAGACGCAAGCGGCTTTAGCAGCTCTGTTGCCCGCAAGGCCGGAGTCACAGGCGAATGGAAGCGCTACGGTATTGGCGCCGAATACGAGTGCTACTGCGACGGTGTTGACAGCACGACGTGGATCCTCATGGTCGGCCAGCAGTATTCTGACGCCGGCTACGCATGGGTATTCCCGCTGTCAGAAAACAGAGTCAGAATAGGCGTTGGGATCGGGAGGCCCGAGTCCAGCACCGACCCGCTTGACGGACTGCACGAACTGATGGAAAAAAGGCCCAGACCGCTCGATTCTATGGGCAAGATACAGCCTGTCGAACTGCATTACGGCTTTATACCGAATGATGGAGTCAGGCAGAACAGCGTCGCGGACGGGCTGGTGATGGTCGGCGACTCGGCGGGTCAGTCAAACCCACTTGTGCTTGAGGGCATTCGCTACGCCATCGAGTTTGGGAGGCTCGCTGGGCAGGTAGGCGCCAAGTCGCTTGCGCGCAATTCCGACATGGAGTCATTGATGGAATACGAAAGGGCGTGGAAGAGCAAAGTCGAGTCCAAGATACAGTCTGCCCTCAGGGTGCAGATGCGTTGGATCAGGCTCAGCGACGAGGATTGGGACAGGGAGATAGAAATCCTCCGGGACATGACAGTCGACGAATTTCTGGACTTTATCAAGGCTGACTTTACTGCAGGCAAGATGATGAAGCTTGCGCTGCACCACCCAAAGATGGCGGCGCGGCAGCTGTTCAACATGATCCTGAAAGGCTAATTCCTTTTCTTCAAGCGCTATTGTCAAAGCAGACAAACAGTCCCGTCATGCTCAGGAGCAGATGTCGCCACATGATGATGATGATTATGATGATTTTGCAGCATACGCCCTTGCTGCTGTCTATGACGCTTGAAATTTTGTAGATGTACAGACAGCAGCTCCTCCTTTTTTGCAGCGTCGGTGTCGACCCTATAGGTAGTGTAGACGCAGGCTGAGCTCACTCTAGCCTGTTCTTAATGAAGTGGAAGTGGACCCTTTTTTCATGCTGCGGATCTTTCTTTGTAGAATAGCACAATATAGTGCCCGCGATATTCTGCAGCAGGCGACCTGCCGGCGCTACCGGCTGCGCCGCATGCGTCAAAATCTCACTTCAAGCTGTTGATTAATTTCAATGAGTTCGTGGTATTGTCATCGCCGTTGTTGTTATTACACTAGGTGGCAGCAGGCATTTCCACAAATAACTGGAACAACATGGCAAGTATAATAACAATTTGGAGATATTATCGTGTGTACTAACTGAGTCCAAACTTCTACGCCGGCTCACAGAGCTTTTTCAGAGCAATGCGGGTGCATGCTACGACAACTTTCTGAAATAACCTATCGTTTTCGCAAAGATTTTATATCTTTCAAAAAAAGAAGTCATGCCTTGGCTGGAGAGACCGCAGTAGACTTTACTCCAATTCTCTACATGCTTGGTTTCGGTCTTCTAGCTTCAGTGCCTGCGCTGATACTGTCCCGGCTCCTTTCGCCAAGACGCAGGTACAACCCTGTCAAGTTCCTGCCGATGGAGTGCGGCCAGATGCCGTCAGGAGAGGGAAGGTCGCACTTTATGATGCAATACTATGCTTACATCCTGATGTTTGTGGTCTTTGACGTGATGGCCATCTTTCTTTACGCATGGGCGACGGCCCTGTTCTCCATTCCGCGCGCCGCTACCCTTCCGATAATCGGATTTCTGGCGATAATGTTCGCCGCAATGGCATACGCACTATACCTTTCAGGGAGGAAAGGGATTTGGTAACTATTTTGCTAACAAGTATTAAATACCTAAAATGCGGAAAAACCAACGAGGAGGACCGGCATCTAAAATGAAAAGAGAACTCGTCAGCCCTACTAACTTTAACATCCTTGTCAGCAAGCTGAGCGACGTGCTGGTAAAGGCACTTGACCAGCCACTGGGCTACGCTATCAACTGGGGACGAGTCTGGTCACTCTGGCCTGTGCACCTTGAGACCGCCTGCTGCAGTGTCGAGTTCGGAGCGGCTTCTGGACCTAGGTACGATGTGGAAAGGTTCGGGATAATCGAGGCGTTCGGCTCGCTGCGCCAGTGCGACCTTATCGTAGTGCAAGGGACAGTGACAAGAAAGATGGCCCCGAGGCTGAGGATGGTCTACGACCAGATGCCTGAACCCAAGTACGTGATTGCAATGGGTGCCTGTGCCATAACGGGTGGGCTCTACATTGACTCATATAATGTCCTGCCGGGAGTTGACGGCATTATCCCAGTGGACGTGTATGTGCCCGGATGTCCTCCAAGACCTGAGACACTTATACAAGGAACGATGTTGCTGCAAGAGAAGATCAAAAGGTCTAAGATAAAGTAACATGAGCAGCAACAAGGAAGAGCCAAAAAAGCCTGTACCCGCATCCAGCTCTCCGCCATCCAAACCTTCTACTACCACTACAGCTAAACCGCCGGCAAAACCTGCGCCGCCAGCGACAGCCAAGCCCCCAGCAACTGCTGCAGCAAAGCCTGCACCCGCAGCTCCGTCTCCAAAAAAAGAACCCGAGCCTCCAGCGTTTGAGAAGGGCTTGGCGGATCAGGTAAAGAAAAGGTTTGGTGAGTCAATAAAGGTAGTCTTTATCAGACCTCTCCGGATCAAGATTCAGGTCGATCCAAAAGACACCATCGAAGTTGCGACGTTCCTGCGTGACACTATGGGATTTGACCATGCAGAATCTGTCGCCGGCACCGATTACCCAAAGGAGAACCAGATCGAAGTCATTTACCACCTTGGCTCGTACACCCGCGAAGACCTGGCGGCCCATGTCTTTTCGCTAACCACAAGGACGAACCGCGACGATGCCCATTTGCCAACGTTAATCAACGTCTACAAAAGTGTGGAGTACCACGAGAGGGAGACATTTGAAATGCTGGGCGTCTACTTTGAAGGTCACCCGAGGAACGACAGGTTCCTGCTGCCAGAAGACTGGGCAGACATTCCGCCGCTCAGAAAGGATTTCCGGATAAAGGGGAGATAATAATAATAGCATGACAAGCCTTGAAGACAAGTTTGAGGAATCGAAAAAGCTCGGACTCCAAATAGTAAAAGAGTCTGACGAAGACAGGCTTATGACACTCAGCGTCGGGCCGCAGCACCCCGGCTCAGGGCATTTTCGATTTACAATCAAGGTCGATGGCGACTATATTGTCTACTGCGACCCCGACCCCGGCTACGTGCATCGCGGAGAAGAAAAGATGTGCGAGTATCGAAACGTCATCCAGAACATTCCGCACCTTGAGAGACCGGTTATACACGATTCAAACAACATCACATATTCCTACAGCCTTGCCGTCGAAGAGCTCGTCGGCATCGAAGTGCCGAGGCGGGGGCAGTTTATCCGGGCCATTGCGTCAGAATTGAACCGTCAAGTCTACACGCTCTACTGGCTTGCAATCTATGGGATATTCCTCGGCCACTCGACGATGTTCATGTGGCCGACAGGCGACAGGGAACTTTTCATTGATCTTTTGGAAGCGCTCACTGGCGCAAGGGTGACTCACGCATACAACATCCCCGGCGGCGTTCGAAACGACATGCCAGACGGCTTTAAGGACAGGTGCATGCGGCAGGTAAGGTATTTCGAAAAGCGCTTGAAGGAATACGAGGATATCTTTTACAACAACCCGCTTTTCAGGCAGAGGACCGAAGGCGTCGCGGTCCTGTCAAAGGAAGACGCGATAAAGCTTGGCGTGACAGGTTCTGTCGTGCGCGCTTCGGGAATACCTTATGACATCCGCAAGGCCGAGCCGTATGACATTTACAACGAGATCGATTTCAAAGTCCAGTACATGAAGACGGGCGACTGCTTTGCAAGGTCCTATGTGCCGTTCCTCGACATGAAGGAGTCCTGCCACATCATCGAGCAGCTACTCGACAAGATGCCGCAGTCAGGCGAGGTGAGGGCCAAGCTCCAGCCAAACCCGAAAGGGCCGCCCGGAGAAGCCTACAGGCGGGTCGAGTCAGGTAGGGGCGCTCTTGGATACTATATCGTGAGCGACGGCACGCCCAAGCCCTATAGGGTGAAAATATCAGTGGGCTCATTTCGCAACATGCTTGCCCTGCCGTACCTGCTCGTCGGGCAAAAGCTGGCAGACATGCCAGCAGTTTACTGGTCGCTCAACTACTGGCCTGTGGAGGCAGATAGATAATGGCGACGTATCCACAGAACTTCCGCTTTGGCGAATTCGTTGGCAGCCTCATCTGGCTCATATTCTGGATACTCATCATAGTGACGCTGGTCGGGCTTCCGCTCCTCTTCATTATCTTGTTCTATGTGCCACTTCCGCCCATCGGCGACGAGGTCCTAACACCGTACCTCTTCCTGACAATGATAGTAGACCCGTCGCGCACGATACCCATAATTCAGTACCTGATGACTACCGATCTGTTCAGGGTGGCCTTGTTCCCCGGCTTTACCTACGCCGCGCTGATAGCAGCCGTGACGATATTCGTAGAGCGTAAGTTCCTCGCCAAGATGCAGCTCCGCGTCGGTCCGCTTTACGCCGGCAAGATAGAGGGCATCCTGCAGCTGGTGGCCGACGGGCTCAAGCTGATATCAAAGGAGATAATTGTTCCCTCTGGCGCCGACAAGGTCCTTTTTTGGGCAGCGCCAATAATGTTTGTCTCGACTGCTGCCGCGGTTGTTGCGCTGATACCAGTGGCGCCAGGCTGGGTCGTGGCAGACATCGACGTGGGCCTGCTTGCAGTCTTTGCTATACTCGGCTTCTTCCCGCTCATCGCGCTCCTCTTCTCATGGGCAAGCAACAGCAAGTACCCGTTCATTGGCGGCATGCGTGCGCTCCATCAGATGATAGCCTTTGAAATCCCGTTCATACTGTCAGCTCTCTCCGTGGTAATTCTGTCTGGCACCCTGAACCTGACGGGCATAGTTGACGCCCAGCTCCAGTCGTACTGGTTCATTTTTTTCGTTCCAATAAGCGCGTTTGTGTTCTACATCTCATCGCTTGCAGAGCTTGAGAGGATCCCGTTTGACCTGCCAGAAGCAGAGAGCGAGATCGTCGCTGGCTGGCTGACCGAGACTTCGGGCATGATATACGGCCTCATCCAGCTTGGCTCGTACGTCAAGACGTACGCTCTAGCAGCGCTATTTGTTGTCCTGTTCCTTGGCGGCTGGGCGGGCCCGATGGTATTCCCGCCAGAAGTTCACGCGCCCATTATAGACATCAGCCCGATCTACGACCCGGTCGCTGCCAACGCGACTCTCTGGTTCACGCTCAAGACATTTGGCATGATATTGCTGATGCTCCTACCCAGAGGCATCAGCCCGAGGATCAGGATAGACATCTTGCTGCATACGGGCTGGTACAAGCTGATCGTGCTTACGTTCATCAACATGTTTATAGCCCTTGCACTAATATATGGCGGAATACTTGGTCCGGGAGGTCTGTTAGTACGATGACATCGGCGGGTGGTTTTATCAAAGCTATCGAGTCTGGGTCAAAGCACCTGGTTATCAAGCGCTTCACGCTGCGCTACCCGGAGCAGAAGCTCAAGTTCGTGGGCGACGGCTACCAGTTCGACCCAAAGAGAGGCGTCGGCATAGCTGGCTACCGCGGTAGGCACATCCTGTTCCACGACAAATGCACCGGATGCCAGCTGTGCGCAATCGCCTGTGAGGGCATCGCTGAAGCGATAGGCATGGTCAAAGTCGATGAGCAGTGGAAGCAGAACAAGAAGGGTATCATGCCCCAGATAGACTATGGCAAGTGCGTCTTTTGTGGATTGTGTGTCGATGCTTGTCCGTTCTATGCCCTTTTCATGACCAATGATTACGAGCTGTCTGCCTTTACCAAAGAGCACCTAATTTACACTCCTGGCCAGCTTGCAGTTAAGCCCAAGTACCAAGGCGACGTCGAGATCGTAATTGACGACATGGGTGCCACACATGGCTGACCCGATATTCATTGCCGTTGCAGTTCTGACGGTTGGAACTGCCATTATTGCGCTTGAAGCCCGAGAGCTAATCTATGGTGCTATAGCGCTTGCAATCTCGATGCTTGGAATCGCCGGCTTTTTCCTGCTCTTAGACGCGCCGTTCGTTGCAATGTTCCAGATAGCTGTCTACGTCGGCGCGGTGGCAGTGCTCATCATATTCACAGTCATGCTAGTGAGGACCCAAGCGCTCTTTACCACAAAGGAGGACAAGAAGAGAAAGGGCGCAGGCATTGCCCTCATGCTAATCATTATGGCAAGCTTCGGGGCCCTGCTGTTCGTCTCAGGCATAAACGGTCAATTTGGCAACTTTGACAGCGCGGACGCGATCGACTTTCGCGAAATAGGCGAACTGATGCTTACCTACTACGCGCCGGCGCTGATAATACTGGGGCTGACTCTGGCCGGCTCTGTAATTGCGGCTCTTGCGCTTGCGCGCAGAGAAGACGTCGTAGGAGCAGCAACTGGAGAGGAACAAAACAATGAGCGAACTGGTTGACTTTCTCATAGTGTCTGTCGTGCTCATCGCGATAGGCATCTACGGCCTTGTGGTCAAGCGCAACGCAATCAGGATGCTGTTTTCGATAGAGATTATTGCCAACGCTGCAAACCTCACCCTTGTCGCGTTTGCAAGGGGCCTGCCAAACGCGCAGGGCCAGACCTTTGCGCTCTTTTCGATCGCAATAGCGGCGGCAGAGGTGGCAGTGGGGCTTGGACTTATCATCGTCGCGTACAGGCTGTACAAGGAAATCGACGTCGCAGAATTCAGGAGCATGCGGGGCTAGAGAATTAAAATGGCAGAGTCATATTTCCTGTTGGGAGCGACCTTTATACCGCTCCTTCTAGCGCCGGTCGCCTACATCGTAGGCAGAAAGGCTGGCGTAAACGCCGCGACATGGCTCTCCTTTGGCGCTCTGGCAGTATCGACAGGCTTGCTGATGGTGCCAGCTCTTGCAGTCTATAGCGGCGGAGTGTATGTCGAAACATATCCGTGGGGCCAGTTTGGCGACTTTGGGCTCAGGCTTGACGGTCTTAGCCTTCCATTTGCGCTGATCATTTACATACTCTGCACAGTCCTTGCGCTATACTCAAAGCCATACATGGTTCACAAGGTGATGGAGGACCTGCCCGGTCATGGCGGCAGCCCCGGCACAGACTCACACGCTCCAGCAGCTGGCGGCGCAAACAATGTCGGCGGATCTGGCTCGCAGGTAACGACCGTGGTCGATACGCAGCAGTACGTCAACAACCAGATAGGGCTCTACTTTGCACTCTATCTTGCCTTCTCGATGGGCATGCTAGGCACGGTCCTTGCGACCAACCTGATAGAATTTTACGTATTCTTTGAACTGATGCTCGTACCGTCGTTCTTCCTTATCGCGTTCTATGGCTACGGCGCAAGGCGCAGGATAGCCCTGATGTTCTTCTTCTGGACACACGTCGGTGCAGTCGTGCTCCTGCTCGGCCTCCTTGCGATGGGATTCTTTGCGGGCGGCTTTGACTTTGCAACTATCAAGGAAAACGCTTCCCGAATTCCTGATACTTGGCTTACACTCATTGTCTTTTCGCTTGTCATCGGACTTGGTGTGAAACTGGCGGCGTTCATGCTGCACATCTGGCTCCCGTACGCTCACGCGGAAGCGCCGACTCCAGTGTCTGCGCTCCTGTCGCCGGCAATGATCGGCATCGGCGCGTACGGCTTGCTGCGTCTGTGGATGGAGCTTCTCACTGGCAGCTATGAGCAGTACAGTCTTTACATCAACATGTGGGGCCTTGCGACCATGATATACGGGGGCGCAATGGCGCTGATGCAGGACGACATCAAGAAGGTGCTCGCATACTCCAGCATCAGCCAGATGGGCTACATCCTCTTTGGCCTTGGCTCTGAGAGCATCCTTGGCATAACTGGCGGGACATTGATCTACGTGACCCACGGCCTTGGCAAAGCTATACTCTTCATGATGGCCGGCTCTATCATACTCCAGACCGGCACAAGGAGCATGTCAAAGCTGGGCGGCCTTGCAGGCAAGATGCCTTATACTGCAGTCATTGCAATGATAGGCGCGCTCACCATCATCGGCATTCCGCCCACAAGCGGCTTTATGGCAGAATGGATAATGTTCAACGGAGTCTTGCAAACGGCGACAGTAGACATGGATCCGCTCAGGACTGCGATGTTTGCATTCGGCATCCTCGCTACGGTACTCTCGTCAGCGTACATCCTGTGGATGTTCAAGCGCATATTCTTTGGCAAGATACCAGAGGAACTGGCTCACGTAAAGGACTCGAACCGCTATATCACTGCCACGATGGCGGCCTTTGCGGCACTGACGCTTGTCATAGGCGTGTACCCTGACCTGTTCCTTGTCCCGGTAACCGGTTATATTGAGAGTATATTTGCAGGTCAGGAAGGCGTGCTGCCAGTCCCAGTCCCTGCTGAAAGCGTTGGAGCAGAGTCTGGAATAATGGAGGAAAGTGCGACTACTACCCCTGTGGAAGGGGGAGGAGGGCATTAGGGTGAGATTATCTAGATGGCAATAGGCTTTGAAGGGATTGCAATAAACGCGTGGATGGTTTGGGTACTGCCATTTGCAGGTGCCGCGATAATAGCGGGCGTCGCAAAGGCAGGCCACAGGGCGAGGGACTACACCGCGGTAGCCTTTGCGCTGGCAAGCGCCATTTCTGCCGCCACCCTGATCCCGGCTGCGCTTGCAGGAGAAGAAATACACAGCCAGGTACCATGGATCTCTTCGCTCGGTCTCAACGCTGGCGTCCTTGCAGACCCGCTTTCGATCATTATGGCCAACCTGGTCGCATGGATCTCGTTTCTCATCATGGTCTACTCAACTGGTTACATGCATGGCGACAGGGACCTGACTCGCTACTGGTTCTTCATGCTCTTCTTCATAGGTTCGATGCAACTTATCGTCATGTCGGACAACCTGCTCATGCTCTTCTTTGGGTGGGAAGGCGTAGGGCTTGCGTCGTACGCGCTCATTGGCTTCTGGTACTACGACAGGAAGAAGGATTTTGTGGGAAGAGAAGGCCACATCGCTGGAGGCATCCCGATGTGGGCTTCGCCAACTCACGCCGGCATGAAGGCGTTCCTTATGACCCGCGCAGGGGACATCATGATGCTTGCAGGCATGTTCCTGATATTCATTTACGCTGGCACGTTTGGCTTCAGAGAACTGGTGGAGAACACCGCATGGGCAACCACAATGGCAAACCAGAATCTGCTCGTGCCGGCGGCGATCCTGCTGTTTGGCGGCGCTATAGGCAAGTCGGCTCAGTTCCCGCTCAATGAGTGGCTGCTTGAAGCCATGACTGGCCCAACAGCAGTTTCCGCACTCATTCATGCCGCGACCATGGTGAAGGCCGGCGTATTCTTGGTGGCGCGCATTGGCCCGCTGTTCTACGCGCTAGCAGTAGCCGGCGCATTTAGCGTGCAGGACTTTTTCGCAGTCATCGCATGGGTTGGCGCGATAACCGCGTTTCTGCTCGCAACGCAGGCGCTTGTAAACCCCGAGATAAAGAAGGTGCTTGCATACTCGACAGGCTCGCAGATTGGCTACATGATGATGGCATTTGGCATCGCCGGGCTTTCGCTCAACTTTGTCGACGGTTACACCGCCGGCTTTTTCCAGATGATGAGCCATGCGATGTTTAAGGCCTCCCTCTTCATGGGTGCCGGCGCGCTGCTGCACGCCGTGGGGTCTCGCTTTATGACCGACATGGGCGGCCTGAAAAAGCACATGCGCAAGACCTACATCTTTGTGCTTTTGGCAAGTCTATCACTTGCAGGCGCGCCGCTAATCACTTCAGGTTTCTGGAGCAAGGACGCCATCTTTGCTGCCGTGCTAGAATCCGGCTACGTGTACTCGTGGCCGCTCTTTGCCATGGCAACAATAGTCGCAGTCATGACCGCGTTCTACACGTTTAGGATGCTGGGGATGGCATTCTTTGGCAAGGAGAGCAGCCACATCAAGGAGATGGAGCACAAGGGACACCATCTGCACGAGGTCGGCCCGAGCATGTGGGTGCCGTTTGCCGTCTTGGCGGTTGCGTCAATAGCGATAGGCGTAGTCGGCCCTGCCTTTGAGGTTCAGCTCCACAACATGTTCGCAGAATACCTCGACCAGTCGTTTGCAATCCGCGGTGAGGAAGAGGGAGGCCAACCCGGAATCCCCATTCTGCCGGAAGGCGACAGGACATTCTTTGGTCTCAACCCGATAGCGGCAGCCGCGTCAGTTGGGGCGTTTGCAGTAGGCGGGGCGCTCGGCTATGTGTTCTACATCGGGAGGAAGGCAGACCCACATATCATTTCAAGGAACATTGGGACAAGGGCCATCTGGAAGTTCCTCTACAACAGGTGGTACCTCAACACTGCGCTTTACTGGGGCGGGGTCGTCGGACCTCTTGCGATATACCGCTTTATCTGGCGCTACTTTGAAAGCACGATCGTAGACGGCATCAACCCTGCCTTCCAGCAGTCGATGGCATACATGTCCCGCGTAGTCAAGGCAGGCCAGACCGGCATCACGCAGACATACCTGTTCGTATTCGCAGCAGGCATCATGATAGTCGTGATGCTGCTGTTTCTATAGGTGACAAAAAAGATGGTAGACCTAACATCGACTCCGATCCTTGTGACGATAATACTGGGCGTGGTAGGCCTTGCTATCCCCGCGATAGACGCCGGCAGGCGCGAAAAGGGCCGCGACAGGAACAGGATGTACAGTGCGATAGCGTTTGGCGCCCTGATAGTCGCGATGGGAATAATCCTTTTCCGCGTCTTTACCGGCGAGGTCCTGCCGGCGGTAGCCTTCTCAGAGGAAGTCCTAGTCGACGACATGTTTGGCTCGTTCTTTGCAATCGCGCTATTGATCGTGTCCATAATGGTCACCGCCTCTTCATGGGACTTTTACAAGAACAAGTCCAACCCGGCGGCATACTACTCGCTGATACTGCTCTCAAGCATCGGCATGGTAATAATCGCGTATTCGACGGACCTTGTCATGCTGCTCGTCGCATGGGAGCTGATGTCGCTTCCAACCTACGCACTCGCCGGCTTTATAAAGCGCGACCCGATCTCTAATGAAGCGGCAATCAAATATTTCATGTTCGGCGCGTTGTCGTCCGCGCTCATCGTGTTTGCAATCGGCCTTGTCTACGGGCTGACTGGCACGACAAATATTGGTGACTCTATCAGGGCGCTTGCCAGCCTTGACGCAAGCCTGATGCCGGTAGCGCTGCTCGCAGTTGCGCTGTTCATCGCAGGCTTTGGCTTTAAGATGGGCCTAGTCCCATTCCACATGTGGCTGCCGGACGCGTACGAGGGCTCGCCTACCACGATAGCAGCGCTCCTAGCGGCAGGCACCAAGAAGGCCGGCTTTGCCGCGGCTATCCGGGTCATTGTGCTGGGCATGTTCGCCCTCAACCTCGACTGGACGCTCGCCCTTGCTGTTATCGCAGTCTTTACAATGACACTTGGCAACCTCGGCGCGCTGGTGCAAAGGAGCGTGCCAAGGATTCTCGCATACTCTAGCATCGCCCAGGCAGGCTACATAATGATAGGCATCGCGCTCGCCCCATACTCTGACCTGGCGCTCACAGGCTCGCTTTTCCACATAATCAATCACGCAGTTATGCAGTCTGCTGGCTTTATTGCCGCAGCGGCGGTGGCGACCGCGCTTGCTAGCTACAGCCTCGAAAAGTACCGCGGCCTGGGCAAGAGGATGCCAATAACTGCAGTCGCGCTTTCGATATCGCTCCTTGCGCTTGCCGGAGTTCCGCCGCTCAACGGCTTTTGGAGCAAGTTGACGCTCTTCGAAGCAGGCATCAACAGCGGGCCGCTTGTCGAATGGGGCCCATGGCTTGCCATCGCAGGCGTCCTCAACAGCGCGCTCTCGCTCGGCTACTACGCGTGGATAATCAGAAAGATGTACATGGAAGAGGCGCCGGACATGAGCAAGGTAAAGGAGCCCAGAGCCATCGTTGCAGTGCTCGTGTTTGCAATAGTGTTCATGGTGGGCTTTGGCATCTATTATACACCAATTCTTTACTTTGCATCCCAGGCCGTACCTAATCTGAGCTCCCTGATTCCCATGCCATCAGGCTAGGTTAGCCAGAAAGTCGCACGTCGGCGACCTGTGCAGGTTATTAGCCGTTGAGTCCAATAGTATATCCTGTGACGAATCTAGCTCCTAGTGGCAAGAATGAGCCGATCACCGTAGTAATCGTAACTCGAATTGCCAAGAAGAGCAGGATAAGGGAGTTTGAGGAGTGGATGGAAGGCATATGATCAACGAGGCCATGAGGTTTGAGGGCCACATGGACGTAAACATTATCCGGCGCCAACAGACCCTTCCTCCCTGCTAGGGTACGTCATACGTCATAATACTCCGTTTCAACACCGATGAAAACCTGCAGAAATGGGAAAGATCGCAGGAAAGGAAAAAGTGGCTTGAAAAAAGCAAGGATGTGATCGAAGGTGAGCCTAAGGTGGAGGTGCGGTCGAACCTGGAGCTCTGGTTTACGCCGCACGGTACCAATGGCAACAGGCCAGCCGCGCGCGCGCACACACACACTACAAGATGGCGATAGTGACGACCGGCGGCATATCA
>CAMLKF010000026.1 GCA_946480575.1 uncultured Nitrososphaera sp. | reverse complement strand
ATAAGGCACTCGTCGTTTGATTTTGTACTGACGCAGGGCGGACAAGAGATCCATAGGCAGCGGCTGACATCTGACCTTGGCACGTATTCACATCAGTATGCGTTCACCCGGCCCGGAACTGTCACGCTGTCAGCAAGCAACATCAATGGCGCGAACGAGAGCGCGAAGATTGACCTTGCGGTGCTGCAGGGAACCGGCGAGTTGCCGGTGCAGCAGCAGCCGCCGCAGCCGCCTCCAAACCAGCAGCCGTCCGGCTGCCTAATCGCAACTGCTGCGTTTGGGTCAGAGCTGACACCGCAGGTGCAGTACCTGCGCGACTTTCGCGACAACTACATAATGTCGACTGCGTCCGGCTCGGCGTTCATGAATGCTTTCAACTCTGTCTATTACTCTTTCAGCCCGCAGGTAGCAGATTATGAAAGGGAGCAGCCTTGGCTGCAGGCTACTGTGAAAGCTGGGCTGTACCCATTGTTTGGAATATTGATGGCGTCAGAGAGCGCATACTCGGCAGTGGGAGGCGAGGCTGGTGCAGCGCTTGCCGGCGCGATTGCAAGCTCCCTAATAGGCGCAGTCTACTTGGCGCCAGCAGGAGCAGCAGCAGTTGCAAGCAGAAGGGGGGTTGACAGCAAAATTTTATTGATCATTGTAGGAGCCGCAGCGGCAATTTTGACGATTGCGCTAGTTTTCATGCCTGCCCTGTTGCCAATAAGCACCTCTGCATTTGTGATTGCAGTTGCCGGGTCATCGGCAATAATGGTGGCAAAAGCGGTGCGACATGCAGCATGCAGACTGAAACAGCAGATTCGTAAGTTCTAGGTCACTACTTTGCCCAGCTTGCCCTTTTTGTTTGCTATCTTAACTTCTCTCGCTATCCTTCTTCCCATACTCATCGGCTCGTCATATAGCAACCCGGAATAAGGCGAGCCGTCAAGGTAGAGGTTCGTCCCAGCCACGATCCTTGCAGAGAACTCGAATGTGGTAAAGCGCCCTTCGCTGTCGTACACTCCTTCGAGGCAAAACGGTCCTGGCATCCCCGGCGGCACAAGGCGCTCTGCAGCGCGCACAAAGCTCTCACCCATCTTGTATACTTCGTCAAGTAATGACTCGCGCAGTACAAGCGGCAGATTCCCAATGACGTTGTACGATGGCTCGACGTCGGTGCCTAGCTGCTCCTTTGCAGGAATCCTGCCTAGGCCGTCGATGTCCGACTCGTACCTGCGGTCGATGCCCAAAAGCTCCAGGCTGCCAGTAACGGGCGAATAAAAGTATTGCAAGTACACGGGGACACCCCTGATGAACTCCTGTATGTACAAATCGTTTTCGCCTCTAATCGCTTTTTGCTCGATAAGCTGCCTTGCGCCCTCTTCAAAGCTCTCTCGGTTCCAGGTAAGGTAGTAGCCACGCCCGCCGGCGGCTCCGTGCAATTTCACGATGCATAGGCTGCTGATATCGTCCTTTGACCTGACAGCCCGCGGCGTCCGAAGGCCAGCTTCCCGCATTAGCTTTTCCTTGAGCTCCCTGTCTGCCTCCCAACGGAGTATCCACTTGTTGCCAAAAATCGGTGTGTCTATCTTTTCAATGTCACTGCTCTTCATCTGCGATATCAGCGTGCCGTGCGGTATTAGAATGGCGTTTACCTTCTTTAGCCTCTGCTGGCATTTTTCGCCAAGAATTTCGGAGAAGCTGTCAACCTCGATTATCTCGTCGATAAAGCCAAACCGCTTGTAGAGGCCAAGCCTCTTCTTCTCTGAAATAAGGAGCGTGCGAAAGCCCTCGTCCTTTGCTCCTTTGAGCACTTGGAGCGAGCAGTGCGAGCCAAGCGTCGCGATGGTGGTGATGATGACCTTGCCGGCTTTTCTTGCCAAGACGATTGTTGGTTGTTTTGGGGAGGCATTTATAGCTGTCCTAAACCTAGACTAGAATGTGCACAACAGGGTAGCGCACACGGCAGAGCACGCCTTTATAGGTTCATTGCAGCAGCTGCTCGGGCAGACGCTACGCGTAAGAAAGGTCGAGCACAAAGAGGACGCAACTAGTAGCACCGCGTTCATCATCATCTCGCAGCTTGACCTTGACATCGTGCTCAGGGCAGAGTCACAGGTAAACTCGCTCATTGCAGAAGGCAGGAAGGTCACCACCAAGACGTTTGCGTCGCTTGAAGAGGCAAAAAAACACATACCTAACCTGCGGGCAAACGAGGAGCGGATCTCTGGCGAAGTCAGGGTAGTCGAAATCGAGGGCCACGACGTTGCGGCATGCGCGATGGAGCACGCGGGCAACCTTAAGGAATGCGACTTTTTCCTAGTCACCCGGGTGTCAAAGAGCGGGAGCGAGTACGAAGTTGATTTTGCGGTAGGACAGCAGGCAAAGGAGACGGCAGTCTTGCTGTCTGCAAAGCTTTTGAAGGTGTGCGGCGAGTTGGGCGCAAACATCAATACTGTCGAAAACACTGCAAAAAAGCTAAAGCAGGAATACGAAGACAACCGAGGGAAGCTTAGGATGCTTAGCAGGGAAAAGCTCGCCGCCATTCAGCCGGAGAGCAATGGCAGGCTAGCGCTTTTCAGGGGCGTCTTTTCCAGCCTTGCAGACGACCAGCTGCAGGAATTTGCCGGCGAAAAGATCGCTGGTGCAAACGACGTTGTCGTGCTTGTTGCAAATGTCGGTCTCGAAAATGCAAGCATAGTCTTTGCAAGAAGCGAAAAGCTGTCAGAAATAGATTGTAACAAGCTTTTCAAAGAGGCAGCAGGCGCCGACGGCAGGGGAGGCGGCAAGCTGCACTTTGTCACCGGCGTGGTGAAAAAAGAGGCTGCCGGCAAGGTTGTAGACATTATCTCTAAGAAAGTTCTAGGCTAGTTAGGCATTATTGCCAATGAGTCACCGTAAATTTTAAATGCTATCAATTATAGCTAGTTTTTGTCACAAAGCATATGACCTCCCCAAGAAAGGCGATAATGATTGTCGATGACGAGTCGGACGTGGTAAGCTCGGCCAAGCTCGCGCTCAAAGCACATGGGTATCACGCTGACGACTTTACCGAGCCGGAAAAGGCGCTTGAAGAGTTCAGGAAGAACTATGAAAAGTATTCGCTCATCCTCTGCGATATCAGGATGCCGGGCATGGGCGGCTTTGAATTTGCAAGAAACGTCAGGATGATAAACGCGGACATACCGTTTGTCTTTATGACTGCGTTTGAAATAAACAAGTCCGAGTTTTCGAAGATCTTTCCATCTACTCAAGTGGCCGAGCTTGTTACAAAGCCTATTTCAAACGTGCAGCTGGCCAGCATTGCCAAAAAGTACGCCGGCCGGATCCTGCAGCACTAACTAGCTTCCATCATTGTCCAGAGACTTGCCGGCCTCTTTCAGGAACGGCATTATCATATCAGTGATGACGAGCTCATGATCAGTTTCCCTGTCAAACGACACCATCAGTACCGAGTCGCTCTTGCTGCCTTCGTTGTACATCATTATCGTCGCCCGCTTGATCTTTTGATAAACGGCAAACGCGTAGATAGTTTTCCCCAGCTTGGCTTCAAGTGTCCTCCGTGTGCTCATGCGGATAAGTGACTGCATTATCGACAGCTCAGACTCTTCCTTTGTGAGCAGCGGCTCAAGACCGTCCCTGTATTCTGCCGCAACTATCTTGCCTTCCATTGTGGCTATGCCGGCGAACCTGATGCTCCGGTCAAGCTTCAAGATGCCGACGCACATTTCGCGGTAGTTCAACCCATTCAACCCACGCAACCCCGCATAAGAAGACAATCAAGTATTGGAAATAAACCTTCAAGTATTAGTTTCTGTAAAGCTTTTTTCATTACGATCTTGCAGAATTATGATAATTGTTAAATAAATGCACCATGCAAGAAAGATACTGTAGTGCGCTGCTCGCATTCCATATACATCCTTGGCAGTGGTAACTACCTGCCCGCTCTCTACAGGATGTTGGGCGCGCACCTTGAAAGCGGCCGCGCCGTTATCTATGCGGCAGAAGCTGATTTGCCTACCAAGACATCCACCAGAATAAAGCAGTCCGGCATCATCGAAGACGTCAAAAGTTATATCGAAAGTGGGGCACTCACGATTGCAGATATCAGATCGGTATACTCGCCCAAGGCCACGAACCTTGACGGCAAGGCGATGCTTGGAAGGTGGCTAGATCTTATCGAGCAGGTGCGGCGAAAAAATAGGTTTGACAGAGTCGTCATAATATCCGGCGGAACCACGGCGTTCTCTGACTCGAGCAGGCTTGAAAGCCTCTTGGCCTACGAGGACGGTATACGCGGGACTGTTGCCGCCAGCATGAGGAAAAGGCTGCTGCTGCAGATCATATGCTGCTACCCTGCTGCATCGATAGCCAGAATGACGCCAAAGAACCTCTTCTCAATAATCAACTCGCATCAGTGCACCATGGGAAGCGACTGGTCGTACAAGGAATGGCGTCCTGGAGACGCCATTGCGCTGATAGGCAGTGGTCTGGACAGGGCCCTTGGCGCGGGCTCGGCCACTCTCATATTCCAAACGCTCAAGCTCATCTACAAGATAGACAGAGACCAGATCATTTCCAGCCCGCAGCTCCTTGAAGACACGCTGCGAAAGGTTGTGGGAGAAAAGGCAGCAGACGTGGCGCTGAAATCTATCTCTGACGAAACGAAAAAGATGATCCAGTCAGGCGGCACAACAACAACAACAACAACAACAACAACAGCAGTCACCGGTTAAGGTTAATTAAACCTCTTCAGTACTAGCACACTATTCAATTGGGCGACCTGTTGCAGGAACAAGACCTCGGGCACTGGAGGAGAACCCACTACTCCACAGACATCAGCCCCTCTATCGGCGATAATAGGGAAGTAGTTATCATGGGCTGGGTGGCAAGCGTCCGCGACCATGGCAACATCCAGTTTATCATAGTAAAGGATATGCACGGCGAAATGCAGGTCACCGCAAAAAAAGGCGAGTGCACAGACGAGCTATTCCATATGGCTAAGGAAGTCAAGGAGCATAGCTCCATTGGCGTGCGAGGCAGGGTAAGGCCGCAGGAAAAGGCGCCAAACGGCATAGAAGTTGTGCCAGTCGAGTTGAAGGCGTTTTCAATAGCAAAAAAGGCCGCGCCATTTCTGGTGCAGAGCAAGACCTCTACTGTCGGCATTGACACAAGGCTTGACCTGCGCGCAGTTGACCTCCGGCGCAACTACCTCGGCTCGATATTTCAGATTCGCCAGACTGTGCTCAACTCGGTTAGAGAGTTCCTTGCAAGGCAAAAGTTCATTGAGGTCAACACGCCCAAAATGATAGCTACCGCCACTGAAGGCGGCGCAGCGCTCTTCCCGATATTCTACTATGACAGAGAGGCGTACCTTGCCCAGAGCCCCCAGCTTTACAAGGAGCAATTGACGATGGCTTTTGAAAGCGTTTTTGAGATTGGGCCGATATTCAGGGCAGAGCCTTCGCGCACCAACCGCCACCTGTCAGAGGCGATATCAATAGACGTCGAGCGGGCGTTTGTCGACTACAAGGATATCATGTCATTGCTTGAGAGCATGATAGTCAACATCGTGGATTCTATCAAGGAGAAGAACCAGGACGACCTGAGGTACCTGGAGCTGCAGCTGCCAAAGGTAGAGCTGCCGTTCCCCAGATATGCCTACTCTGATCTCATCGACAAGCTGCAGCAGCAGAAAGAGGCCGGCGAGTGCATCCAGTGGGGCGACGACGT
Organism: uncultured Nitrososphaera sp.; assembly: GCA_946480575.1. Next base: position 18,337 of record CAMLKF010000026.1, on the reverse strand, counting down.
TTCGCCGCAGGTGCTCAAGAGCCTGCAGGAGGAGCGGCTAAACGGCTTTTACTTTATAATCGACTGGCCGACTTCGACAAAGCCGTTCTACGTCAAGCCCTCTGCCGACGACTCGGGCAGGGTATGCGAGTCGTTTGACCTGATGTACGGCCCACTTGAAATATCGTCAGGCGGCACGAGGATAAACCGCAAGGATCAGCTGGTGGAGCGCATGGCAAAGCAGGGATTAAAACCTGTGGCTTTTGACTACCACCTCAGGTTGTTCGACTATGGCGTCCCGCCGCACGCCGGCTTTGGCCTCGGGCTTGAGCGGCTCATGATGGCGCTGACAAAGATTGAAAACATCCGCGATGCCACACTTTATCCAAGGGACATAGACAGGCTGGCTCCGTAGCATGGCGGCAGTCACGAAAGATCAGGTAAAGCACCTTGGCTGGCTTGCAAGGATCGAGCTGTCAGACGCAGAGCTCGATCGTTACACCGCGCAGATAGAGGGGATAATCAAATATCTTGACAAGCTGGACAGCATACCACTTGAAGAAGCCAAGCCCATAGTGGCGAAAAAAAAGTTCTCGAACTTGCGGGCAGACGAGCCGGCTGCCTTTAAAGGAGACGCCCTTGGGACAAAGTACAGGAGGGACGGCTTTGTGAAGGGGCCGAGGATGGTCTGAATTGGAGCTCTTCAGGCTTTCCGCCGGGCAGGCGGCCGGCGGCATCAAAAGCAGGGAGTTCTCTGCCGAAGAATATGTTTGCCAACTGCTTGAGCGGATCAAAAAGGTAGAGCCCAAGGTAAACGCGTTTGTGACAGTCAACAGCGAGGAAGCGCTTGAGCAAGCGCGGGCGCTCGACAAAAAAATCAGGGACGGTCAAGATGCCGGCGCGCTCGCCGGCGTCGCGTTGAGCATCAAGGACAACATTTGCGTAAAAGGGCTGAGGACGACATGCGCCTCAAAGATGCTTGAGAGCTACGTCCCACCCTATGACGCAACAGTAGTCAGGAGGCTGAAGCAGGCCGGCGCGATAATAATCGGCAAGGTGAACCTTGACGAGTTTGCGATGGGATCGACGACAGAGTTCAGCAGGCACGGCCCGACGAGAAACCCGTGGGACATCAGCAGGGTGCCTGGCGGCTCATCAGGGGGAAGCGCCGCAAGCGTTGCCGCACTCGAGTGCGCAGCCTCGCTTGGCTCTGATACCGGCGGCTCTGTCAGGTGCCCGGCCAGCTTTTGCTCTGTTGTCGGGTTAAAGCCGACGTACGGCTTGGTTAGCCGCTACGGGCTTGTGTCGTACGCAAACAGCTTGGAGCAGGTAGGGCCGGTCGGCAGGACAGTGGAAGATGTGGCCGCGGTCGTGAACGTCATAGCAGGCACTGACGAACACGACCACACCACTGCTGCAGTAGGCGCAAGGCCGGTGTATTCTGCGGGGCATGATGGTGGCAGACAGCTGCAGCAGCAGCAGCAGCTCCGCGTCGGCCTTGTCAAGGAATTTGTGGAAGGCGCAGACTCTGCGGTCGCCAAGGTAATTCATAGCGCAATGGACACGCTTGCAAAGCAAGACTGCAGATGCGAGGAAACCTCGCTTGGCGCCGTAAAGTATGCGCTTGCCTCCTACTACACGATAGCAATGGCAGAAGCAAGCAGCAACCTTGCCAGATACGACAACGTCCGCTATGGCTTTGACGACCTGGACCCTGAGGGTTACGAATGGAATTCGTATTTTGCCAAAGCGCGCAGCAACTTTGGCGAGGAGGTAAAGAGAAGGATTATTGTCGGCTCGTACGTGCTATCGTCAGGCTATTACGGCAAGTACTACCTGAAGGCACAGCAGGTGAGGTCAATCCTCAGGAAGGAGTTGAAGTCGCTCTTCAAGCACTATGACGTTTTGATAGGGCCGACGATGCCAATACTGCCATTCAAGATAGGAGAAAAGATAGAGGACGACCCACTCAAGATGTATCTAGTCGACATTGAGACTGTGGTGGCAAACCTTGCAGGCAACCCTGCAATTTCGGTCCCTGCAGGCTTTGCTGCTGCTGCTGCTGCTGCTGCCGGTGACGGTGGTGGCCTGCCTGTCGGCCTGCAAATGATGGCAGACGAATTCCAAGAGCAAAAGATGCTCGATGCTGCGTTTCTGTTTGAAGGCGCTGCCAAGGTACAAAGGAGCCCCGAGCTGTAATGGAAACGAAAATCGGTCTTGAAATCCACTGCCAGCTGACCGGCGTCAAGAGCAAGCTCTTTTGCTCCTGCAGCTGCGACTACCGCGGCAAGGGCGCAAACGCAAACGTCTGCCCTACCTGCGCAGGTCTGCCCGGCACGCTCCCGCTTCTGAACAGAAAGGCAGTGGAATGCGCAGGCATGATCTCGCTTGCCCTTGGCTGCAAGATACCAGACGAGATCGCGTTCTACCGCAAGAACTACTTTTATCCCGACCTGCCAAAGAACTTCCAGCTGACGCAGTATAACGCCTATGGAATAACGAGCATCGGCGTCGAAGGCAAGCTAGAATATGGCGACGGCGGCAGCAAAAGCACAAGGATAAGGCGCGTGCAGCTAGAGGAGGACCCCGGCAGGCTCGTCTACGAGAGCGGCAGCATGGAGACGAGCATCTACACGCTGATTGACTACAACAGGGCCGGCGTCCCGCTGGTTGAGATAGTGACAGAGCCGGACTTTTCTGACCCGAAGGACGTGCGGCTGTTTCTTGACAAGGTAACGTCGATAATAGAGCACTTGGAGGTGTGCGACACAAAGCTGGAAGGATCGGTGCGCTGTGATGCCAACGTGTCGGTCGGCAGCGGCGGCAACAGGGTGGAGATAAAGAACGTTAGCTCGTTTGCCGACGTGGAGAAGGCGCTGCGCTACGAGATAACAAGGCAGAGGACGATGGCTTCGCGCGACATCGAGGTCAAGGCTGAGACCCGTCACTGGGACGACGCAAGAAAGGTGACAAAGGAGTCAAGGACAAAAGAAGAGGAGCAGGACTACCGCTACTTTCCCGAGCCGGACATCCCGGCAGTGGTGCTTGGCAGTGAATTTTCGTCGTCTGTCATGCAATTGATGCCCGAGCTCCCCGATGCCCGCAAGGATCGCTTTGTTTTAGACTACGACCTATCGGCCCACGTGGCGCAGGTGCTAATCAACAACAAGGAGCTTGCCGACTTTTTCGAGTCTGCCCTGAAGACGTACCACTCGCCCAAGGAGATAGCTAACTGGATAGTCACCGACCTGATGGGATTTATGAACGAAAAGGAAGAGCGGATCTTTGAGGGCCTGAAGATAGGGCCAGAGCACGTTGCAGAGCTGGCAAAGCTGGTTGACCAGAACGTGATAAACAGAGCGACTGCCAAGCAGATCCTTGGCCAGATCGTGAAGACAGGCGAGATGCCTTCTTCAGTGGCAAAGAAGACGCGCGCCTCGATGATAGACGACGCCGGCGCGCTAGCGCAGGCTATCGACTCGGTCTTTCAGTCAGAGAAGGCAGCTGTTCAAGATGCAAGACGCAATCCCAACGCTGCCAACTTTTTGCTTGGAAAAGTAATGCAGCTGACAAGAGGCCGGGCAGACCCCAAGGCAGCGCTTGAACTCATTCAGAAAAAATTGAGCGAGCCTTCTTCTTAGTAGTCGTAGTCGTCATCATCATCGTTGCTTCAGGGTCTGTTGCTGTTGCTGTTGTCTTCATTATCATCATCGTTGTTTTCGTTATCATCACCATTCGCTCCAGCATCATCTACATGTCTTCGGAGTCGTCAGGTGCATTGCTTCCACTCTCACATCCTATGCCATTATTATCACCATCAAAATCGTGTGGGTCTGAGCCAACTACCTGAAAGTTGCGAGCAGAAATATCATCGCACTCTAAGTCTGGAGGAGCAGGTGGTATACAATCATCTGGGTACGAGGGATGACATGAGTTATCTCCAACATCATCTACACCATTGTCGTCATCTTCACTATTGTCGTCACTTGGCACGACGCCGTCACTTGGCACGACGCCGCTAGCGTTTTCAGGAACTATCCTGTATATCGTGTCCTGACCGTATGACACCACGTACAGGTAGCCATCCGGACCTACCTTGATGTCAGTGATGCCGTGAAAACCGGGGCCAGCCGTAAAACCGGTGCCAAACGTGATGCCTTCGTTTTCTGCCAGCGTATCTGCGACGTTGTCTGCAAGCGCCCCATCCAGCACAAGCTCGTTCCTATCCTCGTTCAGCTCAAAGCGGTACAACGCACCGTTATTGATGTCTCCAATGAACATATCGTTCTCGTATTCTTCGCCGAGGTTGCTCGAGTTAAGGAATGCCAGGGCTGTTGGCCCAATGGTCTCTACCCATGCAATTTCTGGGTTGCTATAGCTGTTCCTATTGTTAAACAACACCAGATCTTCACTTCCTAGTTCTTCATCCGATACGGCTCCAAACACGTCCCTCCAGCCGCTGTTAAAGCCCGGCTCGACAAAGTTGATCTCGTCGCCGGTACCCGGGCCGTTCTCGGTGTCCCATAGGGCGCCGGTCACCGGGTCAAAGGCCATGCCAAAGCTGTTGCGTATTCCATAGGCAAAGTAATACCTGCTAAATTCCCCTGTTCCTATGACGCTTGGCGGGGTTTCGCCGTTCTTGCCTATCCTCAGTATGCCGCTCGTGCCGTCTGCAGAGGGGCCGTCCTCAAAGTTCTGGGCCTGGGTAGTGTGGCCTTCGGCATCCCCTATGATGACGTAGACAAAGTCGTCCGGCCCGATAGCTATTATCCCGCCGTTGTACCGCGGGCCGGGCACTGCAGGCAGGTCAAGCAGCAGCCGGGGGTTTACAAGCTCGCCATTTTCCAGCTCGAATCTGTACAGCCGGTTGCCGGCAGGTTCGATTCCCTGTCTGTCGTCGCCGTCAGACCCGCCGCCCGACTCTGTGAAGTACAGGAATACGTAGGTTGTTGTATCGTTCTCCTTTGAAACGGCTATCCCAAGCATCCCCCTTTCGTTGTCGTTTGCCACCGCGACGTCGAGCAGCGGCTCATCTTGAAGCACGCCGTTTTCGACTACCCTTACAGTGCCGCGATCTTTTTCAAGCACCAGAATTGTGTCTTGGTCCAGAAACGCCATTGTCGTTGGCCGCTCAAGCCCATCGACAACGTCTTCCACCCTCAGAGCCGGATCGGCAACAGCAGGCACTGTCGATATCTGCGCGCTGGCATAATAATATCCAGCCGGAACAGCGGCCAGCATAACGAGAATGGCTGCTAGGACTGTTAGCGTAAATTTGTAATGCATCGCTGCTATAAGCCTGTATAAATATATAATATAATATAATATGAATTGTGGAAGGTGACTCTGATAGAGATTTCTTGAACGCTCTTTTATTGATCCATGCAGAGCGGCATCTTGCCGGCATGCTTTTCAGCGTATTCTTTCAGCAGCTGCTCCTTTACTTGGCCGTACGAGGGCGTGACCATGTACCGGAAGCGTTTGGCCTTGCCAGCGCACGGGTCTGACAGGCATTCTAGCAGCGTCTGCCTTATGTTCTCGCTGCCGCCTATGTACAGCACCTTCATGCTTGCGTGCATCACGCAAACGCCAGAGGATTCTGGCACGCCCTCTACGCTAGCCTTGTCAAAGTCCAGCCACTGCGACCACTCTTCTTTACTCATTGCTGATGACCGTCGTCGCGTCCTTTGACATCTTTAACGACAGCGAGTTGATGCAGTAGCGCAGGCCGGTCGGCCGCGGACCGTCGTCAAAAACATGCCCTAGGTGCGCGCCGCACTTGCTGCACATTACCTCAGTCCTCATCATGCCGTAGCTTGTGTCTGTCTCTTCTTTCACGCTATCGCCTTTGGCAGGCTTCCAGAAGCTGGGCCAGCCGGTGCCCGAGTCGAATTTCGTGTCAGAACTAAAGAGCTCGTTGCCGCAGCAGACGCACCTGTAGATGCCCTTTTCCTTTGAGTCGTGGTACTCGCCGGAAAATGGCGGCTCGGTGCCTTTGTTCCAGCACACTTCGTATTGGTCCGGCGTCAGGTGAGCCTTCCACTGGTCTTGAGGAGACTGGCTTGTTTTTCCCTTCTTCATATACGCTATACTTTCGGCTCCAATTATTTTAGGCATTGCCTTCCTTGGCAATCGTTGTTGTCGTCTTCGCAGCCGCCTTTTTTGTCTTCTCCAGGTACGCCAGCGTCATGCCAAGGTTGCCAAACCCCATCGAGTTGAGCGACTCGGACGGGATCATGACTATCGTGTTGCCCTGCACCTTTATCGACTCATATACAGCATGTTCGACTGCCTGAGTGAGTACGCCACCGGGTTGTCAGTGTACACACCTTGGATGCCTCTTCAAACTGCTTTGCGACCAGGACTTCTGACTCGCTGTACGTAACCATTGCGCTCTTTTCCCTCTCTGCCTGCCTGCGCCTGCATCGACATCGCTGCTTCGAGCTCCTGCGGGATTATCACCTACCGGATCTAGACGCCCGTCACTTCGATGCCCCGGCTGTCGGCCTCGCTTGCTATAACCGACTTGATGTGCTGCTTGACCCCTTCCTCTTGGACAGTATGTATATATGTCCTGAAATACCGACGAGCCGATCTTGTTTCTCAGCATTGTCTGAGCCTCTTGCTGGATTATTTCATTGAAATTTTCTACGTTCAGTATCGCATCTCAGGCACGCTCTTCGATTATCTTGTAGTGCAGGATTGCGTCTATTGTCACCGGCACGTTATTATGCTTGGTAAGCATCCTCTCCGCCTTGAACTCGCGCACTTTTTCTCTGATGTCCACCACCAATATGGTGTCGACGAATGGGGTATTCTCGTCTGGATGCCGGGGCCGACCTACCTCTGGTGTACTTGCCCAGCCGCAGAGTATATGATGGCGCGCTCGTACTGCTTGATTATCATCAGGAAGGCCGAGATGATTACAACCAGCCCGGTGATAATTGACGCATACACCACCGCTTCGCTTTCTAAAGACGGTCCTATTGCGACTCGTACTATATCAATATCAGCAGTCCTGCTATGACATGGGCTCTTGACCCTTTCTGATGCTATTCTTTCCAATATGTTAAATAGAGATGACATTTCCTCTTTTACCTCAGGTACTATATAGGAAAGACGAAAAGATAGGGCTTGATTAGCAGCTCTACCTTAACTATATAGTTACTTGCTTTTTCTGGCCATTTGCTTAAGGTGGTCCACTACTATTGGCAAGAACGCACCGACATCTGTCACGATACCTATCGCCTGTGCGGTGCCCCTGTCTATAAGCTTGGTCACCACAGGCTGGCTTATGTCCACAGCGACTACCTTAACGGACGCAGGTAGCATGTTGCCCACTGCGATAGAGTGGAGCATTGTCGACAGCATCAGCACCATCCTAGCCCCATGGACAATCTGCTTGTATTTTCTCTGGGCCTCTACAACGTCCGTGACAACGTCAGGCAGCGGCCCGTCATCTCTGATAGAGCCGGCCAGAACAAACGGCACGTCGTTCATTACGCACTCGTACATCACGCCGCTTTTCAGGATCTTTTTCTGCACCATCGCCTTGAGCCCGCCGGCCTTGAAGACCTCGTTGACGGCCTGCATGTGATTGCGGTGCCCTCTTACCGCAAGCGTGCCGTCCTTGACCCGCATGCCAAGCGAGGTGCCCATAAGCGCGTTTTCAATGTCGTGCACCGCAAGCGCGTTGCCTGCCAGCAGGCCATCGACGTAGCCCATCCTTATCAGTGATGCCAGCGCCTCGGCTGCGCCAGAGTGTACTAGCACTGGCCCGGACACGACGACTATCTTGCCGCCCTCCTTTTTCGTGCTGTAGATGTCGGTTGCGACCTTGCGCGCGATATGCTGCGTGGGGCGCTCGCTTGAGCTCGTGCTGCTCATGAACTGGAAAATGTCAATTCCTTCCCTTGGGCGCTCCAGCGGGATTATCTTGATGCCCCGCTCGCCTACCACCACCATGTCGCCCTTGACGATGTCTCGTACCATCTTGCACTCGGCAGTCTTTCTTTGGGTGTCGACCACGATGCACTTGTCCATCATCATGTTCTGCACGCCTATCCACTTGCCGCCGTAGTAGACCTGAGTGGCATTATTCGTGGTGCTGTAAAAGTCGTCGGGCATGACCATATCCTTGGGAGCAGGCTCGAGCCTAGCTTCCTGCACCGAGACCGGCTGGGCGCCGGCGCGGTAGACAAGCTCGAGTATGTCTTCGAGGTGCTGCTGGGTCTTGCCTCGCACCATCAGCCGGGCGTAGCTTGGGTCCTTCTTTTTCTTGCCTACAGTAAACTCGAGGACCTGAAAGTCGCCCTTGAGGTCCATGACGCTGTCAAATATCCTCGTCAGTATCATGGAATCAATGAGATGTCCACTTACCTCGACTTCCTGCTCGAACTTACCGTCTGCCAAGGTATATGACCGTAAAAGCCTATTTCGGTAATAATAAAGTTATATATTATATTGGAAGCGATAGCTTGCCGAAGTACTCCTGCATGTTCTGTTCGGCCTTTATTTTTGCGACTATCTCGTTCTTGACATCCTCAGAGAACCACTGCGCAATCGACTTGGCGATGCCGTTCTTGTCGCAGAACGCAATCATGTAGCCGGCGTCCTCCTTGACCACGGCGTAAAGCGTCTCTTCTCCCACGGGCTCCCACTTGTTGTCCTTGTTGTCTTTGAGCGCAAGGGCCGGCATGGCGTGCCCCGCGTAGAGAGTGAGCAGTTCCTGCGCAGCCTTGACCCGTTTTTCGCCCATCTTGAGAGCCATGAAATACTGCATTGCGCTGTTATTTTGTAGCAGGCGCCGGCCTTAAAGAGTTTAGGATTTCGCTAACAATGTCGCCTTCGTCGCCTACTGCGGATTTAGCAGATTCAAAGAACGGCGCAAGGAAAGTGTTTGCATACCCTTGCTTTGCGTACTGGTTTGCCTGCAGCGCCATTTCCAGCTTGTCTATCCTGTGAACAAATTTGGCGACGCGAGTTTTGTTCTGTAAATATTCAAGCCAGATCCTTTCGTACTCTGCCCTAATTTTCTTGGGCAGGCCAGCAAGTATAGCCCTCATTGCCTTTTTTTCCTTGGCGATTTTTTGTTTTGCCGTCACGTCGCCGGGCATATAGTCGCCCACTATCGACTCTGCAAGGTCGTGCAGGATCACCATCTTCATTGCCCTTTGCGCGTCAATCCCCAGCATGTCTGCAAGCAACATGGCCATCGCACACATCGAGAACGTGTGGTCGGCAACTGACTCGGCGCTTTCAACTTTTACTTTCGAGACCCAGCCGGCGCGCTTGACTGATTTGAGCTGCAAAACAGACTGAAAAAAAGGTGTGAGGTCATTTACCATTTTCTGCTGTCGCCTTCAAGCAGACCGGAGCCGTGGTGTATCCTGTCTATGTGTTTTGACAGTTCCTCGTTGTCCTTGAACTTGGACTGACAATAGGGGCAGCTAGCTCCATCTTGTTTGGCTGTCATTTAATGAAAATTACTTGCAATGACCTTAAAAGCTAATCGCCAGGTGCCGTCTGTACTCTGTGCTCTACAGCGCCTGCAGCCACTTGCGTCTCCTCAATTGCCGATGGAAGGAGGTCGACAAAATATGTCAGCATCGTGGTGAGGACTGCCATCATTGCAGTGATGGCCAGTATTAGCATCACGTTATGGACTTGGCCCAAGGCCTTACCTACCGGAACATCCGCGCTTTGACCATTTTAATGTTAGTATGTCTTTGCAATTGCTGACTACTACTAATACTAATACTACTAATACTACTAATACTATTTTCGCCACGCGACGTCCGGGATGCCTTGCCTCTTGTTGGCAACCCGGGCCGCCACGAAAAGCAGATCAGAGAGCCTGTTGAGGTAGATGACAATTGCAGGGTTCACTGTCTGACTCTTTGAGAGCGCCACGACTGCTGTCTCGGCTCGGCGCGAGATGCCCCTGCACTGGTGAAGAAGAGATGCCTCGACGCTCCCGCCCGGCAGTATGAAAAACGTTATTGGTGCGAGCTCTGCCTCAAACCTGTCGATGACTAGTTCGATCGCAGCTGCCATTTTCTCGTCTGTGCGCGGGGTCTTGTTTTCACTCTTTGGGTAATATGGGTCCGCAAGGTCGGAGCCGACCACAAAAAGATCGTTCTGCACCTGCACAAGGACATCTGCCAGATCCGCAGCAAACTGCCCCTTCTGGCGCAGGAACGCGGCTGCAAGGCCTACGCTTGAGTTCAGTTCGTCGACTGCGCCATAGGCCACTATTCTCGGGTCGGCTTTGCTCACCCGCTTGCCGCCGATAAGCCCGGTCTCGCCCTTGTCACCGGCCTTGGTGTATATCCTCATGCTTTTACAGAAACTGAGAAGATAATTTAAGAATATAGTTTCTTTCACGGAAAAGGAAACCGCTGTCTTAAAATACCACTAGCGAAATCTAATGGGTGAAAGATGAGGAGGATCGCTGTCGTCGACGACGAAATCGACATCACGACCATGCTGAAGAAAGGTCTCGAGCAGCACGGGTTCTCGGTCGACACATTCAACGACCCGCGGGCGGCGCTTGTAAGCTTTAGGCCCGGCCACTACGATCTCATGATAATCGACATCAGGATGCCCAAGATAAATGGCTTTAACCTGTACAGAGAGCTGAGGAAAAGGGACGCCAAGGTGAGAGTGTGCTTTCTGACTGCATTTGAGATCTACTACGAAGAATTTCGCAAGATGTTCCCGACAATAGACGTAAGGGCGTTTGTGAGAAAGCCTATCAGCATCCAGAGCCTTATCAGGCTGATAAACTCGACTCTCGAGCCCTAGCGGCGCGAAGCTGCGACAACAGGCTAGATGGCTTCAGAGCGCTCCTTGAGGTATTCCACGAGCTTTATTGCGTCTATCTCTTTGAGGCTCTTTCTGTTGGAGGCAATATAGCCCTTGAACAAGTCCATCTCGCCTTCAAGCGACGGGTGCTTTTTCTTCGCCTCTTCGATAATGTACGCATAGTTGCGGTGTGGAAAGTAGATGCCCTTGGCAACCCGGGCAATGGCCATTTTTGCTTGCCTGCTTATGATGCTTTTCTTGTACGCAAGGTAGAGATTATAGCGGATGTCTATCATGGCCTCCGACTGCAGGCCATAGCTCTGCTCTTCCGGCGCAAAGGTCACCGCCACCTCGTCGTCAGCGTTTATCCTGCCGCTCCTGTAGAGCTGAAACACCCTGCCTATACCCACCATGCCAAACTTTTCCAGCTCGACTGCTCGCAGCGCCCCAAGGCTTGCTGCCCCAGCCAAAAGCACGCCTTGCTTCCTTGCAAGCTGGTACACCTCAATCGGAGTCGGAGGGTAGTCCTGCAAAAAGACGCCGTCCACTAGGCCCACCATTCTGACTTCAGGGTCTGCCGCCAGCCGCAACAGGTCGCCCTTTTTTGCCGGCGGCCTATAGTCTGCGCCGGCAAATATCCTGCGCGCCCTTTCGTGGCTCAGCGACGGACCGAGAAATATAATTACCGGCTTGACCATTGCTTCTTAAAACACGCCCTTGCCCGCATGCCCATCACCGACTTTGTTATCTTGAAGGTCTCAAGACCCGGCACTATTGCACGCACCACCGGAATTCCTATTTCCGGATTCGTCAGGTCGACAATGATTACGCGATAGAGCTCGATACTCCTCAATCTTGAAAGGATGAGCTTGATGTCGTCAAGTATGTCTTCGTTAAAGAACGTCTTTACCTGCGAGAACTTTTCCCTCTTTGTAGCTGGCATGAACTGCCAAGCGCGCTTGTCGTCCGTGTTGTTCTCGCCGTACCTTATCTTGCGTAGGTCGTCCCTTGCCCCCTGAATGTTGGCGGCCCTTGTCTGTGAAACCTCGGTGATCGCGCGGAGGAGCGCTATCCTCGCGTCGGGATGCGTCCCATGCCCCTCTGCAAGGTAGCCGTAGTCGTGTGTGACCCACTCGATGCTGCTTGCGTTGAACGTCGGGATGCCGATGTCGGAAGTGATGTCCTTTATTATCAGCGGGATACCTGCTTTTTCGAACTTGCGGACGAGCTTTTTGACCGGCTCGAACTCGACTTCAGATATGTCGACCTCGGGAAAGACGCCCGGGTCGTCGACGAACCTGTCGGCAGGGATCGGCGGCACCGGGAACCCCGCCAAGTTCAGCGAGTGAACAATGGTTCGCAAAACGTGGAACGGGATAGCGCTTGCGCGCAGCTCCGCAAGGCTCATGGCGTCGCGCTCTATTACTTCGCAGAGCGCGTGGCATATCGCCTCTTCCATTACATTGCCGGAAGCTAGGCCGTTTGTGTGAAAGTATGCAAACGGGTTGACCGCCGGCGGCGGCGGCATGTAGCGAAATAGTGCAATTGAGGCAGGAACCATCACCTCCTCGCCACTTGCAAGGTCGTGGCCTGGCAGCCAGTCCATAGGCATGTCGTTTCGATACTCGAATCTTACCGGCTCGACGATTTCGTCAGGGTGCAGCATCTTGCGCGTCTTGGACAGCTCGAAGTAGCTTGACCTGACTAATTTTCGTGGCCCGCCTGCTGGCAGCGATGAGTAACGCTCGATGCTCTCCATGAGGGCGCTTGCCATTGCGTGCTCTCGGGTGGGGCCCTTGCCGCTGTATACCCAGATGTAGTCTTCGGTGCCCGGCAGCACTGCAGAGTAGTTGGGTATTCGCAAAACATCCATGTCAGTAATATCGGCAAGCCTAGTGACTCCGATCTTTTTTGATATCGGTGTCACCTTGTCCAGCGTTTCCCGCGCCGGCCTTATCCTGGACGTGCCATTGACTGTCCACTTTTTCCTGCTCTGCAGCTGCAGCACTTTAGTTACAAGCCTCGCACAAGTTCATATCAAGCTTTCTTCTTTGGCGGAAAATCGTGCAGATCAGCATGCTGGCACCTCATGCATGCCCTCAGCTCGGCATCTGTCAGATAGTTGATGTAAAAGCAATTGGCACACTGGAGCCTAGTCAGCTTGCCCAGCAATTTCAGCTCGTTGCCGTCCTGTCCCAGGACCTTCCTTGCAACCAAGTTGTCGATTACCGGCCCCATCATTTCCGACAGCTGCTGCAGGTCGGCGTTTCGATAGCGGAGGTAGAGCGTGGCCATCTCGTTTGGGAGTGACTCTATCCTGAACGAGGTCTTGCTCGCGTTTGACTGCCTGAAAAAGTGGTCGCGCAGGTACCAGTCCAGCTCCCTTGCCGTCGTTGTAGTATCAGACATATATGCTGTCGCAAGACTTGACACGAGGCAACGATATTTAAATGATAAAATAATTAATCCATCTGTGCCATATCTGGTGTTGCCTTCTGCCAGCCGTGACCTTGACAGACTATGCGACAAGATTTTTTGCCCTTGACCGCACCATCAGGTTTGCCGGCGTGATCGACAAGATGAGCAAAATCTCATTGCAGGAAGCATTTGCAAGGGGAGGGCGGAGCCACTTGATCCAAAGGAGGACAGGCGCAAGCTGTACCTTGAGATTGCCCTTAGGAACGCGATGCAGCAGGACTTTGACCCCGAGTACGGGCGGGTCTCATCTATACGCTGTCAAAGCGGGAGAAGATAAAAAAAATCACATCATTCCCGATTGGCGAGAACCTTGTGCTGGTCTCTAATGATAAAAAGGGAGCACATGGCAGGATAATAGGCAAGATTTTGAAGCTGATAGCAGCCGCCGACTGACAATTATATACTTGCGCCTTGTTTTACCTGCTGCTGCTGCATCAACATGCCTACAGAGAAGAAGAAGAATAAAGGCCGGCGGCATCACCATGACGCTCAAGGAGCAGACGGCGATGATGTGGTTGCGCGCCACAAGATAACCGGCAAGGAGCTGAGCGAGGCAGAGGAGCTGAGTGCTCGGCTCACCACGCTGGTCGAAATGCTGGATGAAAAAGGCATAATCAACAAGAACGAATACGGCAGGACGGTGGCGATGCGCCTTCACGAGATATCCAAGGCCGGCGCCTTTGAGGAGCTGGATGAAGAGCTGTAGTGGCAAAAATGATCGCGTCTTTGCAGTCCAGCAGGGTTTTCGCGCTGTCAATCCTCGCAGGCCTCATAGCCGGCGGGATTGCTGTCGCGGCCAACGCTGCGCTGGTACAGCCATACACGAATGCAATTGTCGAGCTCTGGATTGACGAGCTGCTGGCAGAGGGCGAGTTTGACGAGGAAGAGTTTGACTTGCAGACGCAGTCGATATACTCGTCGCAGGTGACCGGCTACATCATTAATGGGCTTGCCGCAGGAGCGCTCGTTGGCGGCGTGTACGTCTTTAGTAGTAGCAGTAGTAGTAGTAATAGCAAGCTGCCGACAGCAGCAGCAGCAAGAACAACAATAACAAGCCCGTTCAAGGTCGCAGTCATGATAGCTGGCGCAGCGTGGTTCGTGCTGTACGTAGTGCCGGCGGTAAAGTACCCGTCAAGCCCGGAGGCGCTGCTCGACTCCGAGGCGGCAGGCTCATACTACCCGCTCTATGCAGGATACGTGACGGTTTCTGGGCTGTCGGCACTTGGGATAGCCACAGGGTTCCGCAGGGTAAAGAGGAAGGACAAGGTGTTCGGTATGGCGGCGCTCTACCTTGCGGTGATGGCTGCCGTGTTCTTTGCATTTCCAGACTATCAGGAGGATACACTGCTATTCCCGCAGCCAGTCGTCAACGCATGGAGAGCCTCTATCTCGGCTGCAATGACTGCATTATGGTTTGCCGCCGGGATGATATCTGGTCTGCTGTGGACTTACGGCAGAAAAAGCGCCAAGGCCGTCTGATGCAATATATAATACACATATATTCAGTAATGATAAAAGAAAAAGAAGAGGTGGTGATGTTATTGTTGTATATGTATCTCCACCCTTCTATCAGGGACTAGTTGTTACAGTAGTGTTGTTGTTGCTGTCACTTTACCCCATGGTGCTGTTTGGCGCTGTCATTGTCATGTTGCCGCCGCGGTGATCCATCATGCCCATGACCTGTTGTATCATCTCCGGCGTCATTATTAGGCCGTAGATAGGCGTGTCGCCAAAGTGGTTGTCGATGCTTTCTGGATCGAATTCTATTGCCACCGTGCCGTTCGATAGAGTCATCTCAGTACCCACATTCACTGGACCCCCAGGCATCGTGATTGTCGAGGTGCCGGTTAATGTAGTCTCGTTTGTGGCGGTGTCAAATTCGGTTTCCAGCTGCGTAAAGTTAGACATCTGGTGGGTATGCTGTGCAGTGCCGTCGAGCATCTCCATGAACCACATAGCATTGAAGCCTGTGATGTTGCCGTACTGTCCAGCGCTGGTGGTATTAGTAGTAGCATTGCCTGCTACTGCGGTGGCATTCTGAGAGGCAAGCTCCATAGTCCAGTGACCCGATAGTATCCAGGCAGGCTCGCCACCCTCGTCATTCTGGATGCTCGAAATCAGACCCCATCGCTTGTTCGGGTCATTTGTCATGCTTCCCATCCCGCTGCCGTCTTGGCCCATCATATTAGACGTTGAAGAATAGGGGGCACTTGTGCTGCTGATGCTGCTTGATTCACGCATTATAGAATATGCCGGTGCCGGAGTTACGCTGGCTGCAGAAACTCCTACTGCAAGTATTGCAGATAGCAGCAGCGCAGCTACGACAGAATGTATTTTGTGCTGCGTCATTACGCTCGATGTCCACACCGAAAATATATGTAATATAGTACAAATTTCGATGTTTTTGTACATAAGTTTGTTACTGTCTTCTCCGCGCATATGTGTAGACAGAGACACCGTCAGGCGGCAGGCTGCCACTTTCTCTTCTTTACGGCTTCTAGCCTGCTGTCCCACAATAGCTCGCCCTGCCTGTACGATATGACTTCGCACTTTGTCCTGAGCTCAGAATGCCTTGCCCTCAATCTTGTCAGCTCTTCAAGCGCCTTGACTCTTGCCTCGCGGAGCTGCTTTATCTCCTTCGCTATCCGCTTAAGGCGGGCGGAAGCAACGTCGTTGTAGTGTACCACCATTTCGTCAAACCCCAAAACCAGATCCGGTTCCTCTTTGTTGCAGCGGGATACCTCTTGCTCTAGACTTGTGATCTTTGCGCTCAACAGGTCGAGTTCTGCAGCAATCTTTTCAAAGCCTTTTGATGACTGGCCAGCTCTTTTCTGAAGCTCGTGGTTCATGCTTTTGCCAATGAGAGTACGCAAGTATCACATATTAGAAGGATATATGCGGTGGTGGGCACCACAACTCGAGAAAAAATTCGATTTAACGGCGGCCGCGGAAAGCCTCGCAGCAGCAAAATCTCCTGAAAGATCCCATAATTTGGCAGCTCTAGTTAAAGGCGCAGGTTACAACCGTAAAACTGATTGACTAGTCAGTCAGTTATTTTTATAT
Source organism: uncultured Nitrososphaera sp. (assembly GCA_946480575.1). The sequence goes on along the minus strand of CAMLKF010000026.1, from coordinate 2,011 downwards.
ATATATATGCCATCAAACCATACAGCATTGACAATAAAAGTTGGCATATGCACAACAACCGAAACCTCATCAACAACAATAACAACAGGCACGGAGCATCAAGATGCTCTGTGGGCTGACCGTGCTGGCCGGAGTTCTGATGGTGATTAGCGGAATAATTCCGCCGATGGTTCTGGCTTCCGAGATACCCCGCTGATACTGGTCCCGCCGGGTCAGATGCCCCACAGCCCGGCTGGAGTTACTGCTGTCTGGAGCATGCTCACTGTAGCAGGCGTTACTTCCGTGGCTGTTGCCGCCGGCCTTTACAGGGGCAAGGGTTGGGCACGCAAGGCAGCCATGGCCGTCGCTGCCGCCGGCGCGGCAGTGGCAGCGGGGCCTCTGTTGCCATGGGACATATAGGAGAAGCGGCGAGCATCATTGTCAACGGAGCTGTCCTGTGCTATTATATCTGTGCAGGCCGAACGTAAAGGAGTACTTCTTCTTTAAGGCGGCAGCAGTACTATAGCAGGGAGCATAGGCCGGCGCCCTCTCCTTCCTTCCTTTTTCATCTTTTTATGCCCAGAATCCTTTCCCTCTTTCCTGTCACGCCTTCTATTAGGCTCTCCGCTCCAAGCACGAGGAACGCCAGCGAGAGGAGCAGCGCGGTAAAGACCGCCGCAAATACAGGTGACACAATGACCCCTATGGCAAACACGATGCCAAGGGCCCCGGTTCCAACGATGGCTGCCCTGAACCATCCGTTGGCGCCCTTGGCCCTGACGCCGTGTATCACCTTGCCGGCGCCTGCGGCAAGCAGCCCAAGGCCAAGCAGGATCGCCAGCACTTCAAACGCCAGTGCAGGGAATGCAAAATCAAGAGCCGCTGCTGCAATGACCGCCGCGCCAAGGCCGACGTTTCCCGCGCGCGACCACCTGTCTACGGACTTGGACATTGTCCCGACAATGATCCTCTCAACCCCAAATGCAGCCAGGGCAATGGCAAACAGGTAGCCGATGGAGACTATGACGCCCATAAACGGACTGGCAAGAGCCAGCAATGACATCGATATTGCAATTATGCCGATTATGATCTGTATGATGCGGATCCGCTCCACGGCAAGCAATTGTAAAGTGACATTGGATAAAAGAAGTGTGATTGCATTTACCGTAGTGCTAAATTGAACTCAAAAGCTGTAGCTAGCTTAGCTGCGTATGTAAGGCTAGTTCAACTCCAAAATATCTGATATGTGACTATAAGGGAAGTATTTTCTTGGCATTGTTAGCAAAAGATAATCATGTGATACCAATAAGGGTTGCCAGTTCAATACGGCACTAGGTAAGATGGCTGCGGATTGCTTTTATCCTATAATCGAAAAACGGCATTATGAGTGTCAAGGGTACTCAGGAAAAGGCTCCAAAATCTGTTCGTACCGTGGAAATAATAGTTGGCGCAATCACGCTGGTGCTTGCAGGCCTAGTCATAGCGTTCCCATTGTTTGCAGTGCTCTTCATAGTCTTCTGGCTTTCGCTTTCTCTCATATTTGGCGGCCTGGAAGGCATCATCATTGGCGCAAGCGCCCGTCACCTTTCTAGAGGATGGCGCGCTCTTAGCCTAGGCGTGGGAGTATTTGCGCTGATAATGGGCTTTGTGGTTCTCGCGTTGCCGGGAGCTGCCGTGCTGACTTCGGTATTCCTGCTCGGTCTGGGACTGCTTGTTCTCGGAAGCGGAGCGATTGCGCAGGGCATATCCGGCAAGCATGCGTCAGGATGGGCGAGGGGGATGCTGATAGGGATAGGCGCGATAACCGTCGTCCTTGCCATGATGACACTGGTATTCCCGGTATTCGGGGCGGAGCTTCTGTACGTCTTTCTCGCAGCTGCCCTGATAATAAACGGAATAGGCTTCATCATAGCTGGAGTGACCGGCAGCAAGTTTACCCCGATAACCCCAGGGAGTTTTGTAGGCGGCAACAAGAGGCAATGGGAGTCTGATGCAGCGTAAACAACAGCAGCAGCGGCATCTACCTTTCATT
>CAMLKF010000025.1 GCA_946480575.1 uncultured Nitrososphaera sp. | reverse complement strand
CTCAAGGGACCTTCAAGAGAACATACAATGCTACCACCACCACCACCACCACCATCATCATCATCATCATTCCCTTTTTGTTGTTTCTGCTGCAAATAGTACATCAGGCCGAGCCTCTTTACATTTCTCAATACGTGTTTCCATGTTGTCCCGCCGGAAACACGGAACTCGAGCTTTGTGCAGCTGAAAAGCAGAGTCTGTAAAAGCGACAGGTTGTACCACCCGACCAGAGTCTTGGCGTCAATTGCGTCGAACTGGTCAAGAACCATATTATGCTCCAAGTCGCTCCACATGGCTTTCAGGACAGCATTTGCAGAAAGATGCAGCTTTGTAGCTGCAACATTGATAATTTCCATTCTCTCAAGTTCAGTCAATGCAAAGCCCTGCCTTGACGACTCTTCAAACAACATCCTTCTAAGCTGAACTGGATCTACGCTAACAGAAGAGCTCACAGCATTCTTGCCATTACTGCTGTCCCCCCTGCTTACAATGCCTTCTGTTGCAAATGCGCTTCTTCTTTCAAGAAGAGCGTAAAATCCTCTTACAAGCTTGTAGTCACCAATACTATAGCTGGATTCTAGTGCCGCTATCCTGCTGTCAAGCACCGATTTCCTTTCTCTATTTTTCCACGATGTTTTAAATTCTTCAATCATTCTTTCTGCCAACCCTAGCTCTTCCTCCGTGGTGCAGAATAGCGGGACAATCATGCCTTTTCTTGTTCTAACTCTGAGCAACGGGGCCGCCAACATGCGTACTGCTAAATGTCCTCCTTCTCTTCATTACCATATTGCTGCTGCTGCTGATGATTTTGTTGTGACATCGCCACTGTCTTCAATGTCCTCCTTCTCTTTACGCTTGTAATCGTTTCCTCTCTGGTCTCTGAAGATACAATCTCGATCAGCTTGGCTTTCCTGTCGCTGCCTTGCTTGGGCCTTAGCAGCCTTCCAAGTCTCTGTATGAACTCTCTTGCACTTCCAGTCCCACTGACAATTACTCCAAGCTCTGCGTCCGGCACATCAACACCTTCGTCCAGAACCTTTGAGGTGACAACGCCAAGGTACCTGCCTTCCCTGAAGCCTTTCAGAACATCCTGCCTCTCTTCCTTGCTCGTTTTGTGGGTTATGAACGGTATAAGGAACCTGTCGGATATCTCGTGGACAAGGCTATTGTGCTGTGTGAATATTATGGTCTTGCTGCCTTTGTTCTCTGCAAGGATCTCCTTCAGCTCTTCTAGCTTGGATCTGCTGTTCAACGCAATGTTTATTGCCCTGTTTCTTGCAAGCAGGGCTTCCCTTGCAATCGGGTTTCTCCCAGACATCATTATCAGCTTTTCAAGTGAGATATGGTAATTGTTAGTGATTCTTCCAAGCGAGTTCAAGCGTTGTCGATATGCTCGCATGTTCTGGTTGTATTCTTCTAATTCTTCCGGTAAGAGCTCGACTTTTCTCCTTTCAATGTCGTACTGCGCCAAGTGCTTCCTCTTTGCAAGCTCGTCGGGGCTCGCCTGAAAAACAATCTCGCCCACGAGCCTTGGCAGATCCCTGTGGAGCTCGTCTTCCCTCTCGATCGTCGCCGTAAGTCCAAGGCGAAAGGGGGCTGCCATCTGCTCCGCTATCGTCCTGTAACCGGGCGCCGCTAGGTGGTGCACTTCATCAAATACGACCAGCAAAAACTTGTTGCCAAGCAGCGGCGCGCGTATGTACGCTGAATCATACGTCGACACGGTAATTGGCTGGATGTCGTCAGTTCCTCCGCCAATGTTTCCAATCTTTGTGCCGGCAGCAAAAAAATACCTTGAAAGAACGGCTGTCCACTGATCCATCAGATCAACAGTCGGGACGACAATCAAAGAGGCAGCGTTTGCCTTCTCTATCGCCTTGATGCCGACAAGCGTCTTGCCCGAGCCTGTTGGCAAAATGACGCACCCTCTCATTTCAGCGCGAGTCCAGTTGTCAAGCGCCCTCTGCTGGTAGTCTCTTAATGAAAATGATGATGAAGAATTACCCTTATTGTCATCGTCATCGTAATTATGATAAAGATCAGGAGGAGGAGATGATGCAATGATATCTGAAAAAACATGATCATCGTATTCGATGCCGCTCTGCTTCATGTATTCTATAATGTTTGAGTAATAAAGAGCCTGTGCTCTCAGCACGTTTGTCCTTGGGTCTAGCGTAGCAAACGGAATATGAGCAAGACCTCTGATGACAATGGTGCCTTTATCATAGGTTAGCGTCGCTTTGAGCACTGATATTTTTCTCAAAAAAGCATTAAAAAGTCTTACCCGCGGCTCATCATGCCAGCCCCTCTCCGTCTTGAGCCAGATTAAACTTGCATTCAATCATGACCTTTATCGCCTTCATGGCGTCAGCGTCCCGCCTGCTTTATCTTGGCAATCACTGGCTCGTCGCACTTCATGTAGTCGTCCGCGCTGTATATTCTGCGGCCAATGTGTCGTCGTCAAGGTTGCCGGACAGAAGTATCATGAAGACGATGCCGTCCTTCCTGCCAGAGGTAATGGTAAAGATGGGCTTGACATCACGGAGAGCTCCGAAAACTCTTGTGAAAATCTGAACTTGCTGCAGTTAAGGCCGATCAGCCTCTGGAGAATAGTCCATTTCAAGCCCGATGTTTTCATTGGCGTATACGTGCCGTTTACTATCAAATCTTCAAACATGCCGTCGCCAAACAGATCGCCAGTGTCACTCTGTGTGCCGATGCATATTGTGCGTTTGCGGCAAGCAAAAGCATCGACCCTGCAAGCAACAATAGCAAGGCCAATATCGGCCTAGAATCCACCCCTGTGAGATGTCTGCCGGCAGTTGTTAGTTGCTGCAACTAGATTTACTTGTATTACCTCAATGGCGCAGGCAATCTTATTAGCAAGTCCATATTTACTACTAGGTATGCAAGAAGAACCGACAGATGGCAAAGCCAGTACTACTACTACCTGCGCAATTGTAGACGTTTGGGAAGTGCTTGGCAGGAGGTGGTCGCTTCACATCATAAAGAACCTGAGCACAAAAGAAGTCATCAGATTCAACGAGCTAAAGAGGGCGCTTGCAGGCATTAGCAGCACAGTCCTTGCGGAAAGGCTGCTCGAGCTTGAGCGCGAGGGCCTTGTGACAAAAAAGATCTACCCCGAGGTGCCGCCCAGGGTGGAGTACAGCATGACTCCTCAGGCAAGGGAACTCGAGGTCATTATCAAGGAGCTTGCCCGCTGGGCCAACAAGTGGAAGCGCCCCGAAGGATTAAAGCCGACAGTGGCTGCGCAGAAAAAATAGTGGCTAGCGCAGCTTCTGAAACTGCTTCTCCTGCGCGCTGACCACTCCCACTTCAATCACAGGCCGCTCACCCAGAGCCCTTTCTATAGCCTTGTTGCTGAGCGCCACAGCCTGCTCGACGCTCATGTCGGCGCTGTACTCTTGCTGCAGCACGGAAAGTGCTACATCAGCCGACTGGCCTATTGCAAAGCCCGACCCTCGCATGAATGTGCCGCTTGGGTCTACCTGGTACAGCTGCACGCCGGTCTGGTCGACGCCTGCGACTATCACTGAAGCCGCCTGCGGCCTGACGGCGTATATCGTGTAGTTGTGCAGGAACGACCCGAGGTGCTTTGCAAGTGAGCCGATGTCTATCGGGCTTTCAAAGTTGAGCCGGTGCTTTTGCGCCTCAAGCCTCAGCTCTTCTATCAGCTGCAGTATGTCGCCGATGTAGCCGGAGCCGGTGGCGCCCACGTGGCCGTCGATTGCGAATATCTTTTCGGCCGGGTCTACCAGCGGCCTGACAGGTTTGATGTGGCTTGCAAGCAGCGCAAACGACGGCGTCCTGATGCCTATCGTGGTGGAGCCTCTGCTTACGGCTTCAAGCGCGCTGTCGACCAGCACGAGCCGGCCTTCAGGCCCGTAAAAGTAGGGGTACCTTCCTCCCATATTGCTGTAGCTCCCTCCCGCTTCTGCCATCTACCTTGCGACCTCCATTACCAAGTTCGGGATCACGAGCACGTCGATTCCGTTGCCCGAGCCCGGGTCACGCTCCATCGCTGCCGCGACTGCCTTGGCGGCAACCTGCTTCGCCTCCTCGTTCGTGATCTCTTTGTGGTACGTGCTCTCTAGCACGCCGTATGCGACAGGAGAGCCAGAGCCGGAAGACGCAAAGTCCTCGCTTGTTATCGCGCCGCTCATGTCTGCCGCGTAGACATGCCCGCCGTCCTGATCAATGCCTGCAACCAGCAATTCAACAAAGTAGGGCTGGTAGTTCTTCATGCCCGAATACGCAAGGTTGGCAATGAGCCGCGCTGACTCTTTTACGGTGAGCGGAAAGCCGCGCCGAAGCTCCATCAGCTTACGCTCCGCCTTGGCCACCTTGATGAGGTATTCTGCGTCAGACAGCTGCCCCGCTATTGCAACTGCGAGCGTGTCGTCTATCTTGGCTATCTTTTGCGTGATTTTTGAGCCAATGAAAAAGCCCTTGCTGGCCCTTTTGTCAGAGCCTAGCACGACCCCTTCCTTGGTCTTGATGCCTACGATTGTTGTCATATCTTTCTCTCTCTCTAGGTATAGTATAGGAAGACACCGGATTAATTGACCGGCAACGCTTGAAGCTGGTCACAACAGAGACCTTGCAAGAGCGTCAGCACACACCTCATCATATTGGCTATTGCGACAGTGGAAATACAATATAGTTATGATTTCTATTCGCGCAGTGATAGGAAAACCTTGCCCCCGGCGAAGCCAACAAGATAAGATTGGACATCAAGAACAGAGGCCTGCAGATGCCAGCAGCGTCATCGTCACTATCAATACCATAGGCGGCAGCATAATCACAAACAATTCACAAGAGCCCGCTACTGGCGGTGGTGGTAGTGATGATGATGACGACAACAGCGACGAGCACCAACTCGAGGAAACGGGTTCAGACTTAGACTCGCAAAGCGTGTAAACAACAAAACACCTCTATCTTGGGATGGAACCCGCCTCATCCCAAAATATTTTTTCCTACAATTAATAGAGGATGATTATTGGCCGCATATGCAGGCTTGCGTCATGATATAAAATCCTGCGTTAATTACCTCGAGCAATACTGCTGCTGTACTGATCCAGCACGTACGCGCCAATTCTGCTCTGGAACACCTTAGTTATCTGCTCGTATATCGCGTACGAGCCGATCATCGCCTGAACCTTTTCTTTTTCAGTCGACGCGTTCGTTTCGATGACGATATAGTCGGAGATAAGCCTCAGGTTGATCTGGAACGAGCCGTCGTCGCTTGCCCACTGAAGGGTGTAACCTGTCCCACTTTCGATCATGCCGAGCCACCGGAGGTTCTTGAACCACCTGCCTATTAGGTGGCGCACTATTTCGCTGGTCTTCATCTTGATGGGGATGTAGGTCTGGAGCAGCTGCACGTATTCTCTGCCCTTTGGCTTGCGTACAACTTCTCTTCTTGCGATTGCCGTTGATGACCCGCCGACCTTGGCGAGCCTGTAGCCTGCTTCCGACTTTACCACGAGGCCCATTTCCTCGAGCCTGTGGAGCGCCCTTGAAAGGCTCTGCTGGTGCAGGTTCAGCTTGCGCATCAATCCCTTGAATGAATAGTTCGAACCTATCTCGTTCAAAAGCGAAAGAACCTTGCTGTCGTTGATGTGAAAATCGCTTGCAGAAAGCGCGTCGTCCTCTTCGACGAGTATTTGCGCCGTTTTGCTGCCCGTAACTACTACCTCTTTTTGGACTACAGAATCCTCTGCCTTAGCCTCCTCCTTGAGAGTCGCCGATTCTGCCTTTACGTCGCTTTCCACTTGCATATCATTAGCACCGTTGCAAGATATAAATCGTAAAGTAACTGCCGGCTGAGCAGGTAAGCAAGATGCTACTAGTACACCTCGATTGAATCCTCTCTAAAGCCCATCTTTGCAAGGAGATCCTTGACCGTCTCCCTGTGATCGCCCTGCAAGATTATCTGGTTGTCTTTGAATGTGCCACCTGTGCCTATCTTGATCTTGAGCTGCCTGGTTATGTCCTTGGCGTCCTTCCTTTCCTGCAGGCCGGATACTATGGTCACCGGCTTGCGGAACTTCCTTACGTCCTTGGTAATTACTATTGTTGTCTCTCCCTTTTCAATCTCTCTTAACAGGTCGTCCATCGAATCATAGTCTGACACTGAGATTATAATTGGCATCACGAGTTCAAAAGTGTTACCGCCGGAAAAATAATGGTGGGTCACTGGCGCTCGTCCACCTGCACCGGCACTTGAAGCTGGCGCCCGTAGCGGTTGACCGTCAGCGTTAGCCTGTCGTTCACCTGCTTGCCGCGGACGCGCGACGCTATTTGCGTTGGATCCTCGACCCTGCTGCCGTCTATTTGCTCAATTACGTCTCCTTTCCTCAGCCCTGCATCGTCTGCCGGGCTATATGGCTCGACCTTTGCAACGAGTGCTCCTTCGCTTGCGGGCAGCCCGTAATAGCGGGCAAGCTGCGGAGTTATCTTCATTGACGCTATGCCTATCCACGGCCTTGTGACCCTGCCCTTTTCTATCAGCTCTCTCAATATCGACTTGGCAGTGTTGGCCGGAACTGCAAAGCTAATGCCTTGGGCATAAGGCATGTTGGCTGTGTTGATGGCTATCACTTCGCCCTTGGTGTTTACAAGTGGGCCTCCAGAGTTACCGGGGTTGATAGCGGCGTCAGTCTGGATGAGCTCAAGCACACCGTTCCTTGTCTGTATGCTCCTGTTGAGTGAGCTGACGATGCCTGCAGTAACTGCTGGCCCGCCTGTGAGCCCAAACGGGTTGCCTATTGCAAGCACTATCTGTCCTGCCTTCAGGTCGTCAGAGTTGCCAAGCTGCGCCGCTGGCAAAGGCTGGTCTGACTCTACCTTGAGCACTGCAAGGTCGGTCACCTCGTCGCTTCCTGCAACTCTGCCTTTCAGCACCCTCCCATCGGTGAGCGTCACCTTGAGCCGCTCGGCATCGTCTATGACGTGGTTGTTTGTCAGGATGTAGCCCTTTTCGTCGATTATCACGCCCGACCCTACGCCTTCAACAGGGAAAACCCTGAACAGCTGGTCGTGCAGCATCCTTACGCTTGCAATGTTGACAACGCTCTTGCTTACCTTGTCCACTGCGTTAACGAGCAAGTCTTCTGGCACGGGTACAGTCATGTTACTGCTACTATCACCGCCACCTTTTGTTTGGTCATACCAGTATGTATTGCAGGTCGCCGGATAAATCGACCGGCTATTGCAAAACCCGGTCACAGCTACGGCCGATAGTGTGCGGCAAACGTGTGCTGCTCACTGGAGCCAAGGTCGCGCACGAACTGGTCTCTGACCAGCCTGCCGTACACCACTAGATCGCGGGACATCATTTGCAGGCGCTTGGACAATCTTACGTTTGATATTTCGCCACCTGCTGCAAAATCTTGCTCACCGCTGATCGAGACGCCGTAGGGCATGCTCCAGCCGTAACACTGACGTACTGCCGTGCGCATCTGGTCCATCACCGTCAGGCCCTTTTCGTGAGACGCCACGATGTAGCCAAAGACCTTGCCGGCAAACTCTTCAAAAAAGTGGTCCAGAAAGTTCTTGAGCGCGCCGGACATCGAGCCGTGATAGTCAGGCGACGCGAGGATGAAGGCGTCTGCCCATGCCACAGCTTCTGCCGCATATTCTATTTCCTTTGATGCCGGCCCGTTTGGGTCATATATCGGCAAGACTGTCTTGCTCAGCTCCAACAGGCGGACTTCAGCAGCTCCATGCTTCTTTGCATGCTCGAGCGCAATTTTGAGCGCTTTGGTGCTATGCGAGCCAGGGCGCATGCTGCCGGCCACACCCAGCACGTTAAACTTTGCTGTCATCATTTTCTTTCGACCCTATTATTATGGAGATCTGCCAGATTAATCGACCAGCTTTCAGAAGAGCTGGTCACATCATCAATTGTTGATGGCATATTTCTCCGGCAGATCCAATAGTATCAATTCAGTCGGCTTTTCGACCTGTATCGACAATTTGCCTTCCTTTTCGATTTTCGCCGCGCCTCTCGTCTCTATAGTGCTGCCGTTCGGCAGCTGCGCCCTGGCGTCTATCACGAACAGGTACGTCTTGGGCCACAGCGCCAGCGCGTGCTCTGCCTTGCTTCCTTCTTTGGTCAAGTATGAAACGTAAATCGCGCCGTCCTGATGCATGTGCAGGGCCTGCCCGTCTTCTTTTGCGTTCTCTGGCATGACTACCGGCAGAAGCTTGTTTGCCCTCCCTTGCTTTCCAAACTGGCGCTGCTCCCACGATGGCTCAAGCTCGCGCTTGCTTGGAAATATCCACATCTGCAAGAGTCTCAGTGGCTTGTCCTTTGAGCGGTTGTACTCCGAGTGCAGGATGCCGCTTCCGGCAGTCATCATCATCATCCTCTGCACTTCGCTAGGATGAATCACGTCATGGTTGCCCTGATTATAGCGGTGCTCCAGCTTGCCTTCACTGACGTACGTTATTATCTCCATGTCGCGGTGCGGGTGAAAGTCAAAGCCTGTTGCCGGCTGAATTACGTCGTCGTTGAAGACCCGCAGCGGCCCAAAGTTCATCTTGTGTGGGTCCTGATAGTGCGCAAAGGAAAAGTGCCAGTACGTTGAGAGCCAGTCTTCCTCGTTGTGGTAATGCTCGTTTGACTTGATGATTTTGATCATATCATTCATCCTTTCAATGGCGTACAGGTTATTTAAGCGTGGTAGCAATTTCTGACCAAGTTAGTTTGCTGCATCCGACTTGGTAAGCTCGCGCTTGCTGTCAATTTGCAAAGCTTTTGTCAATTCTTGCATAAACACGTCATTCTTTGCAAACCTTCTGTCATTGTAAAATCTAGTGAGCACAATAGGCATCAATGACCTTCTAGCTGGCAAAAGGCTACGCTCTAGGACTGACTGTTATCGTTGCGTTCTCTTTGAACGCCATTTACCCCAAAAATTCGTCTGGTGAGTTAAAAGCTGAAAGGAACAATGGAGTGCCCGCAAAGATGGCAACAAGATCCTCTATGGACATTCTTACTGCTGTGTTGTTCGCCCCGGCATCAGATTAAGCCGACAACTTGAAAAGTTCTAACAAGAAATGAAAAACTGTTAAACTAAATCGACAGCCTCTTGGCGCACGAGAGGCATTCGACTATTACCTTATTTTCAACGTTTTCTATTACCCTGAACTTTTTCGAGCCGCACGATGGGCAGATGGGGCACGCTCTCAGGCCCTTTCCCACGCTCATCACCACTTTTGGGGGTTGCTATCAGAGCCGGCGAGCACTTTAATCCTCTCGATGCCGCTGATCTGCTCGATCACATTGGCTACCGCGGGCGGCACGAGGTGCTTCCACGGCTTACCTGCTATCATTAGCTTGCGTATGTTCGAGCCGTTGTACTGCTCCTTTTCTGCAAATTTCGCCGGCTTGACTGTGATGCCGGCACCCTGAGAAAGTGCCAAATGCTTTACAAAGTCGTTGCCGGAATAGAGCATATCAAAAGGCGGGACCATCGACCTGAGGTATGCGAGCCACCGCGCGTTGTTCTCGTCGTTTGCAAGAGGGATTATGTAGCATTTTGAGAGGTCTATCTTGGCTTCTTTTAGGGCTTCGTGTATCATCAAGACCCTCTCGCCGGCGGTGAACGGGTCCTTGTCGATGAAGTTGAACTGCGCGCTGCCGATGACTAGTACCAGCTCGTCGCACTCGCCCAGGGCCTGCTTTGCTAGGGCAAGGTGGCCGTTGTGAAATGGCTGGAACCGGCCTGTCATCAACCCGCGGCTAGTGGTCATGGCTTACCAAGCTTATTCTTCCACTGCTCTATTTCCTTTGCTTCTATCTTGCGGAATATCGGCTCGATCTTGCCCAGCGGGTGGTCGGGCGGAACCGCCTTCATGTCTTTGGCTGACTCCCACCTTTGCTGGTGTACGCTGCCCTGCAAATTGAGCTGACTCCACATTTTCTTGCATGAAAAGGGGATGAAGGGCTCGAGTAGGATTGCCAGCGACCTCGTTGCATTTACCGACGCGTACAGGGTGGCGTCTGCTGTTTCCTTGTTTGCCCAAGGCGCTCGCGCCTGAAAATACTGGTTCATGTGGGCGCTGAGCTTTAAAATCCTCTTCAGCGCCCTGTCGATTTCGTTGTTTGACAGCAAGTCGCCAGCCTCGTCTACCGCTGATGACACTTCTCCATTGTTGGCGTCATCAAATTTCGAAGGCCTGGGAACCTTGCCGCCAAAAGTTTTCTGCGTAAAGGAAAGCGCCCTGTTCACAAAGTTGCCCACGTTAGCGATAAGCTCGTTGTTTATCTTTTCGTAAAACACGTCAAAGTCAAAGTTGAGGTCGTCCTGTGAGTACGTGATCACTGACGCGATGTAGAATCTGAGGTAGTCGGGGTTGAACGCAGAAGTAAAGTCCTTCAGGCTGATGTACCAGTTCTTGCTCTTTGATATTTTCTGGTTCTGGAGCATCAGGTGCCCCCTTGTAGGAATGTAGTCGGGCAGCTTGTATTCAGAATTGATACCAAGGCGCACCGCCGGCAGGAAAAGGTAGTGGTGGTAGACGATGTCTTTGCCGATAAAATGATAGACATCAGATTCATTCCAGAACTTTTTGCCGTCCCCTCCCTTGTCGCCAATGAATTTCACGAGCGACGAAATGTAACAGAGGTGGTTGTCAAACCAGCCGTAGAACACCTTGCCCTTTGCCTCGGGGAGCGGTATCGGCACGCCCCACGAGAGGTCGCGGGTGATGTCCCAGTCCTGCAGCCCTTCATTTATCCAGTTGATGACGTAGTTCTTGACGTCTGCCTGCAGATGCTCGTTTGTCGACAGCCATTCTTTCAATTTGCTGGAAAAGCTTGACAGGCGGAAAAAGTAGTGCTTGCTTTCTTTTTTGACAGGCGGCCTCCCGCATATCGCGCATCTGGGGTTCAGTATCCGCTCAGGAACTCGGCCGCACTTTTCGCACAAATCTGAATATTGGTTTTCTGCGCCGCAGTAGGGGCATTTGCCTATCACATATCGGTCAGGGAGGAACTTGTCGTCAAACGTGCAGTAGAACTGAATGACGCTCTGTTCGTAGATGTGGCCATTCTCGTGCAAGCGTTTGAAAACATGCTGAACAAACTCGACATTTTCCTTCGAGCTTGTCTTGTAGAAAAAGTCAAACGAGATGCCAAGCGAGCTAAAATCTTCATAGTCGCGCCTGTTCCAGAATGCGACGTACTCCTCCGGGCTCTTTTTTTCCTTCTCGGCCTTTATGAGTATGGGGGTGCCAAAGTCGTCTGTGGCGCAAATGTGGTAAGCCTCGATGCTGTTGAGCCTCGAAAATCTCGTGAAAATGTCTGCCGGCAGGTAGGTCGATGCAATGTGACCCAGATGTATCTCGCCGTTTGCGTACGGGAGTGCGCTCGTGACGACGGCGCTTTTCTTGTTGTCCGGCATCACAATTTCACTAACCGTACTAGATTTTAACCTAACTGGACTGCTGGTAGCGCCTTTGCTCCTCTGTCATTTCGTCGATCCTGACGTCCATGGCTTCAAGCGCATACCTTGCCACATCCATGTCTATTTTTTCTGGAACGCCATGTACCTTGGCTTCCATTTTGTCATGGTTTTTCGCTACATGCAAAATCGATAATAGCTGGTTGGCAAAAGACAGGGCCATCACTTCAGGCGGGTGCCCCTCCGCTGCAATCAGGTTGACAACCCTTCCCTTTGACAATAGGTACAACCTTTTGCCGTTGATGTAAAAGCGCTCGACATTTGGCCTCACTTCCACCGGCTTGATTGCAGAATAAAGGTAGCCGACATCTATTTCGACGTCAAAGTGGCCGGCGTTTGCCAGAATCGCACCATCCTTCATTTTCTTAAAGTGCTCTTCCCTTATCACTCCTGTCTGGCCGGTGCACGTAACAAACACGTCACCGCGCGGCGCAGCGTCTGACAGCCTTGCCACTTGCAAGCCATCCATCTTGGCTTCAAGCGCCCTGACAGGATCGACCTCAGTGATAGTCACTATTGCACCCATGCCCCTTGCCCTACCTGCCACGCCCTTGCCCACCCAGCCGTAGCCACACACCACGACGTGCACGCCGGGCAGGAAAATCCCAGTCGCCCTCAGGATGCCATCCAGCGTACTCTGGCCGGTGCCATGGCGGTTGTCAAAAAGGTATTTAGTGCGCGCGTTGTTGACCGCAATTATTGGATAGGCAAGCTTGCCGGCCTTTTCTAGCGCCAGCAGCCTCTTGACGCCAGATGTGGTCTCTTCGGTCCCGCTCACTATGCCCTTTGCCTTTTGCCTGTGGGCCGCCATGTGCAGGTCGCTTCCATCATCAGCCACTATCGCCGGCCCGAACGCAAGGACATCGCGGATGCACTGCTTGTATTGTGCCTCTGTCTCGCCGCGCCACGCATACACATTTGCGCCCTGCTCGTACAGAAAAGCTGCGATGTCGTCTTGCGCCGACAGCGGGTTTGCCGAGCAGACCGCGACCTGTGCGCCCATGCTCTTTGCCGCCATCACTAGAACTGAGGTCTCTTTCGTGATGTGAAGGCAAAAGCCCAGCCTATATCCAGCGAGCGGCTGAGCTCGCTCGCTCTTGGCCCTTATCCTTTCAACAATGGCCATGCGGGTTAAAGCCCACTCGTACGACAGTTTTCCTCTGCCCGCAAGCTTGGCGTCAGCTATTTTGCCCGGCATGATTTAAGGGTGTCAACAAAAGATGCAATAAAAAAGCTACTGGTTTTCGTACTCCTCTCTGTACCTTGCCCTGCCCCTTCTCATGATAACGAACAGGAGCAATATGATGGCAATCCATACCGAGCTGAGCATGATGTTGGTGGTGCTGACGTAAAGGTACGGCATAGCTTCTACCAGATCTTCCTGCATGGCTCTCAAGGATAGGCGAATGTCATTCATGCCCGTGTTGTATTCTGCGCTGTATGGCTCCATCGACGATATCGAGTTGGCGCGGGACAGCATGTTGTCAAGCTCTGCCTGGATATAACCAAAGTCCGTCCTAGCGGTAGGGAACGCCCATACAGGGTTGCCACTCTCTGGCAGCGTTCTCCTTGCATTTAGAATGTAGTCTGCCATGTCTTCCGGCGTCTGGGCCGCTTCGGCCCTTGCTAGATAGCCGAGAGCGCTGTCGACTGGGTAGATAGCCTGATCGTAGCCATAGAATGCCATGCCTGCTCCAAAGGCGATAAACGCCAGAACTCCAAGCGCTATTGTCTTGTTAGATGCTGCCATGCCAGAATTGACGACGATATAGCATTCGGAGAGATATTTAGGTGTGGCGGAGCTAGATTCTGCAGGTCTTCATAGTTCCGATAACCATTTTATTACCTAGCTACAAAGTGTAGCCAAAGTTGGCACTGGTCAAGGTTGCCCAAAAGGGCGAAATCCGGGAGAATGGCGGCAAGGAGCTCGACATCAATGGCACAAGGATTGCGCTCTTTTACGCAAACGGCAAATACTATGCGATTGAGGCGCTCTGCCGCCATCAGGACGGGTCGCTTGCCCCCGGCAAAATCGATGGCGAAGTAGTCGAATGCCCTCTGCATTCTTGGCACTACAACATCAGGACTGGCGAGCTGCTCGATTACCTTGAAGGGGTCAAGCTGACCACCTACAAGGTGGACATCAAGGGAAACGACATTTACATCGACGTCTGAGCAAAGTAAAATACCGGGCAAATCGTCTTGATAGCGACTGCGATGAAATTATACAATACGCTCAGCCGTCAGGTGGACGAGCTCGTGTCGCAGGACAGCAGCACAGTCAGAATGTACGTCTGCGGCGTCACGGTTTACGACAACTCGCACATTGGGCACGCAAGGACAGTCATTGTCTTTGATACGCTGCGCCGGTACCTCATGTCAAGAGGCTATCGAGTTGTTTTCATACAGAATTTTACCGACATAGACGACAAGATAATCAACAGGGCCAAGGCCGAAGGCAGGACTGCCGAAGAGATATCGGAAAAATACATCGACAGCTACTTTCGCGATTTTGGCAGCTTGAACGTGCTCCCAGCAGATCGCCACCCAAAAGCGACAGAGCACATCAAGGATATAATAGAGCTTATCGACGGCCTGATGAAAAAGGGCCACGCCTACCTGACGCTCAATGGCGTCTACTTTAGGGTCAGATCGTTCCCAGAGTACGGCAAGCTGTCAAGAAAGCCGGTGGAAGAGCTCGAGTCGGGCGCAAGGATCGAGGTCGATCCGTCAAAGGAAGACCCGCTCGACTTTGCACTATGGAAGTTCTACTCGGAGGAGCCAGTGTGGAGCAGCCCGTGGGGTAAGGGGAGGCCCGGCTGGCACATCGAGTGCTCGGCCATGTCGCTCAAATACCTCAGCCCGTCGCCTTTTGAAATCCACGGCGGCGGCCACGACCTTGTCTTCCCGCACCATGAAAACGAGATAGCACAGTCAGAGTCGTACACGGGCAAGCAATTCGCCAAGATATGGGTGCACTCCGGCATGGTCACCATCAATTCGCAAAAGATGAGCAAGTCGCTTGGCAATATTGTCACTATCGAGCAGGCGCTGAGGAACTGGGGTACGAACTCTCTCCGGCTATACTGCCTATCGGTGCACTACTCAAAACCGCTCGACTACACCGACGAGCTGCTGAAGGAATCTGTGCAGAGGTGGCGCCAGATAGAAACATGCGCATATGAGCTGCGATCCGCTGCAGGGGCAGGAGGTGACATAGATGCTGTACGCAGAGCTAGTGGTAAATCGATGCATGCATTTGAAGCTGCCATGGATGATGATATGAACACGTCGCTTGCGCTCACAGAGTTTTTAAAGTTTGTGACCCGGCTCAACCAGTACGCTGCAAGCGACAAGCTGACCAAGGAGATGGCCGATGCTGCGCTCCCCACCTTTGACAGGATAATTGACATCTTGGGGCTGAAGACTGCTGAGGTGAGCCTGCAGGAAAGGGAAGAGATAGACAAGCTTGTGGCGGAGCGCAACAGACTACGGGGGGAGAAAAAGTTCAAGGAAGCGGACGAAATAAGGAATAGGCTGCTAGAGCGCTCTGTCGAGCTCTTGGACCACAGGGAAAGAAGGACTGTCTGGGTCAAGAGGGAAAGGACAACAGCGTAATTTCGCTTGTTTGTGCAACAAGATGCACTCCCGGGCCAATGAGGTAGCTTGACACCAGAATCAATGCGGGTAATGAAGATAGTTGAGAGCAAGCGTATGGGCTCACTCACAGTCTTCGAGGACACTCTCTTGCTTGGAGAGGTTGTCGGCGACGTCATTCTCAACAGCGGCCATTTGAAGCTCAAGGGCAAAGTACTTGGCAACCTCTGTGTGCGCAAGGGCACGTGCACAGGGTGCTCGGCATAATCCGCGGCAACCTCGAGAACGAGAAGGGCGACGTGGAGGTGATCTCGGCGCCGGCCCCGCTTGCGATAGAGGAGATGGGGCCGTCTGTCAAGCCTATTTCCAATATCTTCTACCTTTTTGTCTTTGAGCATCCTTGCCAGCTCCCCTGTAGTACTACTAGCAAATTCAGTTACCTTGACAGCCACGCCGCGCTTTGAAAACAGGTTCAGCTGATCTGCAAAATGTAATGTGGAAAAATGAATGTCAGGGATGACACCAAGAGCTACTATACTGTCAAGTCCTTTCACGGGCCGTCATGTTTTTCCTGCCTTATCTTTTCCAGATCTTTCTGTAACAGCTCGATGGTTTTCGGTATCTCTTTCTCTGCGCATTTCAGGCAGATTTGCTGGAGCGACAGCGGGTAGGTAAAGTATTTCTCGTTAAGAGCGATGTCGCGCTTGCACGACACACACTTTTTAATCTTGTAGGGGTCGGTATTCTTGATTATCAAATCAAACCTCGACTACTTCGCCCTGATCCGGCGCGCGTGCGTCATAGCCGTACTTTTCCCTTATCTCTTCAGCAAACTTGACGCACGAGGGCCCGTCGCCATGCACCGTCAGCACCTTTGGGTTACCCTTAACGCGGTCCAGAATCTCGAACAGCTCGCTTCTGCTGTTGTGGCCAGAGAACTCGAATTTCTTTATGTCGGCATAACACTTTCTTACCTTGCCGTCAAAGTTGGCCACCCTTTTTTCAAGGAGCATCCTGCCCGGCGTCCCTTCTCCCTGGTACGACACGATCGCAATGCCATTCTTGTCGCTTGTCGCAATCTGCTGCGTGTAGAACACGGCAGAGCCGCCTGCAAGCATGCCTGCCGGCGAAATTATGACGCAAGGCTCGTTGACTACCTTGCGCCGCCTGCTCCAGCCCTGTATCCATTCTGCTTCGCCTATCGCCTTGCGGAACTGGTCGGCATCTCTGAGGAACGCGGGATGCCGGCTCATTATCTGGTTGGCCTTGAGCGCCATACCGTCCATCACCACCTTGTGCTTAAAGTTGTAGGCCTTGAGCACGCTTGCTATTTCCTGCGCTCGCTCGACTGAAAACGACGGTATGAACAGAGTCCCTCCCCTGTCGATTACTTCGTACGCAAACTCGATCAGTTCTCTTTCTGATTGTTCGCGGGGCACCTGCTCTGTCTGCGAGTAGGTGCTCTCTATTACCATCATGTCTATCTCGCCAAAGTCAAGGTCCGCCGGGCGCAACAGCTTTGAACCTCTTGTGTTGATGTCCCCCGTATAGAACACCTTCTTGCCATCGTGTTCGACAACAACTGTCGAGCCGCCGACCACGTGCCCCGACTCGTAGAGCGTCACCCTGGCGTCATTTACCATGTGCGCCTCCCTGTACTGCAGGTTCTTCGAGCTCTTGAGCATCGTCATGACATCGATGTATTCAAACGGCAGGTAAAATCCGGAGAGCTTTATCATGTCCTCTATCAAAAGCTCAGAAAGCTCAAAAGTCGGCAGGGTCGCAAGGGCGGGAATGTCAGTCGTCCCTGACAGATAGAGAGAGGGGACAAAGCCGGAATGATCTAGGTGCGCGTGAGTGATGACCACTGCGTCGACTTCCTTTGGCTTGACATGCATCGGGAAGATTGGCTCACGCTTGAGCAGGACGCCATAATCCATCAGGATGTTTGTGTTGTTGCAGTTTACAAGAAACGCCGAGCGGCCTACTTCTTTGGCAGCTCCCATAACCTTTACTTTCAATTTATTATTCTACTGTTAAAGCTCTTAACAACACTTGTTTTAAATCTTGCTAATTGAAATGCACTTGCCACAGCGGCTCGGGGGCCGCCGGGTTTTCCAGCTTCTCCAGATACCTGTAGCCGCACTCGTCAAGCACGCCTTCAAAGTCGTAGCGGTCTAAAGGCGACTCTTTTTCAAGCTGCTTTTTAATTGCATCCCTGATGGCGTCGACCCTGTCCGGTCTTGCATATACGTGCCACATATTGTGCGCGCCGCGCATCTTGGCAAGCTCTGCACGCCTGCCCTCAGGCATCTTTGTGTAGTGCCTGTTCATTACCTCGATGTTGACGTCTTCCCATGATGGCGTCCTCCACCACGTGACACGGTGTAAGCTGTGACCGTCAAACTCGGCCGCAAGGCTGATGCCCTGATCAAACGTCGTGACGATGACATCGGTGCTACGCGCGACTGGGTCGCGAAAGTCCTGCCCCGGCTCCATCCAGCCAACGAAGATAATGTCGTATTTCTTGTCTATCCAATGCGCGTCGGCGATCCTGATGTAATCTGGCTTGGCGATGCCAAGGCCGTAAAAAATTCCCGCGTCCTTTTCGATCCCTTCTGCGCTTGGAAGGAACTCTCTGATGTGCTTTAAAAAATCGCCATAGCCGCAGCCGACATCAAGGTAGCTAGGGTTGTTTGAAATTGACTTGGCTATCGCGACCACGCGCATCACGTCGACCTTGCGGTACGCAAAGTACGAGCCATTGAAAAAAGGAAAGCTGTAGCGCTCGTGGTGAGGCGACACGGCGTTCTTGCGAAATTGCGCCAGCGCCACCCTTGCCTTCTGCAGGTCCTCAGCGTTGAACGGCATCTTTTAATCGAACCTTACTTCCCACAACCGCTTGTTGCTGTTTGTCAGCGCAGGCAGCTCTTCGCCATAGCCAAAGCCGCATTCGTCTAGAACCGATTCAAAGTCAAACCTGTCATTAGCGTCCTCTTTCTTAAGCTGCGTCTTCAACCCAGACTTTGCCTTTTCTGCCAGCTCCGGTCTTGCATAGACGTACCAAAAGTTGTGAGCGGTACGGAGCCTTGCCAGCTGCTCCTTCTTTTCTGCAGACAGGTCCGACGTGTAATGCCGGTTCATGAGCTCTGCATTGACGTCAATCCACGACGGTGTCCTCCACCACGCAACCTTCTCAAAGCCAAACTCGTCGTATTCGCAGCCGCCGTTTACTCCGCACTGGCCGCCTGCGTCAAATGTAGTTATCACGCACTTGGCGAACCGCGCAACATGCCTGCGAAAGTCCTGCCCCGGCTCCATCCATCCTACAAATGCGACATCGACCGGCTGTGCAAAGCTTTCAACTGGCACAAGATGAACGTAGTCTGGCTTTAGAACCTGGAACGTGTAAAAGATACCGCCCTCTTTTTCTATCCCTGTTGCGCTAGGAATGTGTCTTCGTATCTTCTCGAGGGAATCGCCATAGCCGCATCCCAAGTCCACATAGCTTGGGCTGCCTGAAATCGATCTGGCTATTGCCGCCACTCGTTCAACATCTACTTTGCGGTACGCAAAATATGAGCCGGTGAAGAAGGGAAAGATGTAACGGGCGTGATGAGAGGGCGGTCTGCGAGCTAGAAACTGTCTATACGCTTTGTAGGCGTTCTGCAATTCCTGTATCGCAAAGGGCATAAGCTTGCAAAAGCTTGCAGTCCCTATATTCCTACTGCATGCTTTTGCGCAAATCAGCGCAGCTATGTAATATAACAGCGTTTGGAAAAACCCAAAACGCTTATTAAGTTCGGTATTCACTCCGGTGGTATGGTTAGGAAATTTGATGACTGGTGGAGAACAGTTCCATCTGACTTGAAGGAAAAGGCTCGCAAGGGCGACGAATCAAACAAGCCGTTGCTCAACCAGGTTAACTATGTTCTTCTGCATCTTCACTTGGCGGGCAAGCACGATGCAAAGCCAACACATGAAGAGCTCAAGGACTGGCTTCATAGCGGCCAAGTTGACGTGTTGAGAATGAACAAATAAAGCTCCCTGTTTTCTTTTCCCTTTCTTTTCATCCTTTTATCACAAGCGCGCATGCTCTTCCCGCGCTTGTTATAACAGTGTTTTGCAGTATGCATAGGGTTTAAATAGTTTCGAACAATACTGACGTCTAAGTGAATTATAGATGCCAATTGCTATACTTCCAGACGTCGATGAGCAAAGATGCATAGGCTGTGCGCTCTGCGTGGAGATTTGCACTGCCCTAGGCCCAGACGTTCTCAGAGTAAAACCAGTCGAAGGTTGGAAGAGGGGCAAGGCGTTCGTCTTTTATCCAGAAAGATGCATCTCTGACGGCGCTTGTGTAGGCGTATGCCCGACACACGCAATCTTCTGGATGAGGCCGATGGAGTACACGGCAGGACAGCCAGTTCCTCTGCACAAGAACGGTGTCTTCGACAAGGGCTGGGAAGAAGGTTAAGCCGAACGACAAATCCGTCCCCCTTTACATTTTTATTTTCTAATTTGTCGCATGGTCAGTCCTTGCTTACTTGGACAGATGTTGTTAACCTACTAAGTCAGAAATTGCTACCATGCTTAAATCCAACATCGACGATGACTATGCGTGGCTAAACCAAAACAACAGGCGCTTCGTAACTTGATAACTGACCCGGAGACGGGCGAGCTTATTAGCCCTGACAGCGGGCAGGTAGTCGCAGATGGCGCGCTGTCTCTCGAGCCAGAATGGCGCGCTTTTACTTCAGAGGAGGCAAGCGAGCGGGCAAGGACTGGCATTCCAAGCTCTCTTGCACGCCACGATATGGGTCTGTCCACCGTGATGGGCAGGGTTGACAGGGACGCCGGCGGCAATGCCATAGACTCGGACATGCGCTTTAGAATGCAGAGGCTCAAGATGTGGGACAACCGGAGCCAGAGGCACTCGCCAACAGAGCGCAACTTCCAGCATGCGTTTAGCATGCTTGCCAAGATAAAGGACAAGATGGGCCTGCCAGACATCGTGATGGAGAAGGCTGCTTATGTTTACAGGAAGGCGCAGGAGAGGGGGCTTATCCGCGGAAGGACAATAGGCTCGGTGCTTGCTGCCTCGATATACATTGCAAGCAGGCAGATGGGTGTGCTCAGAACACTCGACGACGTGTCGGAAAACAGCGATGTCAAGCCCAAGGACATCGGGCGGTCGTATAGGCTACTGGTGTCAAGGCTCGACCTTCAGGTCCCGATGATAGACTCGAACAAGTACGTTGTCAAGGTGGCAAATGGCATCAACATAAGCGAAAAGACAAAGCGCAAGGCGCTTGCCATAGTGGACGAGGCTCAGCGCAAGGGCGTGTCAGTAGGTAAGGACCCGATGGGAATAGCAGCGTCAGTGCTGTACCTAGCAGGCCAAGTTACTGGCGAATTAAAGACGCAAGCTGAAATTGCCAAGGCTGCTGGTGTGACAGAGATAACGGTGAGAAATAGGTCGCGCGAGCTTCGCGTGCGCTTGGGTATACAAGAAGTTGCTGGCTAGGCGTGTGTACTGCATGAAAAGCCTTATCTGCCATGACTCACACTATTATGAATAGCAAAATGTGCGACTACATGTTCTATGAGCACAAGCAAAGGGCGAGGATAAAGAACCCGCTGCCAGAGACCGAGCCGGAACTTGAGCAAGTCGAAGAGAGTCCGATGACTGTAAAAGCCTAAGAAGCGACAAGACCTTTCCTTCTTCTTCTTTTTTGCACCTTTGAACTAATGTCTGCAAGCCTCAAGGGCTCAGGCGTGCCGCTTTTTGACATCTCTTTCACGATTGCCACGGCAGTCCCCAAGCTTATCCTGTGGCCGATGCTGACATACAGCCTTTTGCTTATTGTGTAACCAAGAATCTGGCCGCCATGCTCTAAAATAACAAAGCCGTCGTCACGGACTGTTCCGCACAGCCGGCTCTTTGCAACTCCTATGGTTGGCTTGTCAAGTGTCACGCCGACATAACACGCAAGCCCGCACTTTCGTGGGTGCAGCATGCCATGGCCGTCGACAAGCAGCAAGTCAAACCCTCCCTTTAGCCGGTTTAGCGTATTGAAGATTGGCTCCGCCTCCCTTAGCATCAGGAGGCCGGGCACATATGGATGCCTGGCGACGCTTTTGGAATTTGCGGATTCTAAAAGGTTCAGCTCTCTGTCCATCACCACCGCAGAGCAGTATGCGACGTTGCCGTCATATGCAGCGTCGACCCCGCAGACGCGCTTGATTTCGCCGCCAAAGTCGTCGCTTGCAACCACCTTTTTTGCAAGCTCGTTTTGAAGCCTGACGGCGTCGCTAAACTGAGTCATCATCATCATCAATGGTTCTGGCGTTCAGCCCGGCAGCGTTTGCCGCGTCTTCGATAAAGCTGTCGCCTATCATGATTATTATTTCTTCAAAGCTATTTCTAGCGACAAATTCCTTCAGCGAGTCGACAAAAGTGGGATAGTCTTGCAGCCTGTGGTACGCCCTTGCGACAAGGTTGTGAGAGGCAGGAAAAACATCGGATATCTCTGCTGGCATGACGCCGAGGAACGGGTTGTAGCTGCATACCTGCGCATCTGGAAATTTCTTGGCAATCTCTTTGTACCTTCTAGTAGAATAAAATGGGTGGACCTCGCCCTCCGGGCAGAGCACCAGCTTTTTTCTTGATGATCTGTATTCTGATGCCATGTGCCTGTAGCGCCGGGCCTCGGGCCTGTACTGGTCTATCGGATCGTAGAAAAAGATCGCCTTTTCCTTGAAGAGCGGCGTGCCGGTTTCAAGTAGCTCGAGGTCCTTGAAGAGCTGGACAGCTTCCATGAGCTTTGGGTGCGCCCGGGCCTTCTGGACGACGTATTCCCACAGCCGGCCGTCCATTATAGCCTGCTTGACCGCGTCTACCTCTGCCTTGAGGATGTGCAGGTTATGCTTGGCGACCTCTATAGTGCGCCCATTGCTCTGCATGCCGCGCAGCTCGTTCAGCGTGTGCGACGAGCAGACGGGGCACTGGCATGGTAAATAGGAGAGCTCGTCGAGCCTCACAGTTCCATTGGGCATCATGTACCTGCCGGCCTTGGCGTACAGCATGTAGGACGCAGAGTCAAACGTGTCGCAGCCAAGCGCGATTGTCAGTGGGATCGTGAGGGGGTGGCCTGCACCAAAGAGGTGGATCGGCTTTGATGGGATTACACGCTTTGCGGTGACTATCATGTGTGCAAGCGCAGCAAACTCATACGCTTCCATCAGCTCGACTGGGCTTCCAAGCGCCATGAGCTGGAAGCCCATCCTGTCAAGCTCTTGTGCAGAGTGCTCGACCAGATCAGAGTGCTCGGCGCCCTGCACCGGCCCGACCCATATCGCATCTGTGTCGTCGCCTACCACGCGCAGCGTTTCCTGAGAGTTTTTCAGCGTTGTTGCGACGTACTCTTTTGCCTTTTCATAGGCAAGGCCGTAGCCTGTGGGCTTGTCAAGAGGGATGGGTATGTCGCTCCTGATGTCTTTCTCAAACTGCGCCATTGCCGCCGGCTCAACTTCGACAGAGCCATATTCCAGCACCTGGTAGCCGCCCGAGTCGGTCATGACCGCGCCGTCGTAGTTAATGATATCGTGTATTCCGCGCCGTCGCGCCTCGTCGCCGTAATGTCTCAATGCAATGTAGGCGTTCGTGATGACAAGGTCAAAGCCCATCTTTTTCAAAAACTGGGTGCTGACAGTCTGCCTGACTGGGTGGACAACAGGAACAAAAGCGGGCGTCTCGACGACCCCGTGCGGAGTCCTGAGCTTGCCTATGCGGGCCGCCAGATCCGAGTACCGGACCTCGAATGACACAACTACCTCTTTGTCCCCCTCATGAACTCGTCGTAGATCTGCCTGACCCTGTCTGCGGCAAGGCCCGCGCCTTCCTCCACGCCAGCGTGCGTCACCTTTATCTTGTCCATGACGATTATTGCGCCGACGTCCTCCCGTATCTTGACAAGGCCGGGGAAGACCCTTGACAGCCTTTCGGCAAGCGCTTTAAAGTCAAACGGCTTTTCCATCAACCTTATCTCCTTGACAAACGAGCCGTTCACGATCACCTTCAGAACACCATGCCCTTCCACGTTGTCAAGAACGACGTCGAGCTTTTCGTCTATGCCAGCAAGCGTGCCGTTGTAAATTTTTTGATCTGAAGTTTCCACGGAGACCTTTTTTCCAAGGAACTGGAGCGCCTCCTCTCCAAATTTGCGGGTAACAACCGCAGTCATGTTCTAGACGATATGCTATGCTTTCTGGTAATATATATATACGAATTTTTGAATTAGAGCATGCCTGCTGCCACGCGCTCAAGTGCCGACTCTCAGTGAGACCTCATTTGCTCGACCTGCTTCGAGTCGGCAAGCTTGGTTTGGTGTGCTGTACTGCCACCTGGCTTTTGACTCGCCCTTTTCATAGAAATACTATCAGGGAAACACTTGGAGGAGAGTACAGCGAAGCACACGGCAGGTTTTTACCTGATGTGCAAGCGGCAGAAGGGCGATATAGGCACCTCACCGGGTAAGTAGGGGAAGGCTGTCGATTTTTTTGTATGGAGGACTCTATCAATACATACATACGCCTTTTTCGCAGCCCTCCAAAACGGTTTCAATACCCTCGAGGAAGATCTTCTATCTTTTCTTACGGCATTTACGCCCGCGATGTACTTTTTATCGCAGATGTGGGCAGAATCATCATCAAAAAATTCATACTTTCTAAACCATCAGGATGAAATTTTTTGTGGCTCTATGTATAGAGTTCTAGATGATTTGAAAAGAACTATATTCCGGTTTTGTATTTAGCTTCTCCATGTCACTTGCAATAAAATTGTGCTGCACTGTGCAGCACAATTACAACATCAGGCAAAATGGGGAGGTTGACATCGTCTGATGGCCAAAGCTGCTATCAAGGTTGGACATCATGTTTGCATTGTGTGCGGCCGGCCATTTACCAGGCCGTATTCCGCAAGAAGACATGTTGATCTCAAACACCAGGGTTATGGCCAGATTACCAGCCTTACCGAGTACATTTTGGGTCTAGCGCAAGGCAGGTATCCTATGCCTACCTACACACTGCCAAAAGCACAACAAATAACGACGGGGAAATGGTCTAGCAATTACAGGCAAGGCCGCAATTCCATCGAATCTTGGGTCAAGAGCTGGGCTGATTACTCAGACGACCTGCTTAGATTAACACGCAACCTCAAAATGATGTCACCAAACACCCTGCCCAATTCTTATTATTATTATCACGATCCCGCCAGACAAAGGACTACTACTATTCCTCCTCCCACTTCAGCTGCGACAATACCAACGGCAACGTCACATCCTCACCGCGATGATCTAATGCCCCCGCCCCCTCCCTTTGATTCAGCCATGTCTGGTCTGAGGAGGACAACAACACCAATAAAAAATGCTTTCCAGAGCAGGAGCTACAGTTTCCAACAACAAAAGGAACAAGAAAAGCCCAAATGTGATTCTATCGATGGCACTACTACCGCTACAGCAGTAGCCACTAGTACTCGTAGCGTTTCCCAAAAGCCAGGGTCAAAATTCACGACAAGAAAGCAAGAGAAATGCTTTTTTGCACTCTATAGACATGAAGCTGACGAAAAAGGCAGTAGTATTGGCGTTCACTGGGTTCTCTATCTTGATTATGATATCATGAATATAGACTCCGAGGTGGAAGGGTGGTGCTTCTTACAAGACCCTACTCGATCTCTGACCAACGCTTCGCATACTTCTCCTATCCATCGCGGAACGGAAGACAAGCTACCGCCTCTGCAAGCGCGCCTTCTTAAGAACTTCAGATATCGACGGTCCCTATTTGTATTTATGAACAGTGATGGGCTCACTAAGTGCTGCAGAACACAGAGCCAAACACTATTGGACGCGGGGACATTTCGCTTAGAGGAGTTATCATTCAAGGACAGAAAGAGAGTGGTCGATATCAAAGGAAGAAGGTATTCTGCAAGATGCGAGATCACTCTGTTGTCTGGCAAGGGGCCCAACCTCTGGCAAGTTGTCGTCGTAGGGTTACCTTAGTGACAAGAATTGTGCTGTTGAAAAATTGGGTGTTTAGCTAGTTCTTGCTTCACGATGTCACTAGCGAGCATCCGCAAATTCAACAGTGCATAATTTTTTGCGATGGTTGTCGCCGCATATAAGCTTAAGCTTAAGCTCCAGTTTGATCAATCAGTACCAGCTCCAATTACTTTTTCTTCTAGTGGGTTCTACCTATCTGGAAAGATCTATTGTGGACTATAAGCAGCTAAAAATTACATTGAAAACAAGATGTTGATGCAGCACATATACCAACCAGTAATATGCTAAAGACCCTGCTGCAGTCAAAAGGATACAGGACATCTGTTGAGGAGAGATTGCCAGACAGTTTCTTGTGAACGATGATGAACCGCAGTTGCAATACTACAAATACAAAGGTGATGCTCGGCAGGGTTCTTCGCAGCCATGGAATTGTCACGGCCGAAGATGATGAATTTGTGCTCAATGTCGGGGCGAGGCTCACGCAAGAGCAAGTACGGGATCTAGTCCGGCTGTGTGACACAAGGATATCGCATGCGATTGGGTAGCTTTTTCCTTTTGGAGCTACTCAATTTTCGTTTACATATACCGGTCCGGTCGGATTAACAAGGCTTAAATTAATTCCCGGTTCTCTGGAATCCAGTGTCCAGCGCCGCTGACGAGAATGATGCCAAGCGAAAAAAGGCCACAATAGGCAGAGTATATGCAATCAGCACCCTCTTGGCCGTCATTATAGCGATTCCTGCTGTCGCCGTGACTCTGATCATGCATTATGTAGTCAAGGCGGAATTCTTCCTGACGCTGATAGCAGGGTTGATAACGCTCTTTATTGCAATGGGTTTTGGGTACAAGCTGTCAAAGA
>CAMLKF010000024.1 GCA_946480575.1 uncultured Nitrososphaera sp. | reverse complement strand
AGAGCTGCTGAAGCCTCGCAAACTGCCACTTTCAATCGTCGTCCTTACATACAAGGAGTCTAAGAAGAACATCATCAAAATACTCGACTCGATAGCTAAGGCGCTTCCTGCCAATATTGCCGCCGAGATAATTGTCGTCGACGACGATTCGCCGGTCGGAACCGGCGACATCGCAAGCAGATATGCTGAGAAAAGCCAGCTCCACGTCAAAGTCATACGCCGGCCTGCCAAGCTTGGCCTTAGCTCTGCGATACTTGCAGGCGTCCAGTCTGCATGTGGAGACATTGTCGTGGTCATGGACGGCGACTTTTCCCACCCGCCCCAAACAATCCCGCACATGCTCGAGGAGCTCCAGAACCCTAAATGCGATATAGTGGTTGCATCGCGGTACATCAAAGGGGGCTCCGTGGTAGGCTGGCCCTTCAAGCGCAGGCTCATGAGCAGGGGTGCCACCAAGATAGCGCAGGGAGCCCTTGGCATACAGGTCAAGGATCCGATGTCTGGGTTCTTTGCATTCAGGCGCCACATGATCAGCGGGGTCAAGTTTGACCCCATCGGCTACAAGATGCTACTAGAGATCCTTGTCAAGGCAAGGGGCGCCCGCATCAAGGAAATCCCATACACGTTCACCAACAGGCGCGAACGTACAAGCAAACTGCATTCTTCTGTGATGTACGATTACATCAGAGCCGTCTGGAGGCTCTACCGCTATGGTTGGACTGTTGCCCCAGACGAAAGTCGCGCCTCCGTCCGCTTTCTCTCAAAGGCAGGAAGGTTCTACACAGTCGGCGCAACCGGGCTGCTTGTCAATTATGCGGCTTCATTCTTTTTCAGCAGCATATTCTCTGACCTCTGGTACCTGTATGCCACAGCTTTAGGCATTCTCTTCTCCATAACGTCCAACTATTTCCTCAACAAGCTCTGGACCTTTGAGGACGGGGACTTTGCGGCAGGTAGGACCTCTCTTCAATACGGATTGTTCGTTGGCTTTAGCACGCCTGGTGCGATTATACAGCTGTCGATGGTGTATGCCCTTCACGGAGACCAGCAGATGAGCTACCCCGTGTCGCTGGTGGTTGCAGTCATGGCCGCGTCGATTGGAAACTTTTTGCTCAACAAAAAATGGACATTCAAGGAAAAAATGTGGAGTTAATTATCGCATAATCTATGCGATGGTGATACAAATTTGATTTTTTGTGATAAAAAGGCTTAATAGTTTACTTGATTACTTTACATGTAACCGACACACCGCCCGCTAATGTTAGGTAGAGACCCTCCATATCAAAAGGGGTATTTGGGTCCCCTGCGATAGGGGGACGATTCTACCTAATTACTTCGTAATTTCCCTCATGAATCGGCCGTCACGATCCGTTAATCGTCTTCTGAAAAGTGCCGCGACAATTGAACGTATTTGAAACGGCTCCAAGAGTGCTCGCCCTGGCGCTGAACGGCGCATCACGCACCAGAATCTAGCCCTCTACTACCGCCACCAGCTCAGGCAGACCAAATAACTAGGCTTTTAAAACTGCTGATTGACAAGAGACTGTTGAAGTACGAAGATTCAAGCGCCTGCTACTGGACTACTATCGACGGCATCAAAAGTTCTTGTAGATCCACTTGCACATGGAGGACATACTGCAGACCAAAATGAGCAGCAGCCTAGTTTGAGCGCCTTTTTCTTGGCTCCAGAAGGCCCATCAGCTGGTAACCGTATTCGAGGTTATGCTTGACGTGGTTTATGCCGTGCGTTCCGTGCGCGACGAACTTGCCGTCCAGCATCTTTTCAATGTACGTCCGGCCCTTTTTTATCGAGTTGATGGCGTGTTGGAGCTGGTTGTCCGTTAGCTTACGTCCAAGCTCCTTTTCGACTTCTTTCTTGAACTTGCCACCTGATGCAAACAGCCTGCTATACTTTTGGAGCCGCTTGTAATTCACTGACAGGTCGTTTACCTTTTTGATGTCTGGCGCCTGCAGGCTGGCAAGCGAGCGCTCTAGATCTTTTCTGCTCCTGCCGGTTATGTGCATCAGGTTCTCCACGAGCTCGTCGCTGTACGAAGGCGCGCTCTGTCCTGCTGCTGTCGATTGCCTACTGCTCTCGCCTACTGGTATTGTGACATAGCTTGCAGCAGGGTCCTCCGCCGGCGCAGTCGACTTGCGTTCTTGGTAATACCTGTCAATACTGTAAATGCCCACGGCCTCGCCCCTCGTGTCGACTCCCTTGTCAAGAGCGGAAATGGTGTCGACTATTATCCTTGGGTAATGCTTCTTTGTGTTGTCGTCCGCCTCGAGGTAGTTCTCCATGATGTCCACGTAAATGTGGAAGGTCGCGTCGTTAACTGCCTTGGTGCCAGCCCTCTTTGAGTCAACGCCCTTGGCAGCCACCGTCAAAAAGTCGCACATTTCAGACTGCGAAAGGATCCGGCCGCTGGCTGCGCACGAATCTGCTATCGCCTTGAAGGTAGTTATCCACTTGCCGTACGCATTGACGGTGCCAAGTGATAGGCTGCCTACAAATTCGACTGCCTTTTTACGCACCTGTCGGTCTTCAATCTTGAGCATGTCGAGGCAGGACGTGAGGGCACTGCCTAGTGATGCAGACTGGGCGCTTTCGTCTGCCTCTGACAGAGGTGTAAAGCTTGCCGGCTGATTATGCTTGCCAGAATCGGGAGAAGGCATAGCCATGGCTAATAGGCTACCTCGTATCTTAAAGCTTTCGCAAAGGGCTGCGCTTTTCGTCATCAGATGAATTAAACCAAACTATTTACGGAGGCAGCATGAGCTAGCAGGTTAATGATGGATGATACCCTTGAGGCGATTTTTTCAATGCAGAAAGAACTTGCGTCAACAATGGACCTTTCCCGCTACTCGACTTCTGCCGAAGGCAGAGTATCGGCCCTTTCCACGGCAATAATCCATGAAGCAGTCGAGCTTCAGAGCCTCACGAGCTGGAAGTGGTGGAAAAAGCCAACTTCCTTTGACAGCAGGGCTGCAAGAGAAGAGCTCATTGACATTTGGCACTTTGTGGTTCAGGCATCGATCGAGCTTGGCATGACCCCTGCAGACGTTCTTGACGAATACAAGAAAAAGAACAAGGTCAACCGTGACAGGCAGACTTCAGGCTACTAGCCCGGCTATCTTCGCAATGTCGACTGTGGCAGTCATGTCCAGAATTGCAACCTGCTTTCTGAAGGCATCAACATCTGCCTGCGATGATTGCAATGTCGGATAAGGGGCCGCCGCTCCGATTATCCTGCCACCGGCGTCAACTCCGTTCTTGTGTAGCGAGAGCAGCGCCTGACCGGGCCCGTGCCCTCTGACGTCCCGCCCGCAGACAATGATGCGCCGCAGCTTTGGGTGACCAAGCGTGAACCTTATCATGGCGTCGATGCCCTTGTTTTCCGAGAGCAGCCTGCCGGCGATGGCGGCCCTCTCCATCATGTCGGATTTTGAAATTTTTTTAAGCAGGTCGATGCTCCCAAGCGTGCAGATTGCCATTTCGTCGCCCTTGCCAAGGTAGTATTCGTGCGTTATTGGAAGCACGGCCTCGCATATCTTCCCGGCAGCGTCGTCGAATTTTTTCTTGCTCATTATCTCAATCCCCAGCTTACCTTGTTTGCAGGCGTCACCTTGACGAAAGGCGCTTCACCCTCGTTCCAGGGATCGCTCCGGACCCATTCAAACCTGCTATGGAATATCTTGTACAGCCGTGCAAACTCGCTTCCTCTTTCTATTATTGCGGCAGTGCCTTGCACGCATACTGCTTTGTTGCCGACGGAGCTGTAAACATCCACTACAAGGGCAACACGGCCATTCTGCCGGATGTTTTCCAGCTTTCTTGTTTCAAGGTCGGTTGCAAAAAAGAACACGCCATCTTCAAAGACGTATGACACCGGCGCCACGTGAGGGATCTCGTCGTGGCACGTGGCGACCCTACACGCCTCGTTGCGGCTCAAAAAGTCCCTCTCTAGCTTGGTAAAGGTCACTCTACCCAACAGAAGCATTTTGCAGTTTCTGCTATTTATTGTATATAGCCGGCGCGACTTGAACTCATTAAATATCATGTCAGCGTAAAAATTGTAATGGCATCCAAAACGGATGTTACCCAGATCAGGTGCTCTATCTGTGGCAAGGTTTTTCTGACTCGGCAGGAAGTGGAAGAGCACACCAAGCGTGACCACGTGGAACAGAAAAAGCCTGCAGGCGTGACCTAGACTCCACTCTCTGTTTTTTTGTAGCCCCGCCACCTGCTGAACCTTACCATGAACACGCCGGCCCCGATCACCATGAGAGAGATGGCAAGAAAGCCAGGCTGCACCATCGACCTGAGAGGCTCAGGAGCAGTGGACGAAAACGTGCAGTCGCTTTCATTTTCACTTTCATTTTCGCATTCTTTGATTACCGGGAAGGCCAGAAGTACGGCGACAAACGCTACAAAAAGCCCCACCCCTGCCGACGATACTATAGCGCCTGACTTGGCCAGCCCTTCAAGCGACAAACAACTATATTGTTTGCGCCGGCGGTTGATATTCGTTTGCTGTTGTTGTTAAAGCCCTGCAGGGTCAATAGTCACGAACCGGTACGAGTCTTCCTTTCGCACCCGCTTGAACTGGCTGTCAAAATAGAGGAAGGGCAGGTCGCCGTAAACGTGCCTGTCCCATAGCTCGTGGACACCGCCAAAGTAGTCCTTCTTGACCCTGCCCTTCATCCGGAGAAGCTCGTGCGCAAGGACATGCGAGACCCTTGGGCAGTTCTTGTCAGCGAAAAACGCGTAGCGCTTGGTTTCAGAAGCCTCGCTGGCCGGCCGCTGCCACCACGTTATCCCCAGGTTTTCCGCAGTGTAGCCTTCGGTGTTGCAGTCAGTAAAGAACGGCTTGAAGTATGCAAGGTAAAAGTGATAGACCTCTTTGCCCCGCTCGGTGTGATCCCTTGTAAGGTAGGCGACGGACATCCTGTCAAACATCTTGCCTGTTATCACAGGCAAGATGTCGGCTTCGACCGGCAGTTCGACATCGAAATACCGGCGCATCCACCACTTGTAAAAGCGCGACATTGCCGAGACGTAGCCCCAGTCCTCTGCCTGCATGCGCTGCCATTCCCTGTTCTTTGCGACGTATATGAAAAAAACCTTTTCTGTTTTCATCAAGTCAGCAATCGCCGTCATGGTGCGCGTGGGTGCTGCTGCTGCCGCCGCAGCTGCACGAGTGATCGTCCCCGCCGACCCAGCCGGCCTTATCATCACTCCCGGCTTCTGGGTGGTCCTTGCTCATGTGCTTTAACAACTTGTAATCGGAATCAAAACCCTCTCCGCATATAGAGCAGTTCTGCAGTATCCTGAATTCTTTCAACGCGCGTCATGAGATTATGAAAGGAATTAAAACTTTATGATGGCGCCAAATGGCTGCAAGCTATGACGTTCTCAAGTACAAGATAAGCACGATGCAGAGCTTTTTGACAAGGAACCTTGTTGACCTAGGTTATGATGGTGACCGGGAAAGCAAGAACAGGGGCCCTTTCAGGTCGACAGCCGGGCTGACAAAGGCAGCAGGCATCAGAGCACATGACTTTGTGCTGGACGTTGGCTGTGGCACCGGCGTGGTGTCAAGGGAAGTGGCCCGGAGGCTTGCTTCTTTGGGCCTGGTTATAGCATTCGACTTTTCATGGGGCGCCTTCAGCATAGCCAAGTCGTCTGTTCCATCCGGCCATTTTGTTGAAATGGATGCTGAGAACATCGAGATGCATGAAAAATTTGACAGAACAGTGTGCCAGTAAGCCCTGATGTTCTTCACCGAGCTCGCAAAGGCGCTTGTACAGCTCAAGGTGCTGCTAAACGAAGAGACAGGCTGGCTGGCAGTTGCAATGCATAGAACGCCACAGAGCGTGCCCTACTTTAGGATCGCAATGGACCCTGTGCTGCGCCACATACCGGAAATCAAGCTCACTGGAGCCCCCAACATCTACCGCTTTAGAACCCTGACGACCTGGAAGGAATGGTCTCTGCGGCAGGATTTTCCGGTGTGTCCATTAAAAAATCCGTTTTTGAGCATCAGGCTGGAACCTTTGAGGAAGTATTGGTCTGACTATTTGTCCACCTGCACGATTTCAATACGCTCTAGAATAGAAAGCAGCAGGATGTTGTACGCAATCAAGGCAGAGGCAGAAGAGAAAACAAGGCGATTCAAAAAGGGCAGCATCGTAAATTTTCCTTGGGAAGTGCTCATTGCCACCGCGCAGCCGCAGCAAGACTGATGTCTATGCTACCAGATGCCCCGGAGACCTGATGCACTACGTTTAAAACAATAGCATACGCATAATATTGCATTGTATCTTAGCGCTCGATTGAGGATCCTCCTTCTTTCGCTTGCGTTGTACGCAGTTTTGGCCTTTCCCATTAACTATGCTCACGAAGCTGGACATCATTGGGTGTGTGTGGCAGGCGCCCACGAATCGCAGATATGGCTTTCTATGGAAGGAGGCCACCAGACCTGCAGGGGCAATCCAGAAAACATTATGCTATACTACGCTTCTGGAGGAATGATGGGCCTCGGGGTGGCACTGGCGCTGACTGTAACGTCGCTCAGACTTTCTCCAAGATACGGCGCAGGTCTTGTTCCGGCAGCACTGTTGCTGGCAGGTCTTACCTATTCGGTAGACAACTTTGCCAAAATCTTTCTTGAAGTGTTCCTTACAGGCATCTATCACAGCAGCTTGGGCGGGGTTCTCATGGCACCGTTTCAGATCGGCATTTTGTTTGCCATATGGCTCAATCTACACAAGATAGGCAGTCTTACTATTAGCATGAGCTATTTTTCAAATAGAACTGCCGAATATAATTCAGCCGGTTAATCTTCAGGATTTCAGCAAACTTTTCAGCTAACTCTGCTATATTTTAGTATGCAGGATATAAAAACCGTCAAAGCCTAGAGGGAAAAAGCAGCAAGAGAAGAAAAAAGCCTTGCAACACTTTTAACCCCTTTTAGGGGCTCCTTTGCAAGTGGACAAGAAGCAGCTTTTCATCTTTGTGGGAATTGGTCTTGTGGTTTCAGGGGTAGCCACCATGCTGATATTATATCAGGGATTATCTGCAGGAAATGCGACGACAGCGCAGCCTTTGAGCCAGAACAGCAACCAGTTCAACCTGCAAGAAATCCATGCCAATCCCAAGCTTGTAGTGCACGACCATGTCCTGCTTACAGTCATCAGGAATAGTGATCAGATCCAAGTTCCAAAGGAGATCGGCATATCATCTGATCTATGGAAAGACCACTCGCTTGACAGGTATGGACCAGCCACTCTGTCGCCCATGCACACACATGACACCATCGGCACTATACACATCGAGTCAACAGCTGTTCGCGAATTCACCTTTGGCGAATTCCTGCGAGTGTGGGGAATAGACACTGGCAAGATAGTCAGGCTCAGCAATTCCCAGGGCAATGAGATGTCGGACTATGAAAATCATGTGCTAAGAGACGGCGAAAGACTGCTGCTGAAGATCACTGAATAGGGCTCTTCTTTTTTTGAACTCGCTGAAGATCCACAACAGAGTAGATATCGTGTATATGGGCACAAAGTCGCCTATGACCGGGACAAACTCGATCGCATTTATCAAAGTAGAGCGCTTGCTCCGGGTTATGGCAGACAAACTAGCCATAATTACCCCATCTGCTATGTCGCCTATTACTGGAGTTGCGAATAGCGGGGCGCCGGCATAGTCAAGAGCATCAGCTGCAACAGATACTGCAAGCGCCGCGGCTGCCCTCCATCGAAACGAGCCTGAGCGGAGAACCTCCAAAAGTTAGAATTGTACAGTATTGCTTATAGAGGTCCCACACCAGCAATAATACCGGTTAAGTTTTTTATTTTTGTTCCTCTTCGCTATTGTCCTTTATCTTGTAAGCAACATTCTGCGGGTTCAATTCCATTTCAATTTCAGCCGAAGTTTTTCCGGCCTTGATTTTTTCTTCAAGCTCTTTTTCTGCCTTGTCTGCCACGTTGTCCTTATTCGCTGCCATGGCGGTAATATACGCGCGCTACATGGTATTAATGGACAACAGAAGATCAAATCTGAAAGGTAATTCAGAGCGGCGCGCAGGTTTGCCCAAGAAAACTACTTGCAAACCCGTCAGAATCTTTATAATTTTATATTGAGGGTTGTAAAGGTAAATTATTAGGAAAATAGCATACCTTTAAATCGCAATACTAGCGATAATTGTAACTCCTAATGCGGATCATCTATAATCAAGGTCAATCATTTAGGAAGAGAGGAAGGGCTAAAGTCCTTCCGATACCTTTACTCTTTCCTTGTAGGCGTGCTCGACCCAATCAAGGCGCGCTGCTGACTCTGGAATACCCGACAGATAGCTCTCCAATTGTTCAAGCCTCACCCTCGCTTCAGGAGCAGACCATATGCTAGCATACTTTTTGCTGCGTCCGATCTTGCGGATGATTTCAATTATCTCTTCTTTTTGAACGCCGTGATGCATGTCATACTCCAATTGCCTGATGCAGTTAGCAACAGTTCCATATTTCTTGTAATTCCTCCGGTCGTAATTGGAAGCGTTTTCAGGCAATCCTTTGGCAAACTTGATGATGGCTTTTTCTGCGTGCTCCCGGTGCCAAGCCTTCATCGGATATTTTTTCGATTTCACCACACTATCTTGATAGACGAAATCACATTTAATTCATGGCGATGACTCTCAGACTTCTCGTCTCAGCAGCCTTAAAATCGCCTTGTTCTTGGGAAGCGGGGAAACAAAAACTCCCATCCTTCAGTCAGCCACTTCTCCACATCATTTGTCGATACCACTTTCTAGCTGTTGTTGTTCGCTTCGAGCCTCTGCTTCTTCCTCTTCTTCTCTTTTATCAGCCGGTCTATCTCTTGAGTCGCAAGATTGGCCGTGTCCAGCTCCATGGCCTCGGTTTCTTTCATTGTCAACCCTCGCACTAACAAGAATTGGATGCTCATCTGGCTCTTCACGGCATCCATGTTGTTTTCCCTTTTGAGCGTGATGAGATGCTTGTCGGAGGCTTTCCCCTAGGCTGAGCGCATTTTTTCTCTGACGTCTTTAGGGAGTTGTTTGTTCAGCGTGTATGTGTGCTCGATGTCGCCACGGTGACCCATCCAGAATACCCTGAAGTCACGTATTATCACGCCGTCCATCTCTACAATCATGAGGCGAGTGTCGAAATATCTCCGCAGGATGTATGCTCTCCACTCGAACCCAGCCCGCCTTATCGGCCTGCGTATTGTATCGAAGATTCACCGTCCTCAGATGTCCGTTTGGAGCTCTGCTTGATCCATTCGTGGTTTCCTTTCCACCAGTCCTGGGTTATAACTGGAGATTTCGATGTGACCTTCTCCCACCCTTTCTTATGCGCCACTCAATGTATTGCTTCAGAGATATTCGCAACCCTGGGCCAGAAGGAATGAAAAACACTGATGCCCAGCTTTCGAAAGGCTCGGCCTGACTATCACCAGCGCAGGAGTTCGTGTGAACTTGACAGCTCTACTGTGATCGATTACCATTGCTGGAATCTCCTGAATCATCAATCAATCCGTCTTCGCATTCCGAGTCTCCAAGCGATTCAGGCCTCAGGCCGCTGAAGGCTATCAATGCTGCCGCGGCTTTTGCTCTAAACAATCCTTCGGCAAAAATATGGTTGCCAGTTCTTTCTGAGTCGGAACTCTTTCGTGTGAGACTGTGACGAGCTCGTTCCTCCTTGCGATTTCTATTCTCTGGTTGATGTTGATGCCGTGGAAGGACAGCCAGTTCTTTATCGGCTTGACGTTGTTGGCGATGTATGATCCGCTCTTCTTTTCGGCTTCAAGTTGTGTAACCATGTCCATGAGAAATTCTACTCTTTTTTTCTCGCCCATCTTCACAAAGTCTTTTGGCAGGACATTGAACCGCTTGTGCATCCTTCCCATCCTTCGAAACCATTCGTATGCAGTGTTTGCGCTTCTGTGCTTTTTTACATTTTGATACCAGCCTTTGAAGTTCTCTTGAACAAATACAGGTAAGGCGACTTCGCCAGCTCGTCAGCCATAGCCATTTCACCAGGGCCAGAGCTAAAAGGGTTTCACTCTGAATTTGAAGTGGGGCCGAAGGGATTTGTCCTGACGCGGCTTTTCCACCGCGATCAATTGAACCCTTGATCCACGGGTTTCTTCCTATTCTAACTAGCCCTTTGTTTGTTAGATCTGGAGCCCGTTGCGATGCCTGGCTTCGCTACGACCCCAACGAGTTGGCATCGTGCTATGCATAGCGTAAATATGTCTGTATAAGTCTTGCGAGGTTTCATCAGAATAGCGGCTCAAGCGAGCTGGAATTCATCGGGTTCCTCCCGGCTTTTTTCCCGATCAGCTGGTCGCCGTCCAGGTACCAGCGCTGCAAATCCGGAAAGAGCGGCAGGTGCAGCTCTTCATCTGTCTCCGTGTCGACGTACCCGGCTATCATGGTGTCGTTGTACGACCTTACCATCTTGTGTGCGGCCGTCGGCACTATCAGTCGAAAGTCATCCAGCGTGCTGTTTGCCATCAGCCTTGCAACTGCGCCAAGAGCGGGGCTTGGGTCTGCGTTTTCCAGTAACACTTTTTCTTCATCGCTCAGCCATTTTTCGTCAAACCTGAGTGTCAGGAGGGTCACTGCTGCCTGCTGGAATGCCCTGTCGAAATTATTTTCTGCCGACTCAACCCCGACTATAAAGCCGTTCCAAAAGCCAGCGTCACCAGCGGCGGAAGTGTGGTTGCGCGTAAATACCATTGCTCTGCCAGCGACCCTTTTTCCCTCCACATCAAAGCCGTATTCCATGTCAAGCGCAGGCACGAGGGCAGTTCTCGTCAAATTATTGCCGCCGTATGCCAGCGCGTGCACGGGAAGTGACGATTTGACTCCGTACGCGTTCAGGTTCTCCCTCAGCGCTGGCAGGACCTCGCTTGAGAAGTACTGCTCCGGCGTCTTTATGTCAGAGATAACCACAGGGGCGTTCCCGAACGACAGCTCCCTGATTTCTTCAGTCGACACCTGTCGGCCGGAGCACATGTTTTCCATGTCACAGAGCGATTCGCTTGGCAGCACGTGAAGCGGCATGAACGGCTGGAAGACGTAGACGAGCGTGTTATTGTCTCCCCGAGCAAAAAAGACAAAGCCTGTCATTGACTTGTACGGCCGTATTAGCTGAAGGTCGGCGCTCCACTCTTCGGGTATGAACGCCGACACAGCATCTTCTTTGCTGTCGTTCCACTTGACAAACCTGCTCTCTTTGCCGCTTGCTTCAGGCACTATTCTGCCTGAATAACTCGTTGAGTTTATTGTCATTCTGTAGCTGTAGGAAACCTCAGTGGAGTTCGTGTGGACGATAAACATAGATCGCCTGTCCACGTTTTCGGCAAGCGTGAACGTGACCCTGTTTGGCTGCTCTACCGTTGCATTCCACCAGTCAGACGCAAGCGCCTTTTCAACAGGCGCAGACGACGTGAGCGTCACTTCTGCCTCTGAAGCATAGACCGTCCAGTTAGCCGGCAGCATCATTACCGTCTTTTTTCCCATCTGCGCTGCGGCAAATTCTGGCTCTGCATCCTCCTCCTGCTGCAGCTGCTGCCCCTCCGCAAATGCGGGGCTGTACAACAAAACAAGTGCAACAAAAGCCATCCAAATGTAGCGGATCACGCCAGCGTACTATCTTGCACTGCAATTGCATTTAACAATTATAACTAGATCATTCTTCGCGATCACTTTTCTAGGAGCTCATTTCGAAATCGATAAAAAATCCTTTGGACTATGACAGCTGCATTGACAGGGGAGACACAGCTGCGCGCTAGGCGAACCAGAATAAAGATCCTCAGGGCAATTGCCGACAGGAACGGCGTCGCAGGCTTTTCAGACATCAAGTTTTCCACCGGGCTTTCCACCGGCTCGATCTATTACCACCTTGAGCGCATGGGCAATTACGTCACCAAGGACTCAAAGCACTACATAATCACAGAAGAGGGTCTGCAGCTCTTGCGGGATGTCGACTCCAAGTACGTGTCGGTTGCAGCACCACCACCGCCCACAAGGAAGGTGGCTGGAGAGCAGCATCATCATCATGAGCCATCGGAAGATTCCGGCAGGACAGAAGAGGCCGTCAGGCAGGTCAGGCAATGGGGCATGCGCCAATACGCTCTTGCAGGCGCTCTCGCATCAGTCGTCGTTTTCGTAATGGCTGGACTTGCGGCAAACTGGCAGATACTGTCGCTTGGCATGAATGCCGGCCTTGCTGCATCTATAGCAGTTGCGGCCGCGCTTGCGGTGTCGTTGCTGGCGATGAGTGGCAGGCGGACGTACTCTGTCATTGGCTACAGGGGCATGGTGCTCTCTGTGGCCGCTCTTGCAGGAGTCCTCGTCAGCGTGCTCGTGGTAGCTGGCCTTGGGTACACCGGCGCGTCGCCAAGCCAGCCCTACGACAACTCGATGGACGCCCTGCTGTCGTCATACTCGCTGCACTGGCAAATCAGGTAAAAGATGTGAGGGCCCTTGCTGGCAGCAAGGAAAAGCCTGCGGACATTCCTGCTGGCATGATCGATAGCCGGCGCAGATGAAACAGGAATCGGCTGCAGAGCAGAGGCTTGTCATCATCGCCGTCTGAAAGGAGCTATTGGCTCTTTTCTATTGACTCTGCCAGAAGGTGCAAGCTGCTGGCCTTGACAAGCTGAATTATTTCAACAGAGCTTTATTTTGCACCCGTTTTAGTTCGAGCTTATTAAATACTTCTATTTTTTCGCATCCTTGTACCTGAACTTGTCCAGCTTGATCAGCTGGTGATATGAGCCAAACTGCGATGCGTCCGTCGTATCAAGCGCAGATTCCTCTTCGTTGCTTTCGCCTGCAAACATCTTGATTGTCTTGTAGGTGGTAGATCGCTGGGCAGGAATCCTGCCGGCGGACCTTATTAGCTGTCGTATCTCCTTTGGCCTCATCAGCTGGCCGTGCTGCGCGCCTGCTGCCGTCGATATGCTCTCATTTATTAGTGTGCCTCCAAAGTCGTTTGCACCGGCTGTAAGCAGCAGCTGCGACATCCTTGCCCCTTCCTTGACCCACGAAACCTGAATGTTTGGGATGTAGTTGTTCAGCATTATCCTTGCGACTGCATGCAGCTTGATAACTTCGTTGCCATCCGCTCCCGCTCTAACATTTTCCACAGTATGACGGTTGTACATCGGCGCTTCAGTGTGGACAAAGCTGAGCGGCACGAATTCCGTAAAGCCGTGCGTTTCCTTCTGAATCTCACGCAAGAGCGCAATGTGCTCCGCCTTGTGGCGCGACGTTTCGATGTGGCCGTACATTATCGTTGAGGTGGTCGGTATGCCTATCGCATGTGCCTGCTTGATTACCCTGATCCAGTTCTGCACCGAAATCCTGCCCGGCGATATCATGTCGCGCAGGCTCTGGTCGAGGATTTCTGCCGCTGTGCCCGGCAGGCTGCCGATGCCGGCCTCCTTGAGCATCTTTAGGTATTCTTCGATTGATGTTTCCGACCTAACCGCGCCGTAGAGCACTTCTTCTGGCGAAAATGCGTGGATATGTATGTCAGGAAGATCCTTCTTAACAGCCTTCAGGATGTCAATATACAGTTGGCCGTCCACCTTTGGCGGCAGGCCGGCCTGTATACACACCTCGGTGGCGCCAAGGCTTGCCGCCTCTTTTGCCCTTCTCAGTATTTCTTCGGTTGGCAAAAAGTAGCCCTCTTCTTCGCGGAAATCCCTGCTGAAAGCACAAAAGCCGCACTGCTTGATGCAGACATTTGTAAAGTTGATATTCCTGTTTATGACGTAGGTGACAACGTCGCCCACGGTCACTCTCCGGAGCTCGTCCGCCACCGTCAGGACAAGGTTCATTTCAAGCCCAGTTGAGTCCAGTAGCGCAATTGCCTCATCGATCGAGATGTCCTTGCCGCTCAGGGCGTGGTCGAGGGCTGCGGCGACGACTGGATCGGTGCGCTTTAGGAGCGAGTCAATCATTGATGTAATCCTCTCTTACCAGTCCAAACTTGTCAGCTATCAAATTAGCATGCTGCAAAAGCCTCTCCGATGTAATAAATCCTCCACCTCCTTTGAGGTACTCCGGGTATATCGGAAGTCTCGCCCTCAGTCTTCTCCCCTTTTCTTCAGTTACCTTTTTTACTGACGCAATACTTGGCCAGGGGAACTCGGGGTTGATGTGGTCTATTGTAACTGGCGAAATGCCGCCCCAGTCATTTATCCCGGCATCGATATAGCGACCAAAAAAGTCCGGGTTGAGATTCGGCGGCACCTGTATGTTCATTTCAGGCATGATTATCCTTGCCGTCGCAACTGCTCTTAAGAAATATTCTGACGACACAGGCGGCGCCTCTGCCATCCCTGTCTCCGGCTTGGGTGCAAAATTCTGGATTATGACTTCCTGTATGTGACCTCCATGCCTTTCGTGGATTTCCTTGATAAGGAAGAGCGAGTCGACCAGCTCTTCCGGCGTCTCGCCAATGCCTACCAGAACGCCGGTAGTCATCGGCATCTTTAGCTCGCCTGCGCTTTTAAGCGTCTTTATCCTTACCTTAGGGTTTTTGCTTGGCGCTCCTTCGTGCGGCATGCCCCTTTCCATCAGCC
Organism: uncultured Nitrososphaera sp.; assembly: GCA_946480575.1. The sequence goes on along the minus strand of CAMLKF010000024.1, from coordinate 11,586 downwards.
GCTCGCTTGATGTCTCGAGCATCACACCAAGGCTCACGTTAGTGTCCTTTAGCATCGCAATTTCCTTTTTTGTCATGCTGCCAGCGTTGGTATGAGGAAGCAGGCCAGTCTTTTCAAGCACCCGCTCGCTCATTTCAGCAATGTATTCGACTGATGACGAGTGTCCGAGTGAGCGGAGCCAGTCATGGGCTTCTCCGTATTTCTGCTCCGGCCTCTCGCCAGTGACAAAGAGCGCTTCAGTGCAGCGGAACTTCTTGCCAGCTTTGGCTATAGAAAGCACCTCCTGCGGCTCCATCATCGACAGAAGCGGGTCGCCTGGCTCCTTCTTGTAGGTGCAGTACGAGCAGGTATCGCGGCATAGATTCACTAAATTGATGAATACCTTGCGCGAGTACGTGACTACCGCGTCTGGCCTTGTCCTGTCCCTTATGCTGCCGGCTGCTGACACGAGCAGGTCGGTGGCGCATTCGGCCATCAGCTGCCGCGTCTGTGCTCGTGATAATGGCTTGGACTCTAGCGCCCTATTCAATATTTCGACTACTACCGCAGCGGCAGGGTTGCTGTTTGCAAGCAAGGCAGGATACAGTGGGTTAAGGCTGGCAATCACTAATAAACGATCTTGCCTATGGCGACTCGAACTGGTTCGGTCTTGCTGCCAGTGCGATGTTGATATCCTGCAGCTGCCCATCGCGAAGTATCGTCAGCTTCAAGTTGTCCTCAGCGGTCTTTTCCCTCTCAAGGAAGACCAGTATGTCGTCTATTTTTCTGACGGTCTTGTCATCGATGGCGGTAATGACGTCGCCTCCAAGGTTGATATCCCGGCCGTCGATGCTCCTGGGGTCATCGCCTCCCCGGATTCCTGCTTGCGCTGCAGGGCTTCCGTCGACCACATCTACTACAAGCAAGCCGCGTGGTTGGTTAAGCCCGAGCGCTGCGGCAATGCCTGGCGTCATGTCTGTGCCAGACACCCCAAGCCATGGATGCTGGAACGAGCCGTTGGTGATAAGCGATGGAACTACCTTGGTCATCGTGTTCGAAGGGATGGCAAAACCCACGCCGGCGGACTGGCCGGTGGTCGAATAGATAGCCGAGTTGATGCCTATCACTTCGCCCCGCATGTTGAGCAGCGGGCCGCCTGAGTTGCCGGGGTTGACAGGGGCATCCGTCTGAATTACATCAGGTATCGAGAATTGCCCCGCCAGATCATTGGGTATGAGCCTGCCGACTCCACTTATGATGCCGGCTGTCATTGACCCCGAGAGCCCAAACGGGTTGCCTATTGCAGCCACCTGCTCGCCCACCCTGACAGTGGTCGAGTCGGCAAGAGGCAGCGGAACGAGTTTTTCCTGGGGCACATCCTTGACGTAGAGCACTGCAAGGTCGGTGTATGGATCAGAGCCCATCAAGGTCGCCCTATAGACTGTGCCGTCCAGAAAAGTCACGTCAATCCTGCCACCGCCGTTGACCACGTGGTGGTTGGTGATTATGTGGCCATTGTCGTCGTAGACAAATCCCGATCCGAGACGGGAATCAAGCGGACTGGTCTCGTCACTGTCGGTTATCTGCACCACCGATTTTTCGACGCGTGTGAACAGCTCAGGCAGCGTTAGGTCAGATGTAGAAGCCTGTACGGTGCTGACCTGACCTATGCGGAAAGCGTCCTCGCTCAGGCTGCCGCGGTCTGTACTGCCGCCGATATTAGTGCTTGTCTGGATGATGTTATCCACCAGCGGAACATCAAGATTGTCAAGATCGTTAAGCTGCGAAAACGCGAAAAATATTGCGACAGCGGCTACGATTATAGAAACGGCTAGGATTGTCTTGTTCAACGATAAAGAAACAAATCCCATTTTCTTTTAATAATCCTTTCTCCTAAGGAGAAAAATGGTGTGAAGGCGCCTACTACCTGCTGATGTATGGCGCGCTCAGAGCAATTTCCGGCTCTTCAAGGAATTCCAAGATCCGTTGGTAATAGCGAAGGAACTCCCTTCCCTTTTCTGTAGTCCTGTAGACCACTCCGTCCGGCGATGTATCCTGCATGACGAGGCTCTTTTCAATAAGATCCGCCAGGTACAGGTGCACCTGCTCGTAGCTCAGGTTCGCCTTGTACATAATGTGCGTCTTCTTTATGCCAGATGTAGCAAGGGCCAATACATCGCCCATTATTTGGATTTTTCCTCTATTGTTTTTGCGTTCAGACATACATCTTTCTGCATTTACATCCTGCTGAGAGATAGATTAGGTGCACGCTGGAACAGCCGTTCCAGGCGCCTGTTCCACCGATTTTTATTGAGCAAAGGCATCATAGAATTTCAGCGAATAGGATGCTGGTTTTCGCTTACAGTATATTGTCTATCGCGCCAATTCACTGCTCCTCGCTTTCCCGCGTCGACGATGGCCGACATAAAGCCGAACGAGACAATGGCGCCACTTAGGGGTGATGCAAGCGCGTAGGCTGGGCTTTCAAAGACGCCAAGGCTGCACTGCACGGCGGTGGTTGCAAATACCAATGCAACAGCTGCCAGCTGTATTGCAAGCAGTGTCTCTGCCGAGTGGTTGCCGGCAAGGCCGGCTGCAAGGATCGAGTACGGCAGCGTGGCAAACGGCGCGAATAGGATAAAGAACACTGCAATCATCATTAGGAAAGCGCGTGACTTGTTCTGATAGTATAGCGGTATCATGAGCCGGCGCAATCCGTGCCACATGGTATACAAGTCTCGCGCCCACACGGCCTCTATATGGTGCTCGCCTCTTACCATCTTTAGCCGGAACCCGCCCTTCTTGACCTTTCCGCCGAGCGCTCCATCCTCCACGAGCTCTTGCCTGACGCCCTTGTGGGTGCCGACAGCTTCGTATGCAGCCCTCCTGATGACGAAAAAACTGCCAAAAAAGTAGCCTGTCTTGTTGTCAGGGTCGTTGACTCTCAGTGGCGAAAACCTAGTATGGAGGAATGTCGCAAGCGCAGGTAGCGTCACTTTTGTCCAAAAGTCGTTGCATATCAAATGCGGCACGGCAGTCAGTGCGTCAAGGTTCTGTGACAGGAGGTGCCCCACTGCAAGCGACATCGCAGCAGAGGAATGCTCTGTATCGGCGTCCGTGAACATCAGGAGCTTTCCCTTGGCCCGTAGGTACCCTTCGTAGCAGGCCCAGTTCTTGCCGGCCCACCCTTCTGGCTTGGGCGGCGCGCTTATGTACATGATGCGAGAGTCCCTGGCGGCGTACTGCTGCATTATCTCGCCTGTCCCGTCAGTTGACGAATCATCGATTACAATGACTTCAAAGTTTGGATAATCCTGCGCAAGCAGGCTATCAAGGCAACGTGCTATGTAGCGCTCTTCGTTTCGGGCAGGCAATATTACGCTCACCTTCGGGGATTTGCTTGCAGTTGCGCGGTCAAACGATTCAAGCGTTGGAGCATGCCGCAATGACTTGCCCATATAGGCAAGGAGGTAGATCCATATGCCGGCGATGCCGGCCAGAACTACGGCCAGCACTATATTGGCGACTGTAAGGGTAAGCTCCATATTCTGTGTGCGGTAGCTAGAAAATAACAAAGGTTATTTATTCGACTGCTTTTCCTATCCTTGCCAGCGCCTCTTCCGTCCCTTCTGCGATGTGCTTTTTCACCATGCCACTGAACATGCCAAGAAAGCCTGCAAGCTTAATTTGCCATACGACGTCGATCCTAGTCCTGTCGCCTGAAGGGTTCAGCGTGACAACCTTTGTGCCCTTCATCGGGCCATCCCTAATCGTTATCTCGATCGACTTCTTCGGGTTCAGCACTACTGTCTGGCGGCATTTGGAATCCTTGAAGGCGATCGTGACTTCCCGCTCGATGACGTTGCCGTTCCTACTGATGTTCTTTACGGCCTTTGTGCCGTGCCAGTACTGCGGCTCGTTGTCCATGTCTGCCACGATGTCCCACACACGATCCAGCGGAGCCGACACTTCCTGGCTGGCGTTAATGGTCACCATAGTGTTGCCATTTGTAGGCATGAGGCGCTATATTTGCCATTGGTCTATTGTCGATAGTTTATTTTTCCCAGTACTTAAGGCATGAAAGAAGGTGGCATCAGTTGTCAATATTTTGTCTTCTTCCTGCTGAAAGCGGGCTGGTTTGGCGACTGCAGATTCATTCCTTCGCTTCTCTCGTATTTGACCCGGCTAGAGCTGGCTGCACGCTACTACTATTTAACAGGCTTATCGCGCCTTTATTTCAGCAGCTTCATGCGGCTTGAGTTTGTCCCAGAATGAGCCCAGCACCATTCCAAGCAATCCCCAGAACACACTCATTGTGAATGCACTTGCAATCCTGAAATTAACGACCAAATCCGTTGGGGCCCTTATTTGGTCAGGGTTTGCCGGCATTACCACAAATGCTGCTGCCATTATTGCAACGTATGCAGCTGGCAGTATTGCTTTCTTCGCCTGCACTGCACTACCGATCTTTCTGTAGAGAAACGCAAGACTCAGTGCGGTAAAGCCAGAAATGGCTACAAGTGCTAGATAGAGGTTCTGCCTATAGTAGATCGTTTCGGGGTCGCCTACAGCCGGGGGATTTGCAGGGTACTTGAAAGCTGGAACCAAAAAGAGCGCAAGCCACATGATGCCTGCAAGGATAAGTGCCCTCTTTTTGTTATTTGAACCTGGCAACGAGCTGCGTGCGTAGGCAAAGACTATTCCAAACAGTGCCCCTATTGACAGCCCTAGAACCGTGCCGGCTGCAATCTCTCCCCCCCTCTGCCATATGCGATAAGCAGCATACTCTGACGGGTTGAAAAGTTCACCGGCGGCAATTGCATTCTGGTTTTCAATGTCAATTGCCTGTTGAATGAACGGCTCTACAATGATCTGATTTATGATGCCAAGAATAGCGCCGGCAATTGCTCCAGAAAAAAGGGTTATGGCAATAAAGGTAAGAGTTCTCATGAAATCATCATCAGCTTAGTGGCATGGAAATCCAGCTGCGTGCCTCATGTCATGGTAGAATTCGTGCATCCACATGTCTTCGTACGCCTGCTCGCCCTGAGCCATGCTGAAGATGTGCCCTTGATCGAATCCCACCATAAAGACGCCGAACGCAAGCACCCCAAGGAGAATGCCGACAGCAATCTTTGGTACTCCTGTAGCCGCTTTTGTGATCTGTTTAGTGATATACATTCCATCTCGTGTACAGAAAGGTGTTATATAAAGAGTCGGATGGTTTATCCAACTCACGTAGAACGGATAAATGCATAGGTCTGCTGTTACACCATGTGCACACGTACATAAAGGCCCTGACAAAGGTTGCAACAAGGTACGCGCCAAGCCGGACGCTTTCGTTTGACATGGTGCATGTATTTGCCGCTCTCCAATTAATAGAAGACACCGGAAAAACAAGCAGGGAGAATCTGTGTAAAGAGCTTGCACTTGGAGAAGGAGCGGTCAAGACATTGGTAAAGCACATGAAGATGCACAACCTGATAGCGACTTCAAACGGCGGCACAAAGATCACTAGCAAGGGGAGGGGCATATGTAGGGAGTTGCTGGCAGCCATGCCGGCGGAGTTGAGCCTGCCCGCGTGCTCTGTCGCCCTCGGCAGATTCAACTATGCTATATTGGTAAGGGAGTTTGGCTTTGCAGTAAGGTCAGGCATAGAGCAGAGAGACGCTGCCATAAAGATGGGCGCAACAGGCGCGACCACTCTGCTCTTTCAGGACGACAAGTTCGTCATGCCGGCTAGCACTCAGGACTCCCTCAAAAAGGAGCCTGGCATCCGCAAAATGCTCACTGAAAAATTAAAGCCAAGAGAAGGCGATGTGGTGATAATAGGGAGCGCGGACAGCAACGGCAAGACGGCAGAGCTGGCCGCAAAAAACGCGGCGCTTTTGACGATTTTCAGCCACGAAAAGCATCACTGACTTCTTTGCGTGTCCCGTCCTCGTGGTAGACGTAGACCTTTCCTGCCGCTCCGTCTGCCGTTTTCTTGTGTGAGCCATCGCAAAAAAATGGCTGGTTGCCGCTCAGGCCGCACATGCATATCCATCCACTTTGTTTCGCTGCCTATACCTTGACTGCCATCGGCTCCTTGTCTTCTTTCCTAACCATTCTAACCATGCGCGGATGTGTATGGAAGGAAGTTGAATAAACCTAAGTAGTAATTCCGCACTGATCTGGTCTTCTGGCGCTGACTGCGTTGCTATTAGCTAGCTGGTCACTGCATCCGGGTGCAGATCGCGCCTGTGCACCTCCATGTCGTCGATACTTTCGAACTTTTTGCCGCACACGTCGCACTTTTTGCTGCTGCTGCGCCGGCCGTGAAGGTAGTCGGCCAGCCTCATGAGGTAAATGGTAAACCCCCACATGGCAATATACAAGTGCCGACATTTCTTTAATAGTTAACCATACTTTGTTCAATCGAATCGATCCTTATATTGGCTGTAATGCTATTGTGTACTTGTGGATAAGATACTGGTGGGAATAGACGGCTCCGAGTCGTCCATGAAGGCAGCGGACTATGCAGTAGAGCTGGCAGGCAAACAGGACGGGCAGGTAATTGCGCTCAACGTGGTGGTGTCGCAGCTTGGCTATGCCTATTCCTCTGGTGCGTTTGGCTTGGTCACGCCAAGCGCGATAAACGATCTTTTGGAAAAATCAAAGCAGGAAGCACAGGTGTGGTTTGACAACATTGGCCGTAAGGCTTCTGCGTGTGGAGTCAGGCTTAAGACAGAGATAGTGGCAAGCCCCACTTCGGCGGGGCCTGCAATAGTCGACTATGCTGACAAGAACGGCGTTGACCTGATAGTCGTAGGCACGAGAGGAAGATCAGGCTTTTCAAAGCTGCTTCTCGGAAGCGTGGCGTCCAGCGTTGTGACCTACGCCAGCTGCCCCGTGACTGTCGTAAAATGACTACTACTATTATTACTTGATTACACGCCTGCCCTTTATCCTGTCATGAGTGCTCGGCTCGGCGCTGTCTGGCACCGGCACCGAAGGGTGGCTGACCTTCCTCGTGGGCTTGGGAGTTTCGTCCAGCTCAAGCTCCTTGGCCTTTTCTGGATCCAGAGATTCCTCGATCTCTTTCTTGTGGCTCATTGATACACATAGAAGGACACATAATTCGCTAAAAAGGTTGACAGATAATTGCAATGCCAGCTCGCATGCCATGCAACCGTAAAAAAGAATAGTGTGCCAGCTAGCGCATATGAGCCAACAGGACTCTGCATATCCAGAATCGGAGGAGCGCGCGCAAGAAAAGCTCCAGCTCATAGACACGCTAAAGGCTCCTATCATCCAGATGGGAAGAGACCTTGGGTATGAAGTGGTCGAGAACCACGACCTTGGGGCTGGGCCGGTACACGTGGCGTGGGTTTTCAAGCCTGGATCCGAATCGCTTCCGGACATGCGGCTTGGGTTCATCTGTCTCACTGAATTTTCCAGCTCGTCCATAAATGAAGGCATCGCAAGGGCAATGCTGAACTTGGTGGACAAGCTGGTGTTTGTGGTGCCGACTGAGAAGATGACCGGACAGGTTAAAGACGCAACAGAGTCGATGCCGGACAAGAGCATATTGCAGCTGCGCAAGTACGTCACAGTGCTGACGCCTTCAACATTGGTCTCCAAGACCGGCGTGCACGGGTCACGCGAACGCAGGAGTGCGCAAACAGGGGAGGCAATATAGTAATAATAATGACTCATCACATGAACCGCATAGTAGAAGCAGGCAAGGACAAGGGCTTTGAAATTGTACAGGGCATCGACTATGGCGCGGGCCCGATAGACGTCATCTGGAGCATTAACGTGCACCCGGCGCTTCCCGACATCAGGTGCGGCTTTATCGCCCTGAGGTCAGAGGAGGGAGGCAGCCAGGACACGGAGGACAACCAGCTATCGCTTCGAAAGATAGAAGAAGCTGCCATTCGTGGCATCAGAAGCGGCATGGACAAGACGTACCTTATCGCCGAGAACGAAGAGATGGCAAGGTCAGTCAGCGGCAAGATAGAGTGGCTTGCATCGCACGGCAGCCTACTGAAGCTGGACGCAGTTTCGCTTGGCCTGTCGCAGGACCAGACCAAGCCGGCCGTTGTCACGCCGAGCCAGAAAAGGGTGCCACAGGGCGAAAAGATAAGGAAGAAAGCCATGCGCGAGCGGGAAGCCAAGCTTGAAAGGCACAATAGGCCAAAGCGTGTAAGGCGAAGGCGCGAGAACCCGCTCCGCAAAAGGCTCAGAGAATCAAGAATAGACCGGAACAGCCGGCCAAGAGACCAAAAGCCCAAGCGATTCTGAAGTCAGCCTGCCAAATTATTTTCTTTAGCCATAATATATAATGAAAATCATTCGGTCGAATAACTGCGTGCGAAAACGGGACGAAGCAGGGTAAGACCTAAGAAATCCCGCTACCAGTGCGCAGGGTAGGCGGAAGGAACTGTGCCTCTTCACGTGGGCGCGAGATCCTGCCAAACCTGCAGGGAATTTAAAAATAATTTTATTGCATGTTGGGCCATTCTTTGCTTTGCATGGCAGATCCAAGCAAGAAAATACGGCGTGGCAAGAGTGCCAAGGGAGGCAAGAAGACACATACAAGTCACGGCACAAGGCTGCAAACGATATGTTTGAGGACAACTCCGACAAACGTGGAGCGACCCAATGAAAACAATCGTCTGAACACGCCACTGAAACATGATGTTGCAGAAGTAGATGAGGTTCCAGTCGCCAGTGGCGGCCCGACGACCAAGTTTGTCTGCAAGGTCTGCGGCAACACTTTTGACGACCGCGACGGGCTCAACCAACATCTTGCAGGACTGCACCATCGAAAAAGAACCGTGACTGTAAATGACATCGTAAACGGGGTTTTTGAAGGTAGGACGAACTTTGCAAAAACAAAGGCCGAGATAGCGAAATATGTCAAAGACAGGGCGCTAGCGGTAACCCCAGAAGTCATAGACACGGTGAGGAGCATGCCAGACAAGCTCTATTACAATGAAGCTGACCTGATATATGGGATGGAGTAGGTCCGCCGCTGAGCCGTTTATATCGCATGGTATGCCAATTCATACATATGGCTACAACGGAAGCGAAGGAAAAATTCGACGAGCTGAAAGAGGAATCGCCGTACAAATGCAACTTATGTGATCAGGCATTTATCGACAGCGCAGCCTTTGAGCGGCACCGGGGCCAGCGGTCGATCTAATTTCGAAGATTATTCTATACTCTTTATCATTAATTGCGCGCGTCAAAAGCCATGAGCGGCAATTCTGATACCATGAAAAAGCAGGAAAAAATCGAAAGCAGGGGGCAACAACAGGAGGAGATATTCAAGCAAGACACGCACGATATGGACATGGAGCTGAGCAAGGGAGCTGAGACTGAAAGCGAGTGGAACACGAAGAGGCCGCCTAGCGGGGCGTGATCTCATCTCTTCTGATCCCAACTATACCGACCCAGACCAGTCGAGCATTGGCTCCAGAACAGAGCGCGTCGGCGACATCACCGGCGACCCACCAACGAACAAGGCAGTCGACAAGGACAAGGCGTCCAAAATGGCAAACCTGCTTGAGGGCTTGCAGTTTCCGGCTACAAAAGAAGAGATCAAGGCACATCTCAACATGAAATCCCCGAGCATGGGAAACAGGATAAACGATGTGCTTGAAGCAGTAGAAAACAACCTTGACAAAGAAAGGCGGTATGACAGCGCCTATGATGTAGAAATCGCTGCAGGCCTAGTAGTAGCAAGGCAGGGCAAAGAGGAGCCCTATGTCCACGACAGAGCGCTTAACAGGGCAAACCACGAGCGTGTAAGCGAGAGCATCAGATCTGATCCATATGAGGCAGGCAAGGAGCGTGCCAGTGGAGGGCCTGCAAGCGCAAGAAACGTGTCTTCCAACACGCCTAAGGGCGAGCAAGTTTAATCCATCATTCCTTGGGATATCTTTTGTCCCATTCTTTAAGGAACTGCTTGGCATTCTCCGGGTCAAGCCTTTTGATTATAAAATCGATCTTTTCCTCCAGTCTGTCATGCTCTTCTTTCGACTGGGGCGATCCAACGTACCAAAGGAGCGATAGGCCTGCGACCTGCCACATCAGCTGCAAAAATTCTGACTGCCAGTTCTCCATGGTATCTCTGAACGTCACGTTAAAGTAGCCGTTGAATTCGATTGGTTGGTTGTGGTCTTTTTGTTCTTCTACGTATGAAAACCATGAAAAGACCAGTGAGCCGAAAGGCTAACCACAAAGAAGCCTAGCATGACCCACAAGGACCCGCGCTTTTTGAACCGGCTTAGTCGAAGCCTGCCTGAAAGGCTGGTTGATACCATGCCGGTTGTTGGCGTGTATTCTAATTAATCCTGTTAGCAGCATGATAAGGTTCAAAGCTATATAGCTTGCTCCAGGGCATGATGACGACGACAATTTCCTGTTGTGTTATTATTGTTGGTGGGCAGCAGCAGTTCTGTTCTCTTGAGATTATTGCAAACATGGTTTTTCAGAGTTGTGTGCTGGTATGGTAAGCTATGCCTCTTTTACCTAATTATAACGTGCTATAACAAAGAAAAAGAAAGGAAAGGATCATTGCTATGCGATAGTGAGCGTTGTGTCAGACTGGTCAGTCGCGCTGCTGTTGCCAGCAAGAGTTTATCATTGTCCGCCGCCTGTTAGATTCCCGATTCCTTCACGGAGCTCACCTAGAAATCCGCCACTTTGATTGCCGCCAGTCATGTTGCCGCCAGTCATGTTGCCGCCAGTCATGTTGCCGCCAGTCATGTTGCCGGCAGTTGTTGCATTGCCTGTTGGTGTCTGCGCAATAGTCAGCTGCGGCTGGATCGCTGCCAAAATTGCAGCCGCTACGAGTATCGCTCCGACTAATATTGCATACTTGATTTGTTCCATTGACAATCTACGTTTTTTTATTAATTATACGGATTTGCAAGGGCTTTTCTAGTGTTACAATTCCGCTTAATCCTAGTGATGCAGCTACGCTTACCAGATTCAGAAGTATTCTAGTTAATGTCTGCTGGAACCTTCTTTCCGGTTTGAGCATACAGTAGCGGCTGTTGCACGAAATCATTAAATCAGATAGCAGACTTGCAGCATATTATGGAACTTGATGACTGGCAGGCTCTGGTAAACAAGCCTGTTTTTACAAGCGATGGCAAGGACGTCGGCGTGGTTTCGCAGATCCAGCCTGAAAAGATTATAGTGACGTACGGCCCAATAACGCCAGATAAATACGTCATACCCAAGTCGTCTGTAAGGAACATCGAGCATGGCGTCGTGTACCTAAGCGAAACAGGCAGCTTTATAGAGGATAACTACAAGTACGAATGAATCAGACCAGAGAATTGTATCGTTTACGCTGGCCGTGAACTACATTCGCGGAATGAACTCTGAATTTTGATACTCGCTGAATAAAAGCCGAGAAAACGGCTAGGTCGCAATGAAAAAACTGCTAGTAACAGCAATTGCGGCAGCCACAATCACTTCTCTACTAGTTCTAGGAGTATTTGCGGCTCTGCTGACAGCGTCAGCGACAACATCAGCCTCGGAGATAGACGAAGATGCGCAACTCCTCGCGTATGATACAATACTCCTCGAAGGCCTCTCGACATAGGA
>CAMLKF010000023.1 GCA_946480575.1 uncultured Nitrososphaera sp. | reverse complement strand
TGGAAACCCAATACAAGAAGAACTAGTGCAGTTTAAGTGGACTGCAAAGGAGTTCATGATAGCAACTCTCAATGGTGTCTCCCAAGTCACTTTCGTGCAGAACTGGAAGACAGGCATATTCTGGGTGGTAGGCCTTACGCTTGCGTTCGAGCTTGCTCCCTTCATATCGGGGGTGCAGGACAGGGCTTGGTGGACTAACGGCTACACGGCGCAATGGGACGAGTTCTCGCCTCTCTACTTGGCTGGCTTGATGGCACTGTTGGGGTCAGGAATTGGAGCTGCAATGGGCATACTTACAAAGCTGCCCACTGCTGAAATAAGGATTGGACTGCATGGCTTTAACCAAGTGCTGGTGATGATAGCGCTGACAAGCTTTGTGCCTCTTACGCCGCAGTCGTTCATGATGGCAGTGTTTGCCACCATTGGCTGCTCGTTCCTGATGCCCGCCCTCCAGCGATTCTTTGGGCAATGGGGACTGCCTGCCCTCACTGGTCCGTTCGTGTTCACTGCTTGGATCTTTCTACTAGCAACCTCCGGATTCCTGAACATCCCTGCCGGGATAGGGTGGTCAAGGCCTTAACAACAGTAGTAGTTGCTGGCGGCGTCCGGCCACCCCATTATTTGCAAAAATAGAAAAAGAGCGAGAGAGGCGCGGTGCATGCGATGAATCCCCCTTTGTTTGAAAAATTCCTCCGTGAGTCAAAGAAAAGGCTACGCGATAGATCTGACTCTGAAAAGGTCAGGATGTTTATCGACTGGTGCAACAAAAACAACACTGAAGAAATCATATTGCGGTTAAGCTCTGAGGAAAAAGGTGGCTGGTCAAGAAACTATTTTTTGGATTTCACGACAAGCCGGGTCATAGTCAGCAAAAAAGGTCTGCTAACGAAATTTGCTGATCTTGGGTACGTCGCCGGCCTTGCACCGTATCCTTACCTTGTTTTGCTAAAGGACCTTGACACTTCGAAAATAAGAAAGCAGGCTGCCATGACGCCAGACGATCTTGTAAAAAAAGAAGGCTTTTGCTATCACATCCCGTATTCGGACGTTGAAGATCTGGTGCTCAGAAAAGGGATGGAGACAATGGTTGCAAACATGTTTGGCAGGGCGATTCTCTCAAATTTCCTTTCAATCAGAGTGGCAAGCTCGGGAAAAATACATGACTTTGTCCTGCCAGTGAACAAGAATGGCACCTACGAACAGGTCTTTTCCTGGGTGAGTGTGGTCCTTCCCACCAAGTGTAGACCTTACTATGACGAAGGCCAGTAACGATGAGACAATTATTAGCCGACGTCGGCTAAAGCGATAAAATATCACCAAGAATTGAGACATCAAAAATTCCTATTGAATTGTTTTCATTTTCTAAATTTAAAATAGTTCACCCAATCATGAACACACAAGAGGTATCATGCAAAAATGATGCTTGCACCAAGAGAAATGGAAAAAATGTGGATCTGGACAGCAGCTCAGATAGCTGAAGGCCGGAAAAAACGGGGCGTAAAACTGAACTACCCGGAAACTGTGGCATACATAGCCAGTTACGTGGTTGAAGGAGCACGAGAAGGCAAAGGCGTTGCCGATCTTATGCAGTCTGCAAGGTCGGTATTAAGTAAGAATGACGTTATGCCCGGTGTTCCCGAGCTTATCCATACAGTTCAGGTAGAAGCCACTTTTCCTGACGGAACCAAACTAGTCACCGTGCATGATCCCGTCCAATAGGTGAGAATAATATGGCAAAAAAGAAAACCCAAGTTTTAAAAAAAAAGGAAAAAGGAAGGAGGTCAGTAGAAAAACAATGATCCCCGGAGAATATGTTCTAGCATCAGACCCGGTGATGTGCAATCCGGATAGAAAGACGATCAAGATAACAGTGAAAAACAGAGGTGATAGACCCTGCCAAATAGGTTCGCACACGCACTTTTTTGAAGTCAACAGGGTGCTTGATTTCCCGAGAGAAAAGACGTTTGGATACAGGCTGAACATCCCTGCAGGAACTTCAGTAAGGTTTGAGCCAGGAGACACCAAAGAAGTGGAGCTATGCGAATTAGGCGGAAAAAGGATCAGCTATGGATTCAATGGCCTGACTATGGGCAGCATGGATTCAAGTGTGATAATGCGCGCAGCTGTCGAAAAAGCCAAGAAGCTTGGCTTTAGTGGAGCATAGGAGGAAGAGAAAGAAAATGGTTCTCAAGTTAACCCGCAAGCAATACAGCGACCTCTTTGGTCCAACGACAGGGGACAAAGTGAGGTGTGGAGATACCGATCTGTTCATCCAGATAGAAAAAGACCTAATTACGCCGGGAGACGAATGTGTGTTTGGTGGCGGTAAGACGCTAAGGGACGGCCTAGCTCAAACGCCGGGCGTTACCAACAAGAACGGAGCCTTGGACTTTTTGATCACAAATGCGGTGATACTCGATCCGGTGCTTGGCATAGTAAAAGCTGACATTGGCATCAAAGATGGCAAGATAGCTGGCATTGGCAAGGCAGGCAACCCATACACGATGGACAAGGTAAACCCGCACATGATAGTTTCTGCATGCACCGAGGCCACAGCTGGAGAGCACACGATATGCACGCCAGGCCACTTTGATACGCACATACACATGATCTCCCCGCAACAGTACCTTGACGGCATCAGCGGCGGCATATGCAACATGATAGGTGGTGGAACAGGGCCGGCAGACGGCACCAATGCAACAACCTGTACCCCTGGCGTATTCAACATAAGCAGAATGCTGGAGTCCGTAGAAGACACCCCAATGAACTGGGGCTTTTTGGGTAAGGGCAACGACTCGCATCCATCGCTTGCACCAAGCTTGGAGCAGATAGAGGCGGGAGCGTGCGGTCTCAAGGATCATGAAGACTGGGGAACAACCGCCGCAGTGCTCGATGCATCTTTAAAGGCAGCGGATCTTACTGATACACAGGTGGCCATCCATACAGACTCGATCAATGAATGCGCGTACGTCGAAGACACAATAAATGCGATCGACGGCAGGGTTGTGCACACGTACCACACAGAAGGTGCAGGGGGAGGGCATGCGCCAGACATCATGAAGATAGCAGGCGAAAAGTTCGCACTTCCCTCTTCAACAAACCCTACTAGGCCATACACCAAGAACACGGTTGACGAGCACCTCGACATGCTCATGTTCTGTCACCACCTGAACCCGGCAGTCGCAGAAGACGTTGCGTTTGCAGAGTCAAGGATCAGGGCAGAGACGATAGCAGCGGAGGACGTGCTGCATGACGAAGGCGTGTTAAGCATGTATTCTTCAGACAGCCAAGCAATGGGCAGGATCGGCGAAGTGGTAATAAGGGCATGGCAGACGGCAGACAAGATGAAGAAGATGAGGGGCAAGCTTCCGCAGGATACAGGCGACAATGACAACTTTAGGGCAAAGAGGTACATTGCAAAGACGACTATCAACTGCGCAATCACGCACGGAGTATCAGACTACCTTGGGTCGCTTGAAGTGGGCAAGTACGCCGACATTGCGATGTATCCAATATCCTTCTTCCCTGCAAAGCCAAAGATGGTAATGAAGGGAGGGTTCATTGCCTGGTCAATAATGGGAGACCCTAACGCGTCGCTTCCAACGCCGGAGCCGGTGTACTACCGGCCGATGTTTGGAGCCATGGGCAAAGCTGTCAAGAGGACATCGTATACCTTCACGTCTAAGCGCGCAATCGAGCTCGGAGTCCCGGAGAAGCTCGGGCTTGAAAAGATTGTGCTGCCGGTTAAGAACTGCAGGAACATCAGCAAGGAGGACATGATGTGGAACGACGCCACCCCCAAGATCGATATCGATCCTGAGACCTATGAGGTAAAGCTGGACGGCAAGATTGCCACAGTAGATCCAGCAAACGAGCTATCGTTGGCGCAAAGGTACTTTATGGCATAGCATAGGCTTGGACGAGCCCTGCTTTTGCCTAAACCCTTTCTTTTTCGCTCGGGCCATTGAAATATCTTTATCTTCATCTTTTCTGAACCACTATCTATATGTCGAACCCTAATTTTGGCGTGTGGCGGCCTATGGCCGAGAATGTTGAATTCAATGCGCTAGAGTCAAATTCTAATGCTGTGATGGCCGTAGCTGACACTGTGCGAACAACGCTCGGGCCCAAGGGGCTTGACAAGCTGCTAATAGACCAGGCCATGAACAGGCATGTGTCAAATGATGGAGTGACAATACTTCTTTCTCTCCGGGCCATTCACCCTGTTGCAAGAATGATAGTCGAGATAGCCGAGCGGCAGGAGCAGCTGGTCGGGGATGGGACGACAACCGCGGTAGTCATGTCGGCCGAGATGATAAAGGAGGGGAAGCGGTTGATAAAAGAGCTTGGAGTTCACCCGACAAAGGTCGTGGAAGGAATTGAAAGCGGAGTAAGGAATGCCTGCCAGCTCCTGGAGAAGGGGGCAAAGCGCATTTCAATAAACGATGTCGAGCTCGAACACATCATCAGGACTTCACTGGCGTCTAAGCTGGATGGGGAGAGGCTCGCAAGCCTTGTCATCACTGCATTGAGAACGGTCGGGGAAAATGCAAAGTACACCAACGGCGAGTACGACTTTAACAAAGCTATAATGATCATACGCAAGACCAGCATGGAAGATCAGGTTGTCAACGGCATAGTGCTTGAAAGAAAAAGGGTCGATCCTGAACTTCCACTTGAAGCAAAGAAAGCCCGCGTTATGATAACAAAGCTCGACCTTAAACCTATCAAAGAATCCTGGATAAAGGAGAACAACAAGTACCAGGAGATACTATTGATGGAAAACGACAGGATCTCAAAATCGAGGGAAATAGTTGATGCTATGCTGGCGACGGGCGCCAATACTATCCTCATCGCTTCGCCAGAAGTGGATCAGGCAGTGGAGGACATGCTGGTCGCAAGAAGGGTCTTTGCGGTAAGGATATCGACCGAAGAGATCGAGCACCTGTCGCGCTACACTGGCGCAAAGCCTGTGCGGGTGATGGAAGACCTCAAGAGGCCGGACATACTTGGCAATGTTGAGCGCGTCTATGAAGATGAGGATAACAGCATGATCTACCTTGAAGGGGGATCGGGCCGCAACATGGTTACGATATTAGTGTCCGGAACAACTAAAGAGACGTCGCTTGAGCGTTGGAGGGCTGCAATTGATGGCGTCAACGCAGCAGAGGCTGCTCTGAACAAAGGAATCGTGCCAGGCGGCGGCGCAGCAGAACTGCACATAATCGACAAGGTAAAGGGCCTCCGGCTCAAAGGGCTGGAGCAGGTGGGGCTTGAAGTCGTGACCGCTGCCCTTGAGAGCATCATGCGCCAGATACTCACCAACGCCGGCTTTAACGGCCTTGAAAAGGTGATGGCAGCAAAGGCGTCTCCGCCGGGATACGGCATAGACATCAATACCGGCGATCCGGTCGACATGTGGAAGATGGGAGTGATAGACCCGCTGATGGTCAAGACTATGGCTCTGCAGGCAGCTGGCGAAATTGCCAAATCCGTCCTGAGGATAGACAGGAACCTTGCGGCGGAGGACCTGAGCCAGCAGGCGCTTTCAGAGTCAAAAAGGTGAGATGATTTTTCTGATGATCCGGCACTGTGTCGAGGAAGCAAACGTTGACGATGAGTCGAACGTGATTGACCCGACAAAGATAAGGCATGTGACCATAGCTGGGGGCAAGATCGAATCTATGTCCGGCCTTGTAGACCCGGCATCGCACCTTAATCTTGATTACCCGGACCACAGGGTGACAGTCTGCGTCATTGCGGACAAGTTTGAAAATGGTGCTAAAGTAAAAATGGACAATGACGGTCTTATCTTTGCCGCTGTGCAGAGGTCTGCATACAGCCACTACGGCCAGGTCGACTATACCCAGAGGTTGACAAATATGATAAAAGCAGTGAAGAAGAATCAAGAACTTAGAAAAGCAGCAAAGGAAGAAGCATAACATGATGATGATCACTATCGATTCAGTAATTGGAAATATCTATCGGGATCAGCACTTCAAGAAAAAGTATGACGAGATGCTGTCGCGCTCACTCTGCGAAGCCATAAGGATAAACAGGATCGAATCACAGCGCGTTAGGATGCGCAAGACCTCAAACAAGGGAACCGATGTCGGCCTTACCTTGCCATCAGGCACAAAGCTTCGGCATGGCGACATCCTTTTGCTTACTGGTGACAAGATGATAACTGTAGAGCTCGAGCCGGAAAATGTCGCGCTGGTAGAGATCAAGGACAATATACATGAAGATGATGTCGTAGAGTTGCCAGTCAAGGTTGGACACGCTATTGGCAACCTGCACAGGCCAATCAGGCTGGAGGGGAGAAAGATCTACTTTCCAATACAGGCGGACTCTGAAATTGAAATGTTCAAAAAGATGTTCGGGCCGGTGATGGATCACCTGAAGATAAGCAGTACAAAGATGGTCTTTGAGCCGGAAGAAGGGATGGATGTGCATGAGCACTGACAAAGATACGGACGCAACAACAGCAACAACAGCTGATCTCAGCATGCTGCAGCTTTCTGACTCTTTCTTCCCGACAGGCATGTATTCCATGTCCAGCGGGCTGGAGGCAATATTTTACAGTGGCAAAAAAATGAAGGCTGGAGAGCTGCGCGACCTTGTAGTGGCTTTTCTTGAATATCAGATAGGACCGGCAGATTGCACTGCACTTGGAAATGCCTATGAATGTGCGGCAAAATCTGACCTGCAAAAGTTACTTGAAGTGGACAGGACAATATTTTCAATGAAGCTTATCCAAGAAATCAGAAACGCGTCGACTAGGTCCGGCACGCAGCTGTTGCGCTGCATACGTTCATTTGTGAATGATGATGATAGCAAAATTCTTGGCGAATACGAGGACGCGATAAAGGGTGGTCGGGCTTTTGGCCCGTACCCTGTGGCGCTGGCAGTAGCCGCTAACGTATTTTCAATTCCAAAGAGAAGGGCGGGCCTCATGATGCTCTACTCATTTTCGATAAGCATAGTTGGCGCCGCGCTAAGACTTGGGATGCTCCAGCATTTTGATGGCCAAAAAGTAATTGACGAGCTCAAGCCCACTATGATCAAAGTAGTCAACACAAATATCGACAGGCCGCTTGAAGGTATCTGGCAGTTTGCTCCACAGATCGACTTGATAGAGATATCTCATGAGAAAATGAGCTCTAAAATGTTTATTACATAATCAAAGGATGGTAAAAGCATATACATAGATAAAGAGTAATAAAAGATGCATATGAGTACAAAACGAATTCCAAGATTAGGGGTTGGAGGACCAGTAGGATCGGGCAAGACGATGCTCATTGAAATGATCGTTCCCCTTTTGGCTGCTAAAGGTTACAAGGCGGGCATCATTTCAAACGATGTCGTTTCAAAGGAAGACGCTGAGAGGATGAGACGCAACTTGGCAAAGGAGCAGGGACTGATCCCAGAGGATCTCGTTATTGGTCTTGCAACAGGTGGTTGTCCACACACGGCTGTGCGCGAGGATCCGTCCATGAATATCTCTGTCATTGAGGAGATGGAGTCAAAGCACGACTACCTTGACCTGATTATAATTGAAAGCGGAGGCGACAACATTACCACCACCTTTAGCCCTGCATTGGCAGACTACTTCGTATACATAATAGACGTGTCAGGCGGCGACAAGTATCCAAGAAAGAGAGGCCTTGGCATAGAGACGTGCGACCTTTTGGCAATAAACAAGATCGACATTGCCCCTTACGTCGGCGCAGACCTTGCCATCATGGAAAGAGACGCCAAAGCAGTCAGAGGCGGCAAGCCGTACGTTTTTGTCAACTGCAAGACCGGCCAAGGCATTGCAAAGGTGACGGAACACATCATAAGGGATGTCTTGTTTGAATCGCCACCAAAAACAACCACTATTGCTAAGCGCTGAAAATGGTATGAAAAATGACAAGCTGGAGTACTACATCCCAAGAGACATTCCTCCAGAGGTGCTGGCATACGGCTCGGATCTGGACCAGCTGGGGGTAGGAAAAGCAGGCAAGCTGGGCGCGCTTGTCCTGAAGTTTGAGAAGGATAAAGATAGCGGCAAGACCTCTGTGAAGGAGCAATATTCGCGCGTTCCACTTTACGCCCAGCGAGCCCTGTACCTTGAAGAGGCGCTGCCTTCCATGGCATATATGTACATCATCTCGCCTTCAGGCGGAATACTGCAGGGCGATAGATATAGAATAGACATCACATTGAAAAATCATGCATTTGCTCACATAACAACGCAGGGTGCGACTAGGATATACAGGATGGAAAAAAACTATGCCACCCAGATAGTGAACATAGATGTCGGCGAAGGCTGCTACTTTGAATACATACCGGATCAGGTTATTCCCTACCGTGACTCCCGGTTCTACCAAGAAGCCAGCCTGCGCGTCCACGACAATGCAACTCTGCTCTACTCTGAGATGATAACGCCCGGCCGGGTAGCCAGCGGAGAGCACTTTGATTATGACATATGCTACATGAAGGCTGTAGCGAAAAACCAGAAAGATGACCTGAGGCTCATAGACGTGGCGATGCTAGAGCCAAAGAAGCGAAACATGAAGCTGTTCGGGGTGCTGGAGGGTTACGAAGTAGTTGGAAGCATGTACGTGCTTACAAACAGCGGCAAGGCGCAGGAAATTAACAACGAGATAAGCTCCAACCTTCAGGCTATATCTAACGTATACTCGGGAGCAACAATCTTGCCCAACAACTGTGGAGTCATGGTTAGAATGCTTGGAAGCACTGCAAGTGATCTGAGAGCAGCAATATATGAAGTTGTAAGAACCGTTAGAAAGATCGCCCTTGGCGCACCTTTCAGCGGCATCCGAAAAGGATAACTTGTATATTCTTATCTTCTTCCAGTTATCCAGAATTCCGTGATTTTTACCTTGTGACTTTTTTCTTCTCTGTGTAGGTCAGCGTCCCATTTTGTATCAAAAACACTTTCGCAGTCTTCGCACCAAGCAGTAACGCTCTTACGATGCTTATCGAACGCATTCATTTGCTCTTCTAGTGGAATTAGCAGTCTTTTCTTAAATAAACATTTACACAAGCCGGCTCCTGATCTTGGTCGCGCTTGTCGCAGAATGGTCTGCATCTACGCGCTTTCAACGACTGACAATTATCGTTGCATGGATCATATTCTTATCAGCAAACGATTGCTTTAGAAAATTAAGCAAATGCAAATAGCAATCAGGACCATCAAAGGTCTTTGTTGTAAGCACGCCATCAAATAATGACATGTTTAATGTGATTGAATCTTCGGCAAACGATAGTTGGACATTATTATTATTATTATTATTTGATTCCATCCTCCACCCATCTGCATCATAACCAGAATCTATTTAGGTTATCTATCTATCTGGGCATGACAAAAGGTTGGGTGGCTGAATGGAGGAGAGTTTTTTATGTCATTCGATTCTGAATACATATAAATAAATACGGATGCCCATCACTGTTCTAAATTATTTTCGAAAACACCTGTTTCCTCTACCTCAAGAGAAATCCTGTACCACTTTTGATTGTATTTGTATACATATGATAAATTTACTATACCATATTACCGTTTAACTTAAGAGCTATGATCTCTTCTCAAACCGCGATGATGTAAGCAATGATGGGAAATACAGGTCAAACAAACGACCGATTTTCCAGCAAAAGCTATTTGTCTTCGTTACAGCAAACAATTTACATATTAAAAAGGTTGACTCAAACCAGCAGCTTGGAACAGATAATAGTAGCCGCATCTGGTAATGATGATGAACAGCTGGTCAAACGATTCCTTAAATTCCTGCAAGATATGAACTGGGTTGAAAAGGATGAACGTCAATTATGGGTGATTACAGAAAAAGGCGGCATATGGCTTAAGGAAATTGAAGATGCAATGGAGACCCAAAGGCGGGCATAACAGAATCCCAATTTTTCCCTCTACAACAATAATAAGATATGCGTTAATTAACCATGAATACTAGAGACCACATTAGTTATTTTAACAACACAAGTGATCTTGATGACAACACAGGATGCGACCCTACTAGGGGTAATCGTATTTGGATTGCTCCATGGGATAAGTCCTTCGCACGGTTGGACCGTGGCAGTGCTGTATTCTATACGTAATAAAAGAAGCCCGCTGCTTGGCAGTATTGTAAGTTCTGGGATAATCGCTGGTGCACATTTCCTATCTTTAATTATCGTTATAATAGCATACATTTTAGTCAGCACATTCATTATACAGATACCGCAACTCTACCTAAACTATGCTGTTGCCATTGCATTAGGGATATTGGCTGTCACTTGCTAGGCTGTACAACGTACTCTAGTTCGACAGTCGAAAACCACTATCTTTTTATAGATACTAAATATATGAATAAATATGGCCCCAATAAAAACAAAAGTCGAGATTGAAAAAGCCTCGAGAAAGGCCACGGAGGCGCTTTATGGAACCGACATCCGCGATTTCAAGATAAGAGTGCTATCCCCATTTCCAAGCGAGCACAAGCACGACTCGTGGGACGTACAGGTAACGTTCCTGCAGGGCAAGCTGCAGTACACCGTGGACCTGATAATACAGGAAAATGACGGCAAGGTCACAAACGCTAGGCTCATAGACACGATGGTCCCGCTATAAGCGCAGAAAAAGGGTTATATTATTACCTTTTTTATCATACGGACTGCCGCGCTTGGAATTATTATTGCATGATGTTCTTTCGCATTCGCTTGCTGCTGGCCGGTAGGCCGCAAAGTTATTGAAGGAGAGTTTCGGCAAGTCGCTTTCCTTTTCGCTCAAGCACGACAATTCGCTTGTCACGCGGGTGGACAGCGATTCGCAGGAGCTGCTGATGTCCTATCTCAAAAAGCAGTTCCCAAGCGTCCAGTCGTAAAAGCCGCCGTTGACCAGATTGATAAAGTTGTCGACGTGGTTTGGAGCCGCGTTAGGGAAGAACTTCATCTTGATTGTTCCTTGCGCGGTTTCAATGACTCTGCTATCTGCTGCTTGACGTCGTCATGTTTGCAGTTGGTGTTGGCATTGTTGCCATAGGGGGCTGCTCTTCTGGAGCAGTAGCATTGTCATCTGCAACAGCAGGCTCCTGCGGTGAATATGGGTCGCTCTGCGGCCTTGGAACGTAGTCGTGGTTCACCTTATAGATGAATATGCCGAACATGATGTTTTCTTGTTCATTATAGCTTGGCGACGCGTACACCAGTTCCAACGGCTGATTGCTGGTGCCATTTGCCGGATACTTGACGTTCTGCGCATAGAGACCCACGAGCCCCGGCTCCCATTTCGGCTCTACCCGAGATGGCGTCCCTTCCGGTCCAAACTGGGCGTAGTACAGTGGCTCGAACGGGAAGAGCTTGCCAAGGAGCGTCGAGTTCCAGAACTCTGGCGTCGGGGTGAACCCATCGCTTTCGACGTACCTCCTCTCGTCAAATCCTCCGATCCTCATGAACCACTGCTTTTTGCTCTCGTCGCCGCCCTGTCCGAGGGTATAGATTGGAATCGGCTCCTGCGTGCCCCCTGTCATATTGGCCTGGCCGAAGAACCCTACCTGCCCAACTACGTACACCAGGATATAGTCCGCCTTGAGATCTTGGGCTATCTTGATACCTGACTGCTCGTCAGAGATTAGCATCTTGGCAATGGTCGCGATGCGGGTTTGGTTGATAGTCGCGTTGTCGGCCAGAGTAGCCCTGCCGCCAAGCGTCGTTATCCAATAGCCATAGTCCCACCACGACGCAATGGCGGCGTCTTCTTCAGTTTTATTTGATATCCACTCCATTGCATCGAGCCAGTCGTCGGTCTGCAGGCGGAAGCCTGTTCCGCCGTTTGCGATGGCTGCAGGGACGTCTGCCGAGCTCACCCAGCTCGAGTTTGAAGGGAAGAACATCGGGATCGAGAGCATGATGATAATGAATACAACGTACGATATCTTTACCGCCTGCCCGGCGACTGAGTGCCCTGCCCTGCCGCCGGCGTGCTCTAGCTTTCTCCTCTCCTCTCTGGTGACTGCGTATTGCTGATGTTGCTGCCGGTATTGCTGTTTTGCCGCTGCCTCGGCCCTGTATGCAAGCACGCTGCGGGTGACTTCGTACAGGCCAAGCCCGGCCAAGACGATTATGCCTATTGACGCAAATACAAGAAGCCTGGCAAAGGTCGCGCTGACGTAGACGCCGGTCAGCCCTATAATGAGCGCAAATATCGCGGCGTCGTCCCTGCGCTTAAACGCCAGCCACGCGCCTAGCCCCGCGAACATTAGAAGGATTGAAAAGTCGACGAAATAGTCCGCAACGGTCGGGGTAAAGTGCTCTGCAACTGATTCCACCAGAGGGTTGTGTGAGCTCACGAATGGGTTGATAGCATTGAGGTACCTAAAGGTAGGGGCAATATATGCGCCTGCGACAACTAGGCCTACTGCCACTGCAATGAACGCAATCAGGAGGTAGACAGTATTGCGCAGCTGCTGCCTCGGCCTGCCGATCCTCCTCATGAAGGTGGCGATGATCAGAAAGGCAGTGCCGCCCATCATTGCAATGCCTGGCAGCCCGAGCACAAAATCCATTCCGGGCCTAGGAAAGGCAGCCGCGCTTATCAGCGTAAACGCCGTGAACGCTATTGCCACGTACATCGGAATGGTCAGGTCTCTCCTGAAGAATGGCAGCGCTATGAGGAAGATGGCGATTGGGATGCTAAAGTACTGGATGCCTCCCCACGAGCCGTTTGCCAAGCCCAGTACAATGCCGCCGGCTATCGCCTTGGGGATTGCGTACTTGATCTCTTTGTGCCTAATCGCAGAGATGAACAGGTACATGCCCAATAAGCCAAAGAACAGACCCAGGGGCTCGGACTTGAACCAGCCAAGGTTCCCTCTCTGGATGATGGATGGGCTGAACGCCAGCAAAAGCGCCGAGAACAAGCCTGCTGTGGTTCCACCAAGCACCCTCACAAGGGCGAATATCACAACCACCGTCAGCGAGCCCATGACTGCAGGAAAAATGATCGTAAAGTCAAGCAGCGACATGCCTCCGCCAAATGCCAAGTACATGTAGGCAGCCGTTATATGAAGCACCGACTGCGAAGTCTCGGGGACGTTTCTTCCCTCAGGATACCACGACATGGTATCGTGCCACTGCCAGTATGCGTCAAGGCCATTATCTATGATGTATTGGGTGGCCCTGTAGTCAAAATAGGGGTCGAACTCGTTAAGGTAAAAGCCATACTTGGCCGGGTAAGACCTCATGATTAGCGCGGATGTAAAGGCAAGAGCGAGAACTGCAATTACCAATAGGTGCCTCGTCTGGAATTCAAACGATCCGGCCGAAAATAACGGTCTGGTACCTTCCAACATCGACCTTTGGGTGCTTTTTACCCTTTTTTTAAGGTACTGCCACATTATAGGCGCATCCAGAGATAATTGAGGAGGTGGGATATAGGATTCTCCAGCGTTTGTGTGAAAAAACATCAATTGGAGACGCATATTATTAATAGAGAACCATACCTGCTTACAGTTGCATTTGCAGAACGTGTTATTGCATAAATTGCAAGATCAGGATTATGGCCTGATATCAAGGATGATAGAACGCTTTATTTCCAATTACGTTGCAAAAAAGAGTCCTGCCAAAGGGCTAGTCATCGGGCTGAGCGGAGGCCTAGATTCCTCTGTCGTGCTTAAATTAAGCGTAAACGCGCTGGGCCCTCGGAATGTTTTTGGGCTGGTAATGCCGGGCACCGTGACCTCAAAAGAGGATGTCAATCATGCTATAGAGATTGCCGAGGCGGCAGGTGTAAAGCATAAAATCATAGATCTGGATCCAATAACAGCCAAGTTTGCAGAGGCCCTGCCAGACGACGACAGGAAGGCAAGGGGAAACCTTGCAGCCCGCGTGCGCATGTCCATCCTGCATTACCATGCGTTTCTGCAGAACTATCTTGTAGCGGGCACCGGAGACAAGAGCGAATACTACATCGGATATTTCACTAAATACGGCGATGGAGGCGTGGACATCCTGCCAATTGCAGACCTTTACAAGACGCAAGTGAGGACACTTGCGCGCTTTTTAGGCGTGCCGAGCACCATAGTAGAAAAGAAGAGCAGCCCCCAGCTGTGGAATAACCACCTAGCAGAGGAGGAGATCGGTATGGATTATGAAATGGTAGATTCCATACTCTACCTTTTGATTGACAGGAAGATAAAGAATCAGAAAGAGATTGCAAAGAAATTGCACATCCCGGTGGAGCAGGTTGCCAGAATTAAAGAAATGGTGGACGGAAGTGCCCACAAGCGCAGGACGCCTGAAATTGCATATGTTACTAACGCAAAAAAATGATATCAAAAATTGTCGAGATGCTGCCTGCAGATGCGCCTGCCTATTCCCTGTCCAAGACCTGCACGGGGCACACGCTCACAAGTTGCTTGAATCTGGCCGCATCCTGATCGTTCCCGACGATCGCGCCGTAGTGCATCGGGATCGCTAGCTTGCTGGGCTTTATCTTTTCATTCACTGCCCCGGCCGCCTCTTCTGCCGTCATGACGTACGTCCCGGATACCGGCACGAGCGCGATATCCGGCTTGACTGAGCTCATCTCTGGTATGTCGTCGGTGTCGCCGGTGTGGTAGATGCGCATGTTGCCCGCAGTGATGACGAACCCGACCTTGCGGTCCGCCTTTGGGTGGAACTTTTTGTTGATGTTGTATGCTGCCACGGCCTCAATTGACACGCCCTGAACTGTCATCCTGTCGCCAGGCGCAACTTCCTTTATTTCGGCCGCGCCGGCTCCCTTGAGCTGGTCGATACACTCTTTGGCTGCCACTATGCTTGTTTTTTTGCCAAGGACGTTCTTTATGTCGTCCATGCTCAGATGGTCAAAGTGATTGTGCGAAATCAAAAGGATGTCGGCGTCGTTTCTGTTTTGCTGGGCCTTTGAAAGCTGGTATGGGTCTATGTAGATCGTCTTATCGCCAGCTATTATCCTGTAGCCGTCGTGGCCAAGCCAGTGAAATTTGACTCCGTTAAAGTCTAGCATACAATTCCCGGCTCTCAAAATTTATTTAAATCTGATCCCGGGGCCTGAGGTTCGGGTTTGCGACAATCAGCCTGTCTTTACTAAGGGTGAGCACCAGGAGTTCGCTTGCTATCAGCCTCCTGCGGAGGTTGGTGTCAATCGTTGCGACAGCGCACTTGTTCTTGACGGCGTATTCAATTATCGAGTCGTCGACGTGCCGGGCGGGCGCGACTGCGACTGTCCTGAATTTCGCCATTGACAGTTCCAGTGCGGTTTTTGCAAGAGTTGATCTCTTTGGGCCGGCCTTCTGAGCCAGCCGCTCCAGCTCGCCGACAACGATGTCAGGCACCAGAAAGTCGAGCCTGTCAAACTGCGCCTCTATCTTGCCCACCCGCTTTATGGGCTTTGAGACAAGTACCATCAAAAAGCTGGTGTCGCACAGAACTTGCATGCTAGACGGCTATTCCTGACCCGATGAGGCGCCATCTCTCGGCTATCCTTCTGCTTATCGCGACCCTGCTCTTTGGTATGAGGCACACCGGCTTTTTCAGCTTTACCTCTACCTTGCTGTCCCGCACGTTTGTCACCATACCGATGGCGGCGGCCGTGCCGATGTTAACGCGCAGTGCCTCTTTCACCCTGACAGGCTCTACCTTTACCATGTCGGCAGTGCCAACCGCTGTGTCGAAAAGGTGTGTCTCTACTTTCACGTCCTCGACGTCCTTTGGAAGGGTGCCGGGCCTGCCAATGACTGAGCCGATTAGCGAGTCGCTCTTTGTGAACGTCGGATCCAGCTTTGTCCCGATTGCCACGAGGCCGCCAGGCTTCACCGCTTCGACAAGGCCGGCGCCGGTGCCAAGGGTGGAAATGTGCGACGTGATGGGCTCGTACCTGTTCTTCTTTTCATCCAGAAGGCCGGGGCGGATCTCAATCTCGTCTCCGAGGTTGAACTCGCCCTGAGTAAGGGCACCGCCGATGATGCCGCCCTTGACCTGCTTTATCGGCGTGCCGGGCTTGTTGACGTCAAATGAGCGCAAGACGTGCATTATTGGGGCGTCATTCTTTGCCCGCGATGGCGTCTTGATGTTGTTTTCAATCGCCTCTATCAAGGCGTCGATGTTGAGCTTGTGCTGGGCCGACACTGGCACAACTGGCGCCTTTTCAGCGACGCTGCCGTTGACGAAATCCTTTATCTGGCGGTAATTGTCAAGCGCCTCCTGGTACTCGGTGAGGTCCACCTTGTTCTGCACCAGCACTATCTGCTGTATGCCCAAGACCGAGAGCGCAAGCAGGTGCTCCCTTGTCTGCGGCTGCGGCACCTTTTCGTTTGCCGCCATGACCAGAATAGCTCCGTCCATGAGCGCGGCGCCGGAAAGCATGTTTGCCATCAGGCTTTCGTGCCCTGGCGAGTCGACGAAACTCACCACCCGGAGAAGCGCGCTCTTGCCACCGCAGTTGTTGCACTTTGGCTGGGTGCTGTAGCAGACGGGCGCAGGGCATTTGGGACACTTGTAAAACGCCGCGTCGGCGTAGCCAACTTTTATCGTGATGCCCCGCCTCAGCTCTTCGCTGTGGGCGCTGGTCCAGACGCCGGTGATGGCCTCTACAAGTGTGGTCTTGCCGTGGTCGACATGGCCCGAGGTGCCGATGTTGACGCAGGGCTGGTAGCCATATTCCTTGATGTACCATTCCGGCAGGGTCTCTTTCCAGTGCAATCTCTACTATCGTGAAATTCACAGAGATATAAGGGTACGGAAAAAATTACTACTTCTTTTTCTTTGCCGGCTCTGCTGCCGCTGCTGCTTCCGGAGCCGCAGCTTCGGCTGCCTGCTTTTCAGGCAGCGTGCCTTCAACGAGCATGCAGTTCAGCTGGTAGATTTCCTCGGTGACCATGTTGCCCCTGACCAGCTTTCTTATTCTGGCCTCGCTCCTGTTGCCAACGCCGGTAGAGAGCAGGATATACTTTTTTACGCCGCCGTGCACGTCCGCGCGCATTGGTGTTCCTGCCTTGTCACTGCCGCCTGTTATCTTTAGCTTGCCGCCTGCAACTCCAATGACTGAGGCGTCGATGACGGTCCCTATCCTCGAGCCTACAAGCGGCTGGGCAGCTCTATCCTTGAGCTCCTGCGTGATGCTCTTCCCTCTTGTGTCCGAGATGACCAGTTTGAACTGGGCCAAAGCAGAAAATCAGGCGCCTTCAACGTTTAATTAACCTTTGGGCACCTGTGTGTGTATATATATGTGCATATACACACGCACGCATGTATGCGCGCATGCGTGCGTATCCAGTGGAACATCAAAAAATAATTATTATTAGTTCTTTTATACTCGATCATGAAAGGGTTAAAAGCGCCCATTGCCAAGCCTAATTGTAATTGGAAGTCGAGCAAGAAATCATTGAATGCCCGCGCTGTGGGTTTAAAATGAAGCACATGCAGGCATGCCACCTAGTATGCCCAAACTGCGGCGGCCATATGGATTGCAGCGAAAAAGGTTTGACTTGGTAGACAGACTAGAACGGATTCCGATCCCAGTTCATCTGAAAGTTGTCGGCGATGTCCACTGCCTTGCCCTTCATTATCTCGATATAATCGTCATAGGACGCAGAAAATCCGCAGTGCCTGCATTCCACCTTTGACATGTCATTGTTAACCTCAGCCCGCTTGCCGCACTGGGGGCACTTTGCCTCGAGCATATGCTATTATGACTGCATACATGCATATCGTTAATAAATTGTAGCTGCCCGTACACTGTTGTTTGACACGGATCGGCGACACCTACAGATGGATTCGGGGCAGGGTATCTGACAGACCCACCAACTTTAGCTGGGTCATTGAGGGCAAGCTGGCCGGGTGCGGGCTGCCAGTCACCGAAGGCGAATTTAAGTGGGTGACAGAGCAGGGCATAAAATCCATCGTCACGGTAAGGGAAGTGCCGTTGCCGCCAGAGTGGTTTGACGGAGGCGACGATGATGATGACTACGTCTGCTACCTTCATCTGAAAGTTGAGGATTTTGGCGCCCCCACCATTGAAGAGCTCGACGAGGCAGTCGATTTCATTGATCAGCAGATCAGGTCAGGCAAGCCGGTGATGGTTCACTGCGCTGCAGGCAAGGGAAGAACTGGCTCAGTACTTGCCGCATACCTTGTCAAGAAGCAAGGCATAACGGCAGAGGAGGCAATTGAAAAGATAAGGAGCATGAGACCCGGCTCCATCCAGTCAGTAGTACAGGAAACCGCGGTGTCAATGTATGAAAAGTACCTGAAAAGCAAGAAGTAATAGCTGCTATTCCGGCACTGAATTCACTACAAGCTGACCGTTCTGGATCTTGACAAACAGGTACCTGTTGTCCTTGAAGATTAGCGTAAGCTCGCCCTTGGTTTCCTCGACGTCTAGCAACTCCTGCCCCTTTATTCCATCAAACTTGGCCATTTCAAGTATTATAATGAAAAACTAGATCTATTTAGACCTAGTTAGCCCACCATTTTCTGGTCCAGGCTGTCGAGGCACAGTGCCAGAAGCTCTTCGCTGCCCTTCATTATCCAATCGGAGAACTGCCAAAACGTGAACACGTACTGCTGCTGGAAGCTTGGAGGGATAAATCCACCGTGGGTTATCACCTGCACCACCACATATTGCTCATTGACTGTGGCTATCTCTTCCTCTGCAGAATAGTCCATCTCCTCGATGATGTGTCTGTACAACACCACGGGCCTACCAGTCCTGCTGGCTATTATCGAAGCCCTCCGCAGCCGGTCCCTCAGCCTGTTCAGAACCCAACCGTCGAAGGTTATTACCTGCTCATTGGTCAATCTCAGGATATCCAGAGAAAATATGTATTTAGAATAGTATGGCAACAATTGTTGACCTGCAAAAGAGCAACTTTTACTTACTTTACAGTAGGCTGCAAACATTTGCTGCTTGCTGCTTCCCTATGTCGTAAGGCAAGCAGCAAATAGAACAATATTACATTATAGCAGCAAAAATGCACACCATTTGGTAAATTCTAGCTATTCCACGGATATCTGGAATTCTCTACCATCGATCTCGACTGCCTTGTAGTTCACTTTGTCAAGCGGCTCTTTTGACGGAACCGCCGCTCTGACGCGCACAAGGTACGTCAATTCATTCTTCATCGCGGCAAGCGCGCCTATCTCTTCGTCATTAAGGCCGGCCACGTATGCGGCGTTGAGTATGTCTGTCGGGTTGTACTGCCGCTCTTTGCGCAGCTGCTGTAGGTTTCTAGCAAGGTCCCTCAGCATGCCCTTGGCTATCAGATCTTTATCGCGCTTGGTCGAGATAAAGACGACGAGGTCGCTCCTCTCTGACGAGGAGTACCCTTCGGCAGCCTTGTACGTGATTTCGACGTCGGAAGGAGCAAGGTCGACAGACTTGTTGTTGCCGTCGTACGCAAGCGAATAGCTGCCGGATTTTTGCAATGAGCGGAGAAGCTCCATCCTGTCGGTGCTCTCAAACGCCTGGACAACCTTGCCGATGTCTACCTTGACCCTTGGTGCGACATTCTTTCTCACAAGCGATATATTTACTGCGACGGGCATCTTCCTGTCAAGCAAGCCGGCCACCTTTTCCAGCTGTGAGCCGGCAGGGATTTCGATGAGCCGGTACTGCTCGACGTTGAGCAGACCCTTGAGCGCGTCGGCAATGCCCTCTTCTTCTTTTTCTTCCATGCCAAGCGTGTCCTTCAGGCCCGGCCCGCATATCAAAATCTCCTTGACGGGCCAGCGTCTCTTGAGGCCGGCAAGGTTCCTCGCAGCATTGGCAAGCGACACGATTTCCTTTATCTTGTCAAACGCTGCTTCGACTTTGCTGTTTACTAATTTTTTGTCGCGCTGCGGCCAGCTTTCAAGCAGGATGCTCTTTTTCCTTCCAAAGCAGGTAAGGTAGAGGTATTCGGTTATGAAAGGCGACAGCGGGTGGAGCATTACGTCCAGCTGCAGCAGCACGTGCCCTATCACCGAATAGACGGCAAGGCGCCTGTCCAAGTTCTCGGCGCTGTCGTCCCAGATTATGTTCCTGGTGAGCGGGATGTACGTCTGGCTCAGGTGGTTGATTATGAACTCATCAATTGCCTTGGCACCTTCGTGGAACCGGCACCTGTCAAACGATTCTGTGACTTCAGAAACCAGTGCCTGCAGCTTGGATAGAAGCCACACTTCGGTGGGGCTGAGCAGGTTGTTCTCGATGACCCACTGGAGAGTGTGCCTATCTTGATCGAACCTATCAAACGCGCTGTTCTGCTTAAAGTAGATATGTAGGTTGTGGAGCGTGCTCAGAATCTGGTATGGCCGGGCCTTCATCTCTGCAAGGCTAAAGTTGAGCGACTCGATGGGCGACGACTTCCACATGAAATACAGCCTCACGAGGTCGACAGGGTTTTCGCTCAGCAAAGCCTGGGCTTCTATGACATTGCCGAGGCTCTTGCTCATCTTGTTGCCCTTTTCGTCAAGCACGTGCCCCTGAAACAGGAAAGACTGGAACGGCGCTACGCCCGCCTGGTTCATGATGACATTTTCCATGAGCAGAGTGTATGCCCAGCCCCTTGTCTGATCGATGCCCTCGGTCAAAAAAGCAGCCGGGATGAGGTCGCTGTATTCCTGGTCAGTGAGCGAAGCATACGGGGCGGCGCCGCTGTTGTGCCAAGTGTCCAGCACGAACGGCTCTCTCTGCATCATTGCGCCGCACTTGCCGCACTTTATTTTGATTCTGTCGATCCAAGGCTGGTGAAGCTCAAAGTCCGGGCCGTCAGGGAGTTCAGTCGCCTTTTTCACTATCTCGCTCCTTGAGAACAGCGGCTCCTTGTGACCGCACTTGATGCATGACCATATCGGCAGCGGCGTGCCCCAGACCCGCTCGCGGGAAATGCACCAAGGGTGCTGCTCCCTGATAATCTCGACGAACCTGTTCTTTGGAGGCTCGAAAAAGTACTTGACGTTCTGCGCTGCTTCCAGCGGCCTGTCGCCAAGTTTTTCAATGATGTAGAAATATTCCCGGCGGGCAAGCCAGACAACCTTGTGGTGCGAGCGCCAGCATGTCGGGTACTGGTGCTTTATCTTCCCGATCTTGACTGACGCGTTTGCCTCTTTCATCGCCTCGATGACCTTCATGTCAGCGTCCCTCACGAAAAGATCCTTGAAGGCGCCAGCTTTTTCGGTAAAAATCACCCTGTCGTCTATTGGCACGAATATCGGGATGTTGCGCTTGCTTGCTATCTCGAAGTCATCTTCGCCGTTTGCCGGCGACAAGTGCACAAGCCCGCTGCCAGTGACAGTGTCTACGAAATCTTCTGCGACTACGAAGTGGATGGAGCCTGCTCTCGCTAGCTCGGCAAGGGCAGGTATCATGTGCAATAATGGATGAATGTAGTGCCTGCCGTCAAGCTCGCTCCCCTTGATGGTTTTTTCAACCGCATAATCTTCAATTCGCAGCTCCTCCATCAGGTCGTTCATCCTGTCCGCGCCGACTATCCATCTTTCATTGTGGTTGACGCGGACATAGCTGTAGTCGGCCTTTGGGTTGGCGCCAACCATTTCGTCTGTGACTATTGTAAAAGGCATAGTGGTCCAGACTATCAGGTATGTGTCCTCGTCCATTAGCTTGACCTTGTAGTAGAACGAAGGGTCCTCTACGTTTTCGTAGCCCTGGTTCACTTCGGCATTGCTGAGCGACGTCTGGCACGACGGGCAGTATGCGACTACCCTGAACCACTCGCGAAGCACGCTGCTCTCCCACGCCTTTTTCAGGTACTGCCATTCTCGCTCGATGTATTCATCGCGGAAAGTCCAGTACGCCTTTTCGTAGTCGAACGACATGCCGAGCAGCTTGTCGGCGGCGACCCACTTTTCGTTGTTGGCGTGAATCAATTTTTTGCAGGTTTCGACTATTTTTTCAATTCCTACCTTGCTAATGTTTTCGGCCTTGCTGCCGGTGAGCCCAAGCTCCTTTTCCGCCGAAAGTTCCACAGGCAGGCCTTGCGTGTCCCAGCCTGCGCGGAAAATGACTTTCTTTTTTTGGAGCGTATTGAAACGATACCATAAGTCCTTGATTATCCTGCCGCGTAGGTGGCCGGCGTGGGGCTCGCCGTTCATGGTAGGCGGCCCCTCTATGTAGCCGACGAGCTCTTTTCCTGCCATCTCGTTCTCTAAATGAGCCCTTAAATCGAGGTTATCGAGGTAATTGTGGACCTCGTTTTCGATCGCCTTGGCGTCGAATTTAGTGTTAAACTCCATCTATGCGAATGTCGATAGCGCGGCCTGTGTTTATATTTTTGGTCAAGCGTCTAAGTGGGTTGCCATGTCGCCAGACTAAAGAAAAAAGCTCTGCATTAACAAGTCACAACACTCTGGTACGAGAAGAAATAAAGAAGAACCCGCTTTCACGTTCTAAAATTGCGTATATCACAATGATGAATAATACGCAGACAATTCATTATCTAGTGATGTTGCAGGATAAAAATTTGCTAAACTATAATCCAGACACCAAAAAATTCACAATTACTCAGAAGGGAAAAAAGTCGTTGCAGTTATGTTCTGAGAGCAGGACAGTGCTTGATTCAAATTTATCTTAAAGCGGCGTGATCAGGTTGTTGTATTAGTGAACTTAAACTCGTTTATAACATACTATCTCGCTCTAGCTGATCCATCAGACGAGGGCCGCAGCAGGTAGAGCATGTGTCACTTGGAATTCGATCTCTAGCTTTAACCTTTCTCCTTTATGATAGGGTTATATCATTTCAAGCGACATAAAAGATGACGACTATTGCGAAAAAATCTCAGATCATTAATTCCATTATTCGTTATAATTGGTATCTTTATAGTGATTGGGGCTGTCCTTATTAGCTCCGGGGTTCTTCCTGAAGAAAGAGCAAGAGAATTTAATCCTCTCACGGATGTCACGATACAGTCTGACATGAAGGTATTACAAGAACCTACTCTGCAGGAAAATGTTTTCGTCTATGCAGTCAATGATGTTGCTCAGCGCGGTATTGACATTGCGCAAAGTGATGCAAGAGTAAAGCAGATACTTGATGAATCCAAAGCCAAAGAAGCCGCTGTTACGATTGCTGCAGTTCAGCCCACAGTTATGATTGACAGGCAGAGTGGGGAGCTCCTTCATAGCTCAGCAGGTCAAGTAATAATTACAGCTAACTGGCAAATGGTTAACGGGGCACTTTATTCGGAGCCGAAGGCATTTGACAAGATTGCAAACGAAAAAATCGAGTCGCATCAACAAATCTGGAATATCCTAGTTGATGTAGATAAACGCCAAGTCACGCAGATTTTACAGCAGGCTGATAGAGCTATAAATGATACGACAAAACCGAATCTTGTACGTGCGGATGTGAATATGTTTGTTCCAAATGCAGTAATAATATATGATGCTGGTTCTGTTGTCAGGTGGTCTAACCCCTCAAATCTTCCTCACAACGTGGTCGGTGTATTCAACCAAACTATAGCATCAAATGCTGCTAACACCACTGGTATAATTCCTGAAAATTCAACCGAGAATAGTAGTAATACTAATGCAGAAACATCTGCAGTGGCAATAGACAGCGGCTTTATTCAACCAAACCAATCTTGGCAGTATCGCTTCGACAAGGAGGGAATCTTTAACTATCTATGTACAATTCACTCAGAGGAAGGCATGAGAGGTATATTAATAATAAAACCTTCATCAACTCCTTAACTATAGTGTGTGTTGCTTTAACCTTTAGTGATATCAATAGGGACCCAAATGCCGCCTCTCTTCTACATATCCCCCTTAAAAATAATGGAGCCAGTGGAATTTGAACTGGGACTAGAGCGCCAGTATTGCGATAAACACTGGCACGAACACTATAGCCACAGTGTTGAGCAGCTTGATCACTGTGTTCAATGCTGGCCCGGCAGTGTCCTTGTACGGGTCGCCTATCAGATCGCCCACGACTGCGACTGCATGAGCTTCTGTCTTTTTCTTGCCCTGCATCTCAATGTACTTCTTAGCGTTGTCCCACGCGCCTCCACTGTTTGCCAGGTGGTATGCAAGGAACAGGCCGCTTACAACAGCCCCCATGAGCACTCCTGCCACTGCGGTCGGCCCAAGCAGCACTCCGGTAATGATCGGCGCGGCAACTGTAACGACTGCCGGCTTCCACAGCTCTTTGAGGCTTGCGCCAGTGGCAATGTCGACGCACCGTGCATAGTCCGGCGTGTCTGTGCCATCCATAATGCCGGGCTTTTCCTTGAACTGTCTTCTAACCTCGTCCACCATCTTGGCCGCAGACCTGCTGACGCCGCCGATAAGCTGGCTCGTGACAAAGAACGGAATGAGGCCGCCGACGAGCAGGCCGATTATAAGCCCGACGTCTGACAGCGAGTATTCAAACGCCATGGCAGGGAACAATTTGTCAGCTTCGTGTTGGAACGCCTGAATCATTGCAAGCGCCGCAAGTCCCGCGCTTGCGATTGCAAAACCCTTCGTTATCGCTTTGGTGGTGTTGCCGACTGCATCAATCTTGTCAGTTATCGTGCGGTTCTCGTCGCCCATGCCAGTCATCTCCACGATGCCGCCGGCATTGTCGCTTATTGGCCCAAACGCGTCGATGCAGAGCACAATGCCTGCAAGGCTGAGCATCGCCATTGCAGCCATCGCGGTGCCATAGATTCCCATGAGCGGGTCCTGAGTTATTCCAAAGGTGATGCCGTAGGAAACGCCTAGCACGACCACGATTGCAAGCATGAACGGGCCGGCGGACTGCATGCCCATGATTATGCCGGTGAGCGTGTTTGAGGCATAGCCCCACTTTGTCGAGTCAGCTATCTCTTTCACCGGCTTGTACTTGTAGTTGGTGTAATAGTCGGTGATCCTCTGTATGACCGGCACGAGTATCACGCCTACAACCGTGGTCGTAAATAGCGCGTAGGACAGCATGTTGTAACCAAGAAACGTCGTGGTGAAGAAAAAGTTGAGCGCAATGGCTATCGCCGCGCTGACCATGAACGCGATGTTGAGCGGCTTCATTGGGTCAGAGATTTTTCTTGAAGTGATCGTCATGGCTCCAATTATCGACGCAATGAGCCCGGACGCTCCAATGAGCATCGGGTACAGGACAAGAGGATTGACTTCGATGCCAATGACTGGAAGTGTGGTGAGCCCAAACCTGTCGCCGCCAATCGCCTGCAGGGACGCAGGAACAATAAGAGCGCCCAGCAGCATAGCAGCAAGTATCGTGACGATGTACGACTCGTAGACGTCAGAGCCCATGCCTGCTGCGTCACCCACGTTGTCGCCCACGTTGTCCGCTATTGTGGCAGGGTTGCGCGGGTCGTCCTCGGGGATGCCCGCCTCGACCTTGCCTACCAAGTCGGCCCCAAGGTCTGCCGCCTTTGTGAAAATGCCTCCTCCGGCTCTGATGAAAAGCGCTATCAGGCTTGCGCCGATTCCCACTCCGGCTATCATGAGCGGGTCGGGAAACACGAAATACAATACTGTAATAACAATAAGAGCCATCGCCGGCACTGAAAGCCCGACCGTGGCTCCGCCGCGGAACGCGGTGGCAAACGCCGGACCCAATCCTTTCGATGTTGCTTGGGCCGCCCTTACTGCCGCTTTGACAGTTATCTTGAGGGAGATGAGGCCCGTAATGCCAGATAGCGCCGCTCCAACTGCAAAGGCTATGCCGTTTGAAAATCCTGAAGTAAATGCAATTATTATTGCGAGTGCTACTGCCGCGGGTATCACTATCTTGAACTCGCGCCTCAAGAAAGCCTGAGCGCCGGCCCTGACGGCCGACGAAATGGTCAACATCTTTTCGGTTCCGGTGTGCTGCTTTGCGACCCACGCGGCAAGTCCTGCCGCAATCCCCATCGACGCTATAGACGCGCCAATAGGAAGAATGTCTTCAAATGCCATTTAACGAACAACCGTGCCCTAGACTAGATATATAAAGTATGGGAAAAAACCCTCTTTAGGAGAAAGAGAAGGAAAATTAGAGCGCCTTGAACTGGTCGCTCCACCGCATATAAGCCCTTATCATGTCGACGCTGACTGAAGGCTTGCGTATCTTTAGTATTTCCTTAAAGTCTGACATGTTTATTGGTCTTGGGTTCGTGCCAACCTCCATCGCCCTGCCGCTTTCAAACAGCTCGTTTACCACTCTTAGCTGGACTGACTGGCAGATGTCCTTGACATCGCTTGCGCTGTAGCCTTCGCTTACCTTTGCCAGCTCCTCCACCCTAAGCGAACCGTCGACATTCAGAGGTCCTGTGTATTGCATAAAGAGGTTGGTCCTTGACGCGTTGTCAGGCAGTGTGACGTAGATTCTCTTTTGGAATCTGCGCAGGAATCCCGCCTCAAGGCTCCAGGGCTTGTTGGTCGCGCCGATGACGTATAATTGCGACTCTTTGCTTCTGCTGTTGATGCCGTCCATCTCTGTCAGGAACTGATTCTTTACTCTCACCTCGCCTCCTACTTCGCTGTTGCGGGTGCCAAGCAGCGAGTCGATTTCGTCTATGAATAGCAGCACAGGAACGCGTTCGCTTTCGTTGAGGGTGCGCGCCATCTTGAATAATTTCGAGATGTTCTTTTCAGCCTCACCCAGCCACTTGCTCATCATCGAAGCGGCGTCGACGTTGATGAAATAGCCGTCGATTTCTGCCGCGGCTGCTGCAGCCAGCAATGTCTTGCCGCACCCTGGCGGGCCGTAGAGCAGGATTCCACGCGGCCAGCCAAGCGGGAACAGGTCTGCCCTTTTCATTGGATAAACGATAGACTCGCGTATAGCCCTCTTGGCGTCTTCAAGGCCAATTACCTCGTTCCAGCTCACGTTGGGCTTTTCCTTCATGACAAGGTCATCAAAGTCTGCCTTGAGTTGCTCGACTTTGGCTGGCTTGCTGCTTGAAAAAGAAGAAGAAGAAGAAGACGTTGTCGATGGCTTGCTGCTGTCATGGCCGTTTGAAGGCTCTTGCTTTGAATTGTCTATCTGTATGGGCGCGGGCCTCTGCTCCTCAAGGCCGTGAGACATCTGGAGAGCCTTGATGCGGTTCTGGTACGCGTTTGCCCTTTCCATGTAGACCTTGTTTAGCTTGTAATCTGGGTAGATCTGGACCAGCTTGACCAGCACTTCGATCGCGCGCTGGTAAGCCTGTATTGCCATTCCACGCGAGCCTTGGGAATCAAGCCTGATTGCCTCGGCTGCATACTTGCTAGCGCTATTTTCTAGTTCCTGTGGTGCGAGACTCATAACTACAGTTCAAGCCAGAATTGGGTTCTAGGTTAGAATTACCTGTGTGTAAATCTATGTTGCTCAGCTGACAAAATAATTTGCACCTATACGGCGACGCCCTCAGGCTCCTCTTCTTTGGGATCGCTTTCAGTCTCCTCATTCTTTGCTTCCACAGTTGCCGCGCCGCTTGTAGCGGCGGCTA
>CAMLKF010000022.1 GCA_946480575.1 uncultured Nitrososphaera sp. | reverse complement strand
CGTAACGGCAGAGGACACGTAGGTGGTCGTGGGTTCGAATCCCACCCGGTCCACTACTACTACTACAACAACAATAATCTTGGTACTGCAAATGCAAACAATGGAGAATATCAGAAAAGACCTGAGAAAGGCGGCCGATCCAAAGAAGGCTGTCATACTCCAGCGGTTCTTCAAGACGGGGCCTGGCCAGTATGGCGAGGGCGACATTTTCCTCGGCGTCATGGTCCCTGAATCGAGAAAGATAGCCAAGAAGTACAGGAGCGACGCCTCGCTGCAGGATATCAACGCGCTGCTTGAGTCCAAAATTCATGAAGAGCGGCTCGTTGCCCTCCTGATCCTTATGCAAAAATATTCCAGCGGAACTGAAGAGGAAAAAGATGAGATTGCCAAATTTTACATCAAAAATCTGAGCATGGTCAACAACTGGGATCTTGTTGATTTGACTGCGCCAAACATACTCGGGGCGCACTTGGCATACGGCGGCAGGTCGCTGCTTTACAAGCTTGCAGGGTCGAGCAACGTCTGGGAGAGGAGGGTCGCCATCGTGGCCACTCTTCACTTCATCAGAAATGACGACTTTTCTGATACGCTCAAGATCGCAGAGATGCTTCTTGGCGACAGTGATGACCTTATACACAAGGCCGCCGGGTGGATGCTGCGCGAGGTAGGCAAGAGGGACCTGGCCGCGGTGCAGGCGTTTCTGGACAGCCACTGCACGGCCATGCCTCGAACCATGCTTCGCTATGCCATTGAAAGGCTGCCAGAGAAAAAGCGTCGGTTCTACATGATGAGAAAAACATGACTAAAGGCGTTAGGTTCAAATATGGTGGGAGAGGGATGCAGTTCTATCATGGAATACGTATATGCGGCTTTACTGCTACACAAGTTAAAGCAGAATATCACCGAGGATAGCGTCAAGAGCGTTGTCAAGGCTGCAGGCGCCACTCCGGACGATGTGAGGGTAAAGGCGCTGGTAGCGGCGTTGAGCGAAGTCAACATTGAAGAGGCGCTCAAGGCGGCCCCGGTTGCAATGGCAGCAGCAGCGGCGGCTCCTGCGGCAGGTGGCGCAGCCCCAGCGGCAGGGGGAGCGGCTCCATCCAAGGCAGCTGAAGAAAAGAAGGAAGAGAAGAAAGAGGAAGAAGCGCTCGAAGGGCTCTCTTCCCTGTTCGGCTAAGAACTTTTTTCTCTTTTTACTTGGTCTATTGAACTCTCTCTTATTTTCCTTAAGAAATTAATCTGTTCCTCCTTATCCATATTCTGCAGATAGGAGGTATTCAGAAAAAAATCCTTCAATCTATCTTGTGAACTAGCTGCTGCTGCAGCACCCTGTATTGGAGTTGTTGTCGTAGGCTGAGCAGGAGAGGAAGGTGAAGGCGGAGTTAATGTTTGGAAAATTTTAGAAACATCCATACCTGCCAAAGTGAACAGCTGATCTGCCATCTTCTGCTGATCTGCCATCCTCTCGCCTATCCTCCTCCAAAATCCCCTGTGCATCTCCTCTAGCGCAATATCAAACCAATTGAAATCCTTCTTCGGTTTTGGTCTTTGAAATATAGGAATCGGTGGCGGGATCATACCCGTTGTCAAGGCAGTCCTATAACTTGCCTCCGTCACTATGTAGCCATAGCCCCCTTCAACATTCTTTACATGTCGACGACCACTTCTGGCAGACGCAAATCCACGACCGCATTTGGTACACACATATCTTGGTAGACTTACCATGTTGTGAACATCTGCCGTACAGTGCTGCGCAGCGCAGCACTGTACTACAGCAATATCTGCTATCTTTTTAATATTTAAAGTCATCGCTAGAGGTCAGTAGGACATTAAAAAATTGAAGTAGAGCAGCTACTGTGGGCTGTACCCCTTTTCCTTTGCCTTGTTTGCCACGGCCTGAGCCTTGGCATTTGCCCTTGGCAGCACAAAGTCTGCAGTCTCGGGCGTGATGTATCCTGCCTCTGCTGCAAGCGATCTTGCCTGCTGCTGCGCTTTTACCAAGAGCGGCTTGACCGTTTCCGGTGTCATGTAGCCCGCTTCTGTAGCCAGCGCAAGGGCCTGCTGGAACGACCTGACAAGCTCTGCCTTGTAGTCGTCGAGGTTGATCCTCAGGTCCTGCTCCTTGAAGAGCAAGCCTTCCGCAATTGCAAAGTTGACTGCAATGCCGGCTTCTATCGGCTTGACGTTGAGCTTGCTAAGGAGCGACGCAAGCTGGGTCGAGATGACGTCGCCGGGTTTTGCTACCACCGTATCCTTGGCAATCCAGATCATGCCCTGATCTATCCTTGTCGGGACGTTTGCCACCTTGAACTCTGACAGGACCGGTCCGGGCGTGATGCCCGTGTTGCCAGCCGGGATGACGATCTCTTTGGTGGCAATGTCTCCGCCCTTGGCTGCCAAGAACACCTTGTTCTGCGCAAATATCAGGTTTAGCTTGAACGGGCTGATGTTGGTGAACATGAGGGCGCACTGGCCTTCCAGCTGCTTGCTCAGGTTCTCGATGCCTGCTACGCCCTTGACCTTTTCAAATGCCCTGATCGCGACCTTGTTCTTGATTATCCTTATCTTGATGTCGTTTCTGAACTTTTTGCGGATCGCCATCAGCTGCGTGGCGCGGACCTTGGTCATCTTTGACAATGCAATGACGTTGTATTTTGTAGGAAGCTCCTGCAGCTCCTGGTACATCATGCGCTTTTTCTTCGGGTAGTGCTTGCGCGCCAGTGGTGCCATTTGGGACATGTTACTTCTGCTACTCCTTTTCTTTGAGCGCGGTCAGCTTTGCCGCCTTGCTCATAGTGAACTTGACCATCGCGTTTCTGATGTTCTTGTCGCCCTGTGGTAGCTTTTTCTCTATCGCTGCAATGATTGCGCTTGCGTTTTCCACTAGCTGGCCGTCTTCCATCTTTTCGTCGCCTATCTTGGCAGAGACGTTAAGCTGATTCTTTGCCTTGACTCTCACAGAGTTCTTGAAGCGCGCTGCAATGTTTTCCACCGGAGCCCCGTACGGCAACGGTGTCGGCATCTTGCCCTTGGGCCCCAGGAACTGGCCGAGCGAGCGGCCTATAGAGGCCATCTGAGCGGTGTCTGCCAGGAAAAAGTCATGCGCCCTGACCACCTTGCGGGCTTCACGCTTGTTGGTGCCCACCCTGTCAAGCTCTGCCGGCTCCATCACCCTGTCGATTCCTGCCTTGCGGGCCCTGCTTCCCATGTCGCCGGAGGCGATCACGCAGACACTCGGGACCTTGCTAGACTTGTGAGGAAGGGCCACTACCTCGTTGAGGTTGAACCCCTTCTTTACATCGATATCCTTGAGAACAAGCGTCAACTCTGCAGACTGGGTAAACTTGCGCTTGACCGCTCCCTCCCGTGCACTCTTGACCAGCTCTGCTATCTGGGTATTTGTTACCATGCTCGACTAACTCTTTATATTCAGATTGAACACAAAAAGCCACTTTTAATCTTTGTTCTCCACAGCTCTGAAGACATGCTGGGCTACCTGGACTGCAAGCGCACCTCACTTCGCAGGACTGTATGAAAATAGAAGCATCTCAGCGCTGTAGCACTTGTACCAAAGAGGTTTTTGCTGCTGTACTACTACTACTCAGGTTCATTTTTGTCTATATGAGTCCCTCCAGGTTATGCAGCACTATTCCCTGGCCATCGGTAGTGCTTTTCTCATCGCTTGGGTCTTGATACGCAAATAATGCCGTTTCGCGCCGTTCCGAACCTTCCTCGGAGTTTATGACGAAGCTGGCCAAGAGCCAGTTGTTTAGGCCCTCTAGGACGTCTTCTTGTTCGTTTGTTAGCTCCTCGTCCGGTATCAGACTAAGCGGATTAACGACTCTTTCAATCGGTTTTTGCAAAGTCACGTTGCCATCATACTCTTTCTCGAGGTAAAACCGGAGAAAGCTGGGACTGCCAACTACCCACTCAGGCATCTCTTGCTCGTCAACCGTCACGAGCAGTACGCCACCACCATCACCATCACTACCGTCTTCTTCGGTTCCTAATTCCGGCGCTCTGCTGCTCCCTACGCTGATAACTTGGCTGTCGTCTGGCTTTTGTGCCCATACTACTGCCCATGCCATGGTTTGGAAAATAATCACGGCCGTAAGCAGGGCTAAGCCGAAGATGAGCAGCAGTCTATCGTAACGGCTCATTTTTTCAGTGACCCCATCTCCATCATCTGCTCTTTTGCCGCAGCTGTTGTTGCTGTTGCTGTAACCATCACTAACAAAATGAACGATGCTGTTACGAAGCCTAATACCTTCTTGGTCTTCTTCTTGATGACCATTCTGTGATATCATCCGATATACACCTCCGACAACATCAAGAAATACATAGTGAATGATGACTCTAGTGACGGCCTCTACTATTATCCTGCTGCGCATTATTCTTTCTTCGCCTGCACATATAACAAACAAAGAGCTCTTGAGCAGGGTCATTCAGCCACGTATCGCCTGCACCATCTCATCAGTGACAGCAGATTGCATCTTCTTTCAAGGCTAAAATAGCGCGCGACATGCATTAATCAGTATGAGCAACCACGATGATGATTGGGACGAAGACGAGAAAATAATTGGCAAAGCCCTGAAAGACCTCCGAAACCTAAACATACAAAGTGACTCGCCTGTAGTCGGAAGGGACTTACGTGAAATAATCCTAGGGCAGATGGAGTTGTCACATGCACTATTCGATAGACAACACAGAGATGTATTGAAACAAATGAAGCTAAACAGCGACGTCTCTGAAAGAGAACACCGAGATATAGGTGAACTTCATGAAAGCGTAAAGCTATTCATTGGCTCTTCAAAGCGGGTAGAGAAGCTGACTTATGCATTGATTGGGCTGACAGGCATCCTTACTGCGATGACATACTTGCTAATCCTCTCTGAATAAAGGAAAAAAGACAGAGGCAGGCCCTAGTCGCCGCATGGACTCAACAGAACAAACGGCTTTCGGGCCCGGAACTGAATCAAGCTGTGGACGTCCGTAACCCACTTTGGCATTTCACTCTCGTTTATCGTGAATAGCAGCATGACCTTTCTCGATTCTCGCGCATGCTGTTCAAGGCAAGCATGGCAATGTCCGGATTTTGGCTCGTTCATCGCACAGCAAACGCAGTTGTCAATTCTGGAAATATCAATGGGCGAGTTCGATGAGTCAGAGACATCGTCAGGCTTGAAGACGACTACAGGCGGTGAAAAATATATATTTATTATATCATTCCGGCAGGACGCGCGACCCGTCTGCCGTCATTGCAAACCGGAATATCTTGTCCACTTCGGAATCTTCAAAGATGTCCGAGTCGTGGGTTATTATTATCATCTGAGCAAGCGGCCCGGTGCCCTCCCTGAACGCTTCAGATATTATCTTGACAAGTGCCTTCCTCCTTTCTTCGTCCAAGTGCGTGGTTGGCTCGTCTAGAATTACAAAATCGAGCTTGTTTGAGCCCATCATGTACGCGATGGCAAGCCTGAGAGCGAGAGCGACTGCGACCTTTTCGCCGCCGCTCAATGAATCCATGTCTATTTCGCCATGCCGCCCGTAGCAGGTTATCGCTATTTCTCGTGCCTTTTCCGCGAGCTCGATTCTTGAAATGCCGATGTTAAAGAGCGACGCGTATTCGGATGCCTTGCTCGATATCACGGAAAGAGCCCACGAGCGCAGGCTCATGCCCACAGTCCCGTCCCTGTTGAACACGTGCGACCGTATCTTTTCCAGCGTCTTGACAAACCCTGAGGCCTCCCGCAGCCGCTCTATGGCTTTCTTTGCAGAATCTATCGCCATTCTGGCGTCGTCTATCGTTTTCTGGTGTGCGCCCATCTTGGCGCTTGTTCCCTGCAGCCTTTC
Organism: uncultured Nitrososphaera sp.; assembly: GCA_946480575.1. The sequence continues at coordinate 21,859 of CAMLKF010000022.1, read as the reverse complement.
CAACATCTTTGTCCTTTCCAGCTTGGCGTCGGTGTACTGGTGGTAGCTAAAGCCCCGGACCCGCTCCCTCAGCGTCGCTATCTCTTCAGCAAGCGCTCTTGAGACGCCGTCGATTGCCATCTGGAAGGGGTCGTTGCCTACCTTGACAATCTCTTTTGGCAGCTTGGCTAGATCATTTTTCTTGCCGTCTAGATCGGCCTCTAGCTTGGACACGTCGTCAGTCGAGTGAATTGAATTATTCAAGAGGAACTTGTCTGCCGCTGCGATTTTCTTGTCCTGCTCGGTGAGCTGCTGCTCTTCCTTTTTCAATTCAACCCGGGCCTGCCGCAGCCTGGATTTTTCGTCAGCCCTGCGCTTGATCTCTGCTTGTATATGCCCGGTGTCAAACATTTCGTTCACCTTTGAAACAGGCGAATTGCATACCGGACATTTGCCGTCGACTACTTGGAGCCGGCCGGCGCATTCCAAGAGTCCGCGCAGCTTGCCAGACATGCCCTCGTTTTCCTCCGTCTTTGCCTGAACTTCTTCTACTTCGGCCTTGACCATTTCAAGCCGCATATGCACCTCGTCTCTATCCTTGAGCACCAAAAGCGAGCCCTTGGCTTCCCTGGCGAGCCTCTCGAGCCTTGACACTTCGCTTGCAATGAGGCTGCGCTTTTCATTAGCGTGGCGCACGAGTAGCTTCTCTCTGTTCTGGAGCTCCTGCGTCTTTTGAACCATCGGCTCGAGCCTTTCAATCTCTTTTTCCAGCTGAGCTATCCTGCCCTCCAGCAGCCTTTTTTCGTCTTCAAATTCTGCCAGAAGCGACCCGGCCTGCTTTAGCGCCTGCTCCTTTTCTTCTATCAGCTTTTCGATCTTGGGGATTTCTTCGTCAGTGTATCCTGTTTCGTCGCGCAGGCGCTCCCGAAAGCCAAGGATAACATCGCGCATCGTCTCATACGCCAAGTCAAGCCTGTCGATGCCAATAAGCCCGTTGAGCAGCTCCTTGAACTCCCTTGGCTGGGCCTCCACTATCTTTACGAGCTCGCCCTGCTGCACGACGGCTGCGACGCACACCTTGTCATAGTTAAGCCCGAGCACCTTGGCTATTTCGCCGCTCATTGACTCGCCAAACTGCTTCCTTTCGCCTCCTACTATCGGCCTGTTCACTGTCCTGCCGCCATCTGAAACGAGCACAAACTGCGAAAATGACTGGCTGCCGGAGCCGCCAAGTGCCCTTGTCGCCTGAAATTCCCTTGAATTTAGAGCAAAGCGCATCTGCACCATGGCCTGCCCGGCACCCCTCCTTACGAGGTTCTTGTTTGACTTTCTCGTGTGCTTGCCAAAGAGGGCAAAAGTTATCGCGTCTATTATCGACGACTTGCCGGAGCCGTTGTGCCCGACAAAAATCGTCACCCCCTTGGCAAATTCGAGTTTGGTGTCCCTGTGGGCGATGAAATCCTTGAGCTGTATGTCCTTTATCATTTGAGGTTGAACCTCCTTGACTTGTACGCTTCCCATGCCAGATCCAAGACCGACCTGGCGTCCTTTTCTGCGGCAAGCGGCAGCACTTCGCCGACGGCGAACTTGGCGATCTCTTCAGAGCCGAGCGCTTCTGCCGACAGCCTGTACAGCTCGCTGTCAATGTCTGCCGGCCTAGAATCATACATTGTGGTCGTCGCCACGCGGTCTTCAAGCGGCTGCCACACGTGGTGCAGGCAGGAATCATTCAGCCTGACAAGGTTTGCAGCAATCACCTTAGAGTCGATGCCACTGCCAGCCACTTCTATTCTGGCGATCGGCTTTTTGTTGTTATTGTTGCCCTTGGTGCGCAGGCCATCGGCTTTCTCTATTACCCTGTCGACTTCGCTTGCAATCTCTTTGTAGCTTATCCTTGCAGAGAACTGCTGCCTTCTGCTCTCAAGACGGACCCAGTGAGTTGAAACTTCTTCGCCGGACAGATCGGCCATGATGAATCCTTTTTCAACTTCCTTGATGCCTTCGCTCGGCGTCAGATCGATGCTGCCAGGATACGCAAGCGGCCCGCTGAGGAAATCGAACCTTTTTTCCAGATGATCGTGGTAGTGCCCAAGAGCATAATAGTGGAAGCCGGGCGGAAGATCGGCCGCATTCATTTCGCCGGCAAACTTGTTAAAGTCGGTCAGGCCCTGATGGAGCACGAGCACCCTCTTTTTGTCCCCGTGCTGCCTTGCAACCTGTTCTGCGCCTCGCAGCCTTTCGACAAGAGCGTCGATGTTGCCCCGTCGCTCCTTGTTTTCCCCTAGGACGACGCAGTCTTCGACTATAAAAGCTTCGTTGGGCCTGAGCCTTTTTGCAAGCCCGAGATTGCTAAAGATGTGGGCAAAGGGCACGTCGCGTAGGCGGCTGATGTCGTGCTCGCCCAGCACAAATGCAGCAGGGATTTGCTTTTCCTTCAGCTTTTTCAGCGCATTGCCAAGCGTAATTATCGCCTTGCCGCACGGCCGGGGGCTGTGGAACAGGTCGCCGGCAAGTATGACAAGCCTGACTCCCTCTCTTATGGAAACGTCTATGGCTTCGTTGAACGCTTGGTAGACGTCCTCCTCGCGCTCTTCAAGGTTGAACTGCGCGTGCCCGAGGTGGAGGTCAGAGATGTGAGAGATCAGCATCTTTGTGTGGTATCACAACCGTTAATCCTGTATATAGCCGGATGGAACGTACGAATCGGCCGACTCTTTTGCTGCAACCTGCTTCATGCTTGCAAGTTGCTTCCATTCGTCGACTGCCTTCTGGTCGCCTCCTATCTTACGCTCCTTGACCTCGTCTACCTTGACAAACGTCGGCAGGTTGACCCACTGGCCGGCAAATATCGCCTCGCCGGGGTTGAGCGACGTCAGCTGATCGATAAGGTCTCTGCTGAGCGACTCGCTTGCGGCCGAGATATGCATCTGGTCGTCCTGCTGGATCATGCGCATGACTGCAAGCGATCCCATCTGGCTGAGAATGTTGGCGTCGATGCCCCTTGGCCTCTGCGACACAATGACAAGCCCGAGTCCGAATTTCCTGCCTTCCCTGGCCACTTTGGAAGCAAAGTACTTTGTTTCCGTGTCCTCGTCCTTTGGAATAAACACGTGAGCCTCTTCCACTACTACAAGCACGGGCGCCGGGAACCGCGGGTCCTTGGCAGCGCCCTTCTTGGAGCCCTTTTTCTGGCGTGTCGCCTTTTTCCGGTCGTCAAGCAGCTCTTCGAGGTAGAACGACACTGCGATGTTTGCCTGCCTCTCTGTCAGCTCTACAAGGTTGATGATGTTTATCTTGCCATTCTTTATCAGCGCAAGCGCGTCTGACATGCCTGGGTCCAAAATGTTGTGGAACTTGCGCTTCGCGTCATCTATCTTGTCGATGACCTTGTCGGACGCTTCTCTGTACGCCTTGTCCGCCCTGGCTGCAGCTACCCCGCTCTTTAGCGCGTCCCAAAAGTCGTCGCCCTTGCGCTGCCTCACATCGTCTGTGAACGCAGTCCGCAGCACGTGCATCTGGTTCGACGCATTTTCCTGTATCTCGATGACATCTCCCAACTTGTCCACTGTCAGAAAGCGCGGGTTTATCCTGGCATCAATTGGGTTACTGTTGCTGCTGCTACCCATGTCAAGAGTCGAATAGTCGTCATGGTAGTCGAAAATCACCATTGTCCCATTTATCTTGGCTATCTCCTTGGCCAAAAGCGAAACGAGGTTGCTCTTGCCCATTCCAGTCATAGCAAGTATTGCCAAGTGGCGCGAAACAACTTTTTCAACGTTCACTTGGGCGTCCACTTCGGTGTTGCGCAATAGTGTGCCTATCCTTATCCACTGCGGGCTGGGGCTGGACGGGCTGGAGGGCGCAAAGATGGTGCCAAGGTCCTGCGGCGTCGCTTCGTAAACTTCAGTGCCCGGCTCGGGCGGCAGCGCCGGGATTATAGCCTTGCACTTTTTCAGCTCTTCGAGGTAGCCAAGGATGCGCACATGACCCTTGTAGCTCTTGTCGCGGCAGTTCTCCACCGCGACCTGCTTGCTTTCAGACGCTTCTTCGTAGTTGCGGATGCTGGTGCCAAGCGCGTCGCTGCTAATTGATGATCCCTCGACGAGCCCAAGCACCTGCACCTTGCTCCTGCCGTATTGCAGGATGACGTACTCGCCGATGCTTACCGGCCTCTTTGACTCAAACGTCACCTGGTCCGGCTTGGTGTTCCCTACGAGGATGCCAAGCTCTACTCTGTCGTCGTCGTCGTCACTCATTTAGCGCATCCCTCGCACCCTGCTCGTGCTGCAGGCTGAAAATGCTTGCCAGCCTGTCGATGTCCTCGTTGCTTATCTTGCAGTTGTCGTGAGCAAGCTTCAGGCAGTAAGGGTAGCCAGCGACTGAGTGGTAGCGCAGCATGTCCAGCATCCTCTTTACCTCCTGCTCGCCTGCCGCGCCGATGATTTCAATCCTGACAATGGGAGTGTGCTCCCGGAGCCTTGCATAGGTTTCAAAGACGCGCGGATTGCGCGATTGCACCTCTATTGGCATGCTAAAGCCGGCCGACTTGCCTGCGTGGCCGTAGTAGTAAATGTCGCCGGCCATTGAACCAAGTGAGGAAAATTGCGACCTGCTCTCGGAGCTTTTCGAGACAAAGACGGCGCTACTGTATTGCCTTATCATGCCTGATGCCATGTCCGGCGTGCTCTTTGTCAGCCTTGACATGAGCGAGCCGTCGATGCATATAATGTCTGCCTCTCTTTTTTTAGCAGCCTCCTGCGCCATCGCTGCCTCCATTGCCATCGCCTTTGATTCCAGCATCTCCTGTCTTGCAGACTCGGCAATGTCGCAGTCGTGTCTTGCAGCGAGAATTTTGTTTGCGCTGGTGACTGCCACCGCGTCGACCACGTAGAGGTTGAGCCCCTGAAATGCGCGCTTGTTCCAACTGCTGTCAATGCCGGCAGATTCGCACTTGGCTGGCGAAGGCTCATATGCAATCCACCGCAACGACGCCTCTGCTAGTATCCTCTGGTAGCTCGAATCTTTTATCTTGGAAATCTTTTGCTCCCTGCTCTTAAGAGCATCGAGGTAAACTTCCTTGAGCAACTGCAAGTATCACTATTGCGGCTCGCTTAAAAAATTACTCTTCCTACTACTACTACTACGACATCTTGTCGGCTATCGCCGTTGCATCCCAGAGCGACCTTGGCTTATCGATTGCAGGCAGCTCCCCAGCTTGCATTATCTGGCTTGCAATCTTGGCCGCTATTGGCAGAGCGCCAGTTGCGCCCGGCGAATTATAGTTGAGCACGTGAAGCGAAGAGCCCTCCCTCAGAACAAGCGTGTCTGGCACGAACTTGCCTGTTTTGTCAATGACCGACGACCTGATGCCCGAAGTGCCCCTTGTGATAAAAGCAGCCGGCCTTATCTGCGGCAGGAACTCCCTCACCCTGTTTATCATTGCAGCCTTGGAAAGCGAGCTCTTCAGCTCTGTGCTTGCAAGCGACAGGAACTGCCTATCAAAGAATACCTTGAGCGCGCCCGTCCTTGACGACTCCATCAGCTTTGGCAGCATATCTGCCAAATTCTTGCGCCAGTTGTAGGCATAGGGCCCAAAGACCGGTATGGCGTTTGGCCCCACCTCGCGCCTGCCGTCGGCCCTCACTATCCAGTGCGGGTCTAGGAACGGGTATTCCGGTTGCTTTGGAACAGAATATATCGACAGCTTTGTCAGATCATGGTACGGCGGAGGCGCCTGCCAGTACTCGCCCCGAAAGTGGAGGTCGGTATAGTCTTGTGCTACGCCCACCGAGTGGGCAATGTCCATCGAGTTGCCGCCTGCCACGTTGACGAGATAGTTTGCCTTTATCTCCATGCCCTGCTGCGTGGTTATCGCACATGCATTGTTGGCAAAAGATACACGCATTGCTCTTTGGCCCAGAACCAGCTTGCAGCCAAACGACTGCAGGTCGTCCAAGAGCGTGAGTGCAAGCGAGCCGTAGTCAACTGACGCGTCCTTGGAGCAGTATATCGCGGATTCACAGCGCACATTTGGCTCCATGCTGGCCACTTCGCCCTTGCCAAGCAGCTGGAGGTCGCTTTTTGTAAGCCCATTTGCCTCGCCCCACTGCATGTACTTGCAGAGCCTGTCAACTCCCCTGTCGTCGACTGCTACCTCGAGCACGCCGTCGCGCTTGAATACAAGACCCTTTTGCTCTGCGAACTTGAACCACATTTCGTAGCCAAGCGCCGCAGCCTTGGCAAAGAGCTTCTTTTTCACTGGGTCGTACAGGAACGGTGCGTGCACCTTGCCGGTGTTCCTGCTGCTAGTGTGTCGAGCGATGTTCGTTTCCTGCTCGACCAACACTATCGACTCTGGGTCGCGGGCGTGCGCGGACATAAAGTATGCAATTGACGTTCCAAGTATCCCGCCCCCTATTATCGCGACTTTGTAGTTGTCAGCAGGCACATGCAATTGAAAGCCGCATGTTAGATAAAACGTTTAATATTGATCAGTGGACAGAGAGACACGGTAGAATTTGGCCCAGCAGCGGGAATTTGTGGCAGACAAGAGAAAAAGGCTTGACGACCTGCCGGAATTGCCGGAAGGAAGGCCGGCGTTGCTACTGTCTGCCGTTTATTCAGGAGAGGAAAAGAAGGTTTATCTGAAGTTTTACGACCCAAAGGACAATGTCATTTATCATTGGCGCGACAGGACCGACCACAAGCCTTATTGTTACACCAAGATGCAGTTTGCAGATCAGGCTAAGCAGATCGCGCAAAAGGAAACGAAATATACGCTCGAGCAGGTCAAAAAGAGGGACGTCATTTCAGACAAAGAGATCGACGTGCTCGAGGTGCTGGCTCCGGATCCCCTGTCAATAGGTGGGACCGACTATAGCTTTCGGGAAAAGGTCACCTCGTGGGAGGCTGATATCAAGTACCATGAAAACTACCTCTACGACAGGGCGCTGATACCCGGCACCTACTACGTGAGAAAGGGCGAGCAAATCGCTTCTTTTGAATACCAGATTTCTGACAAGGTTCAGTTTGTCCTCAAGAGCCTGCTCTGGGACAAGATAAAGGAAGCCGGCGAGAGCGGCAAGGAATACCGGCAATACATCACAAACTGGGCGAATCTGCTCAACCAGCCGATCCCGGAACTAAGGAGAGTGGCTGTCGACATCGAAGTTGAAACAGAAGAGGGCAGGATGCCAACTCCCCGCGACCACGACAGGCGCGTCACTGCAATTGGCTTTGTTGCAAACGATGGCTTTCGAAAAGTGCTGGTGCTGACGGACAACACTCCGAGCACCGGTGAGCCACTTGTTCAGGAAGCAGAGCCATGCAAGACTGAAAAAGAATTGTTAGAAAAGGCGTTCAAGATAATCGATGAATACCCCATAGTGATCACGTTCAACGGTGACGACTTTGACCTGCCATATCTCTATGCACGCTCGCAGGACCCCCGCATAGACCCCACAGGCGGCATTGTGATCCCAAGGGACAAGGTGCCAATAGTTGTCAAGAAGGAATCTTTTATTAAGCACGGGATGCAGGCAGAGCCGGTCGGCATAAGGCACGGCATTCATATCGACCTCTACCGGACATTTGACAACAGGTCCATCCAGATTTACGCGTTTAGTCGCGCGTATACAGAGCATACGCTAAACGCAATTTGCGAAGCGCTGCTGGGCGACACGAAAATAGAATTTGAAGGCGACATCAGTGACCTTCCGATCCAGACACTGTCAGAATACTGCCTCAAAGACGCCGACCTGACGTTCAGGCTGACCAGCTTTAACGACAACCTGCTGATGAAGCTGCTAGTGGTAATCGCAAGGATCGGGAGGCTGTCTGTTGACGACATTGCCCGTTTTGGCGTCAACCAGTGGATCAGGGGAATCTTGTATTTCGAGCACCGGCAGAGAAACGAGCTGATACCAAACAGGAAGGAGCTTGAAGCAAAGGGCACGGCATCGACCACTGCGGTGATAAAGGAGAAGAAGTACCGCGGGGGCGAAGTGGTCGAGCCAATGGCAGGCATCCACTTTAGCGTAGTCGTGCTTGACTTTGCAAGCCTGTATCCGAGCATTATCAAGGTCCACAACTTGTCATACGAAACCATCAACTGCCCGCATGAAGAATGCAGCAAGAACAAGGTGGAAGGCACGACTCACTGGGTATGTAAACGGCGGAAGGGGCTGACGTCGCTACTGATAGGCTCGCTTCGCGACCTCAGGGTGAATTATTACAAGTACCTGTCAAAAGACAAGACGCTTTCTCCGCAGGAACGGCAGCTCTACAACGTCGTAAGCCAGGCTATCAAGGTCATTCTCAATGCAAGCTATGGCGTCATGGGAGCCGAGATATTCCCACTGTACTGCCTTCCGGTAGCTGATGCAACTGCCGCGCTCGGAAGGTCGACGATCAACAGGACAATAAACAAGTGCAAGGAGATCGGAATACAGGTCGTATACGGCGACACTGACTCGCTATTTTTGAAAAACCCGTCGCCGACCGCAATCGATGAAGTGGCAGCATGGGCACGCACCAACCTTGGCGTCGACTTGGAAGTTGACAAGCAGTACCGCTACGTCGTTTTCAGCGACCTGAAGAAAAACTACCTTGGCGTCCTGTCTGACGGGACTGTCGACGTCAAGGGTCTGACTGGCAAAAAGTCGCACACTCCTCCCTTCATAAGGAAGGTGTTCTACGACATTTTGGGGATACTTGGCAAGGTCAACTCTGAGAAGGATTTCGAGTCTGCCAAGGAAAGCATCAAAAAGGTCATTCAGGAAAATGCCAAGAACTTGGAGGAACGCAAGGTCCCGCTAGAAGACCTGAGCTTCAACGTCACAATTAACAAGTCGCTGAGCACCTACGGCAAGAAGACAGGCTCCAAGACCGTGGGCGGCAAGAACACGGACACCTACAAGGGCCTGCCGCAGCACATCAAGGCAGCCAAGATGCTCGTTGAATCAGACAAAGGGCGCGAGATAAGGGCTGGCGATGTCATTTCATACGTCAAGATAAAGAACGGTGACGGTGTCAAACCTGTGGAACTGGCCAAGCCAGAGGAAATTGACACAGAAAAGTACCTTGAGACGATGGAGTCGACATTTGAGCAAGTGCTTTCTGTGCTCAACTTTGACTTCAAGTCGGTGCTGGGCAAGCCGAGGCAGCAGAGCCTTGACGAGCTCTTTTGGAGCAAGCCTGCATCATAGTTTATTATCAGCTCTTCCAGACATTTCACTGTGACAAACAACAACAACAATATTTTGTCACTCTTTACGGTCCCGGAAAAGACCAAGGCAGGCTACAGCTTTGCTGACACGCCTGTAAAAATTTCGTTCAAGGAATCAAATGTTGTCTTTTACGGCGTCCAGCTTGACGGCACTACCAGCTTTGGCAAGGGAACTTCAAGGGGTCCGGAGGCCATAAGACTGGCTTCTGCCCGGCAGATAGAAACGTTCGTGCTTGACGAAAAGGCTGACATTTACGACCTTGTCGGGATATTCGACCTTGGCGACCTGAAGCTGCTGAAAACAAGGAGCGTCAGCAAAACTCTTGCATTCCTTGACTCGAGAATTCCAAAGGTGGTTGATGTTTTGCGCGCCGACAGCAAAATTCCAGTCATGATGGGAGGCGAGCACACGCTTACCTATTATCAATTGAAGGCGCTTGCAGATGAAAAGCCTGTCGTCATCCACTTTGACGCGCACAGGGACATGAAGCCCGAATATGAAGGAATGAAAATGTGCCACACCACACCATTCTATCATCTGTTGGAATATATCCCAGGCGAGAACCTGATCCAGATAGGGATACGCCAGACCGACAGAGAGGAGAACGAGACTGCGGCCAAGAACGGCGTAACCACATTTGACGCTTGGCAGGTGCACGACGGCCTCTTAAGCGTTCTTGGCCATCTGCAAAGAGCAACTGCAGGCAAAAAGATCTATATATCATTTGACATCGATGCCTACGACCTGCCCTATGTGCCCTGCACCGGCACACCTGAGCCCTTTGGTCTCAACCCGTTTCAGGTGCTCCAGATGGTCAAGGCCATCCACCCGACTGCCAAGCTGATAGGCATGGACATGGTCGAGGTTGGCCTGAAAAACGGCGACTACCGCGAAGGCGCGCTTGCTACGCAGACGCTGTACAGGATACTGGCGCGAAAATACGCTAGACCATGATCTGCGGCCTTGCTGACAGGCGCTGCGGAAGGTTCAGTGGAAGGTAGGGCTTGTCCTTTGTCTGCGCCTTCACTTCGCCTATCAGCTCTTGCAGCGTGATTTCGCGCTGCTTGCCCTCGTTCCTGTCGCGCACCACTAGTTTGCCAGAATTGATCTCCTTGTCACCAATGACCACGGTGTAGCGTATCCACTCAGTTTCTGACTCGCGTATCTTTTTGCCTACTGTCTCGTCCCTGTCGTCAATGTCCGCCCTTATCTGGTTCGTAGATAGTTCAGCAAGCATCTTTTCGCAAAATTCGGTATGTTCCTTTCCAACCGGGATTACGCGTACCTGCGTGTGCGATAGCCAGAGTGGAAACGACGGGATACCACCTGTCTTGGACACCTTGGCGGACTTTTCTAAGAGCGCATAGATAACGCGCTCGACTGCGCCGGAGGGCGAGTTGTGCAGTATTATCGGGTTCTTTTTGCTGCCGTCCTCGTCGACGAACTCGATGTTGTAGCGCTTGCCATTCTCCACATCTATCTGGTCTGTCGAAAGTGCTGATGCCTTGCCGAGGCCGTCGACATAGTTGAACTCCCACTTTAATGTGAAGTAGAAGAAGCGCTCCTTCCACATCTCGACCATCACTGGCTTGCCGAATCTATTGATAAGCTCAGTGATGAATTCCTTATTTTCGTTGTAAAAGTCCTCAGTGAACCTGATTGCCATCTCTACGTCTTCGGTCGACAGGCCGAGGTTGTTGAGCACGCTTATCGACAGCTCAAAGCGCTTGCGGAACTCCTCTTTTGCCTGGCTCAGGTCTCTGCAGAGCGCGTGACAGTCGGGCATGGTGAAGGCACGCAGGCGCCGCAGTCCTACGATTTCGCCGCTCTTTTCGCGCCGGAAAGAATAGCGGGTCAGCTCATACAATTTCACGGGCAGGTGCTTGTACGATATATTAAAGTCCTTGGCCATGAGGAACTGGCCAAAGCACGCTGAGAACCTCAGGAACAGCTGCTTGTTATCCGACACAATGTTGTACTGCCTTGCAGGAAACCTGTTAAAGTAGCTCTCCATTGAGGGGTGCTTGGTGTCATACATGATTGGAGTCTCGACCTCGATGCCGCCGTATTCCATCACGCGCCGGGTGACATACTGCTCGATGAGTGACTTCATCAAGCGCCCTTTTGGGTAGTAGCGCATATTGCCAACGTCTGACGCCGGCTCATAGTCGGCTATCGCCAGCTTTTTCATCAGGCGCACATGGGCCGGCTGCTCGTCAACCGTCCTCTTTTTTGCCATTTCATAATTTGTAAGCACCTGCAGATTCTGGTCCTGCTTCTTGAACTTGTATTCGCTGACAGGCGTCATTACGCCGCCGGGTTGCAGGATGTACCAGAATGACTGCAGCGTTCCCTCTGCTTTTAGAGCAGTCGACTCTTTTTCTCCTCCGTGGCTGTGGCCGCCAGCGTGCTCATGGTCATGCTGCTTCCCAATTTCCTTGGCGTTCTCCGCCAGTGGGTGCCCTTTTACCTTGATCTGGAACGACTTGGTCCAGCCAAATGGCGCCCTGTAGACTTGACTGATCGCTCCTCTGGCAAAACTTTCAACAGACTTGATGATGCTTACCGCTACGTTTGGCTGGGCAAGGTCCGAGCTGAGGTGGGCGTAAGGGTAAACGAGCAGGCGGCTACTCTTGACCGTGTCGAGGTACTTTTTTATTTCATCCACTGCTGCCTTGGCGACGCTTTCGTCATCGCCGTTCTCGACTGCGACAAACGCCACCACCAGATCTTCAAGCCTTACTCGGGACTTGGAAACAATGTCCTCGGCATCCCTTATCTCCTTCTCAATCGGCTCGTATTCAATAAAATCAGAATGCAGCTGCAGCAGTCGCATATATATCACGATCACGCGTCCTGAGCTAATTTAAGCCCATCTGGCCCTCTCATTTTCCCTGTCTTCCTTAGTGAGCTTTTTCCATTCCTTGTAGTGATCCTTGCAGAGGTACACGCGCTTGCTTCCGCCAAGCCCCATGTCAGGCGCCATGCTTGCCTTGCTGCCGCTCATCGAGCGCTCGGCCTGATTTCCGCAGCCGTCGATGCTGCAGTTGACTCCCTTGTCGACGCGGCCCATAATGAATGAGAGATTTATCGCCTAGCTATAAAAAGCTGACTGGGTTAGCTTAATACCTCCGACAGCAGCAGAGTATTATCGACGGTTGTGTCATATAGCGAGCCCCTGTGCAAAAAGTGTCTCCACACAGAGAGCCTTCACAGCGAGGTGGTGTCTCAGCTGCCGCAGAGCAGTGGCGAGATAAGGCGCTGCACGGTCGCAATGTGCACCTGCATTGTTACCTGGCAGCGGAAAACAGCAGCCAAGGCGGCTCAGGTACACTAGTGCGATAGCCGGCAAAATTTATAACGAGCGCTCCATTCGTTTTATGCCAGAGATAATGTCTGAAGACGACGACTTTGAGAACGATGGCTTTGAAGAGGACTTTGAGGAAGACGAGGACGAGTTTGGGGACGAAGACGACAACGAGTAGCCTCTACTACTCCCTCTACACGCTTTTAGCCCAAAGCTTTCTGCAAAGCTCTTGATCTTGTTGTAAGCCCTGAGGAACTCGATCCCTTTTCGCTTATCCTGTATTTTGCAGAACTCTCATACAGCAGGCCCGACTGCATGAGAGAGAGTCTACCATCGAGCTGAGCCTCCGATGAGGCACGTTTACGTCAGGCGAGCAGGAGGTTCGGGGATGCGACCGCGCTGTAGCCAACGAATGCAAACCTGCCGATGAGGGCCGAGATAGCCAGCCCTAGCAGGTTCATCGCTAATAGCTCAAATGCGTCTACCAACCCAGAATTTTGATGTAGTTTTTCAATTTTTAACTCTATTTGTAGTCGCTTAGGATGTCGCGGTAGCGCGCGTCTTTGTACGCGATGTACTTGACGTACTCACCATAGGTCATATCAAAGGAGCAGTTGCCGCATTTGACAAAGGAAAAGTCGTCTGCAAGCTCGGCTATGCCTCTGCAGTCAGGACAGCGGACCTTCACAAGAAAGATTTGACCTTTAAAAGTATAATAAGGTTATCCAAATTTTGGCACGATCCGGAAATAGGTTTATGAACCAAGAGCGTGCTAGATATATCAAGATGGATAGCACCCTCAAGCCAGTCCTGAAAAGGCAGTTGTTGGTTATCGGAGCAAGCCTTGGAGCCGGGCTGTTGTTCTCATACTTTTTCGGCTTCCTGATGGGCCTTGCAGTAAACATCGCAGTCCTCATGGGCGTAATGTTCTACATCAGATGGAGGCAGATAAAGGCGCTCAGGTCGCTTGGCTTTAGCGACGAGACGGCGGGCAGAGGCTATGCCAGCGCCGGCACCAAGCTGAAATATGTTTGCCTCTCGTGCGGGGCAGAAGTCAAGGGCGCAAGGTGCAAAGAGTGCGGCTCAAACATGAAAAAGCCGCTCTTTTGATTTTATTACCTCATCCTTTCGTTGTTAGAGAACCAGATGCCCTTTGCCTTCCTTCTCTCGTTGATCACTAGCAAAAAGCCTGTTATAGCAGCCAAGCCTATAAGCAAGGCAGGCATGCCAAAGTCGACCTGCCCATACGGCTCGCCTGATGAAGGATCAAAAGAGAACTGGACAGCATACACCGCGCTGGCAGTTGTTGTCAGCAGCATCATCATCAAGAACAAAATCGCCGCCGGCGCAGCCAGGATGTAAGTTCTCACGATAATTTGAGGCTTCGATCGTATATATTAGTTAGCATAAAATTTCATTTTTATGATATAATCCAAATTTACAGTTTTCTTATAATATATTCTTATAATAAATTGGAAAATCGCTGCATTGTGCAGTTGGAGCAGTTCTTTGGCGATTTTTCCACGACCTCAACAACTTATAATATCCAGTGTGCAAATTCTCTCCGAAGATGGCCAAAACCTGCTTGAAATGTGGCAAGGCGTTTGACGAGGTTGTTGACGACCCCACGGCCGAGAAATACCCGGCGTGCCCGGCTTGCTGGAAAGAGTGGACCGATTATGGTGTGATGGTGATGAATGAGATGAGGCTTGACATGTCGCTGCCAGAGCACCGCAAGGCCCTCCGCAAGTACGAGCGCATGTTCTTTGGGCTGGAAAAGCCGGAAGGCGAGCTGCAAAAGAACCCAGACAAAAAGCCGGATCACATGCACTAGCCAGTCACTTTAGCTTTAGCGCTCGCTGCGAAGCCTCTGGGATCAAACTGAGTATCGCCTGCCTGTTTGGAAGCGCAAACAGCACCTCGTGGAGCGAGTCGATTATGGTTTCCTGCTGCTTTTCGCTCAGCGACATGAATGTGCCAGTCAGCGACGCAAAATCCAGCTTTTCAACCGAGTGCGGGCTTGCAAGAACCTGCTGGCAATAGGTGCGGAACATAATCGCCCTCTCGTCCGCGTCAAACTCTGACAGGACTTCAAGCCACGTCCGAAAGAGCACCGCGAGCTTGTTCGGCTCTATTGTTGGCGCAGCTGACAGAGCCATGCTTATCGTCTCGCGCCTGTCCTCGTCGTTCATAGAGTAGAAGAATTCCTTGAGCCGGCTCTGGAGCATCGGCTTGCGCAAAAAGTCCGGCAGGTTTGCCAGTATCTGTATGATGTTGCCGGCTGCTGCATTGCTCACGCACACATTGCTGTGATGGGGGAATTTATTCGGTTGCTCAACAACAACAACAACCATTACTAGGATTAGAATAAATATCACGCATTGTGAGAGAATTCCCAAAATGCCGTGCCTTATTACAGTCGGCGGGTTCTATGGAGACGAGGGTAAGGGCAAGATTATAGCGTACCTGGCAAAAAAGGACAGCGCCTCAATTGCGGTGAGAGGAGGGGTCGGGCCCAATGCAGGCCACACGTTCACTTTCGAGGGCAAGACGTACAAGGTGCGCATGCTGCCAAGCGCTGCACTAAATCCCACAACTAGGCTCCTGATCGGTGCTGGCGTGCTTGTCAACCCGCAGGTTTTGCTGAATGAAATATCGATGTTTCAGGCAGACGACAGGACTTTTGTGGACGCTCAGTGCGGCATAATCGAGCAGACGCACATTGACAGGGACAAGAGCGAGGACCACCTGAAGAGCAAGGTGGGCACCACCGGCACCGGGACTGGCCCAGCAAACGCTGACAGGGCCCTTCGAATGCTCAAGCTTGCCAAGGACGTCCCAGAATTATCGCTTTACATTGAAGATGTCAGCAACTCTGTCAACTACGCCCTTGACAGTGGAGAACAGATAATAGTCGAGGGGACACAGGGGACGTACCTTTCACTATTCCACGGCGGCTATCCCTTCGTCACTTCAAAGGACGTGACTGCATCCGGCATTTGCTCCGACGTCGGCATCGGCCCCAAGAGGGTGGACGACGTGCTGGTCGTGTTCAAGGCATACGTCACCCGCGTCGGCGGCGGGCCGCTCAACAACGAGCTCAGCGAGGAAGAGGCGAAAAAGCGCGGATGGATAGAGTACGGCAGCGTGACTGGCAGACAGAGGCGCGCGTCGCCCTTTGACATGGGGCTTGCAAAGAAGGCCATCAGGATAAACAGCGGGACGCAGCTTGCAGTGACCAAGATGGATGTCCTATATCCGCAGAGCGCCGGCGTGCGCGAATACGAAAAGCTGCCGGCAGAAGCAAGAAAGTTCATCGAGGGAATAGAGGGCGAGACCGGCCTCAAGGTGACGCTGATAGGGACCGGCCCCGAGCTCTACGACTTGGTCGACCGCCGGTCGTCGTAGCCGGCGACAAGCGCCTTGATGATATCCCTGCAGGATCGCAGGTCATAAAGCAGCTTTTTGCTGTCTGCTGCTGAAAGGTCGATTCGATCAAGCATCGACCTTGCTTCCGCAATGCTGACTGCTTTTTTTGCTGGCTTTTTTGGAGGCTCCTCGCCTTCAAGGCGATGCCGCAGCTTTAGGTCAAGGATAGCGTATTCCAGCGCGATGTAGGCGCGCCAGAGCGACGCCCTATCCGGATCACCTGCAGCAGCGGCAGCAGCAACAATTGCCTTGGCCTGCCCCACCAGCTCGTCCAGCTTCCCGCCCAATGCCTTATCGCCGACGGATGACTTTAATAACGTAGCCATAGTCAATATTGCGAATTGCCGCTCAAGGCTCCTTGCTACATTGCGCTTGCAGGCCTGAAGGACTTTGGCAGGCTGGTATGCGCGCTCGAGCGTACGCCTCCGCCGGCATTTTCATTCGTCTTTAGCAAGGAAAACGTGCTTGCCGTCCAGACCGACATTATCAACGGGAGGCCGGTCATTTACTTTGCAAAGAACGAAGCGGCAGACAGCAGCGGGCAGTACCTTGCCTACAGGATAACGAGCGGCATTGAGGAAGTGCTGCTTGCCGACTCTGTGGGCAACCCCACCTTTGTCTACTCGCCGATCCTGAATGTCGAAAAATTACCGCAGAGGCTTGCAAGGTCGGCAAGAGTGGACAAGAGATCTGGCTATACCGTTATCAAGCTGAAGGACCTAGCCAGCCTCGCCAAGGTGGCAGCCTACAAGACTATCTATGACGAGCCGCCGCTCCCGCTCTTTATGTTCAAACAGCAGTGGGAAGGCAGGGTCGTCCTTGGCGCGCCCATGAGCGCAAATGACAACGAAACGGTATCGTACTTTTACTATGTGGCACTTGATGGCGAGGAGGAGCCGAAGGAGCCGTTCCTGCGCTACTCCAGCATGAAAGCCGAAAAGCCGGTGTTTTCCTCGAGGCCGGACGAGCACGGCTACATCTACCTCAAGGTAATAAGGCTGGCAGCGGAACACCCGCTGGTAAAGACCTATGACTAGCTCCTTTTTCGAAAGAATCGCCCGCGCGGCTTCTGGAAAAAAGAGTAGGATAGTGCTTGCACTCGACCCGCCGGCGAACAGGCCGGATTTGCAGGAATTTGCAGAAAAGACGATTAGCGCGGCGGAGCAGCACGTCTGCGCGGTAAAGATGAACTTTCACCTTATCCTGCCGCTGTCGGCGACTGAAATATCGCAGGTAAACCGGCTCGCACATTCTTTTGGCCTACAGTCGATTGCAGACATCAAGCTCAACGACATCGAAAACACCAATGGGGTTGCAGCCGACCATCTTACGAGGATGGGCTTTGATGCCGCGATTGCAAACCCCTTCATGGGCAAGGGCGCACTGTCGGCGCTTGTGCAAAAGGCTCACAAAGCAGACGCCGGCGTCATTGCGCTTGTCTACATGAGCCACCCGGAGGCAGCCGAAGGCTACGGCCTGAAGGTGTCAGGCAAAAAACAGATGTACAAAATATTCCTTGACAGGGCAACCTATGCGGGGGCTGATGGCGTGGTGGTCGGGGCAACCCAGCTTGACATCCTGAAAAAGATGTCAAAGAAAAAAAAGATGCCAATTTACTCGCCGGGCATAGGCGCGCAGGGGGGTGACGTAGAGAAGACAATCAAGAGCGGCGCCGACTATTTGATAATCGGCAGGTCAATAGTCGAGTCAGGACAGCCCGCAAAAGTTGCAAGGGATATTCAGAGCAGGATATCATTAGCGATAGGCAAATGAGTGCTTGCTCAGGAACTCTTTTGCAGCGCCGAGAATGTTCTTGGCGTTTCTGTACGTCAGCTGCCGCATCGCGTCCTGATAGTTCCTCCATGCAAAGCCGATGTGCTCGCGCGAAAGCGTGACCTGCCTTGTGTGGGTACGGGCAAGAAAGAGCACTACCTCTTTCTGGACAAGCCTCTTGCTGTACCGGTAGCGGTATTCTATTTTCATCCTAAAGCCGTCGATGAATTCGATGTCGCTGATGCCGGTCTCTTCCTGGATCTCTCGGATGGCCGCCTGCTTTTCGGCCTCGCCGGCTTCGATGTTGCCCTTTGGAAAGTCCCAGTGATCTGCGGTATAGTGCAAAAGAAGGTATTCCGGCTCTGCGCCTTCCATGTAAAAGACTACTGCGCCGGCTGACCGCTCGTCTGCCAATGTCTACAGATTAATGTGGTTCTTTGTAAGTTTTTTTGTAGTTTCAGACTTCATCATCATTATTGTTGTCTTCTTCGTCCGCCTGCTGCTCTTCTTCTCCTTCTTTTTGCTGCAGTATGGGCACATAGTCGTGGATGTCGAGCCATTCTTCCTGCATCATCCAGTAGCTGCAGTACCACTTTTGCTGTTGCGAGTCAAAGTCGCCGTGCTGTGGCATATATTATGCGCCTGGTTAGGAGCGACCTTTACATTATTATTATTAGCGTTTCAGGACTTCGCCACCTTTCTTGTTCCTGTAGTACTGGAACAGGAACGCGGCAGCTACCAGAGACACTGCAAGGCCTATCAGGAGCGACGAGATCAGGGTGAACGGGTTCGTACCTTCGGTGAGCACGGACGTGAACTGGAGCACCGGGATGTAGAGTAGCGCGATCACTGCAAGACGCAAGATGTCTGACATCGCCCTGACGCTCCCCTTGAACCAGTTGCTCAAGAGTGCCCCTGTAAGGATGGTAGCGATGCCTATCCACAATAGGGTTATTGTGCCAGTGGCAAAGCTTCCAACGATCACTCTGTTGCCCAATATGTCAAGCGCGCTCATGCCCGGCCTGAGCATCTCGGGAGGTATGCTAGAGATGCCATTTGCTATGGACGCCAAGATTATGAGGACTCCGGCTATTATCGAGAATATCCTGATAAAGCTGGTAGGCGTCAGCCTGCCAAGCGAGCTTAGCGCCTTGTCGACGTCAAATGCTCTGACAATAAACGCGCCTCCAAGGACCGCAAGCACAATGGCGGTGAGCCACTTGGTGGCATCAAACACGACTGCCAGTGCGCCTGCTGCAAGCAGCACTCCGGGGACGCCAAGGAAGAACTTGGAATACTGGGGATCGTAAGCAAGCATCTTCAGGTAGCGGCCAATAACTGCGTACGAGTACTCGACGCTTCTGCTATGCCTGATAATGATGCGCTGCACGGAAATCACTGGCACCCTTGACTGTATCACTGGCAAGACCGTCTCGTCATCCTCCCCGTCTGACACAATGACTGCGCCGTCCGCTTGGTATTTCTCAAGGATGCTCTTCACTTCAAGACTTATCTTTTCGTCCGCCTCGACGCCCCTGTTGAACTTGCCGGCAACGACAGCGACTTCTGCGGTGTAGCCCTTGCTCACAAGCTCCTCATATGTTTTTACGGCGCCAAAAATCGCGTTCGAGTCGGCGTCCTCCGGATCCTCAATTGCAAGCCTCATGCCGGCGTTGATACACGCGTCGCGGCCAACAATCGGTGTCTCGATGCCGCCCTTTGAGCCGATGTCATCGTCCCTATCTATGCACAACACCAGAACCTTGCTGTGCGCAGATTCCTTTGAGGGGCCTGAGCCTTTAGAGGGGCTCTTTTCAAAGTCTACCGGGTGCGTCGACGGCATCTTGGCTGTCAGTACTTTACAGAATTGTTTACCTGTTAATTAATTTAACCCACCATTTAATAAGCGGAGTTATTGGTTTATCTAAAAACGAGCAGTTACCTTGAATTTTTGTAATAATTTTATAAAAGCCTATTAAAATTGCTCTCATTAACAATTTCCCGCTTTTTTAAGTGGATGCGCGAAGGCATCTTAAATGAGCATATCCTTTACTGTGCTGCTTGGCATTATATTGGGCGCGTTCTTGGAGAAGCTCAAGCCGCATGAGACAGCTAAGATCACAATCTGAATCGAGATGTGGATGAGAAGCCGGTGGTCGAGATCGATGCGTTGAATCAGACTTGGTGTCCTCGCTAAAGCGGCTGCACAGAAGCTAATGTCTCTACGCTGCTATCAGCATCCCGGCCGATCCGTGGCTCTTTTGCTTTTTGGTGCTCGATAGCTGTATGCATGCTTGTGTGGCTGATGCTCGTTACACCCTCAATTTTTTTCACAGAAGGCTCTTCTTTACCTATGAGATCAGCCGCTGTGCGATCAAGTCATTTATGATTACTCGACTTCGTTTTCGCCCAGCCTAGTTACTTTTGCAATCTTGTCAACGGTTTTGAATCCCCTTGCAATTGCGTTCAGTACCAAAAAGTAGTTGAGACTTGCATTTGTTCTAAGGGACACATATAGCAAGATCGCTAAGGATTCATTAAAATGGGATTCCCTCTTAGCATCTTGCACTAGATCTCATCTATACACACATCATCTGAAAACTGAGCAGAACCCTCTGATGGGGTCCTTGGGGTCTGCCTGCGGGTCTTCAGGGATCGCCGGGCAGATGACATACGGAAAGATGTAGAGCGCAAAAACCAGCACTAGCAGGACGAGCCCGCCGACAAAATAGAAAAATGATGCTTGGACCATTTCAGTGTTTTTGATAAGTGTACATCCAGTAATACTAACTTGTTGGTATACAAGACGTTTTTTGCCTACTTTCTGATTATTACCGCCAGAAATAACATCGATAGCATGCATGCCAAACTTGGCGGCGATAGATGCGATTTGGAGCTCCGAGAAATCAAGACCTGTATGTACGACGAGGCAATTGCCAGCGCCACAGTTTCAACTGGCAAGCTGCAGAGAGATAACTGCTTGATACAGCATTGTTCAAATAATAACTAAGCATGACTAATAGCAATAGCATGGCAGACAAAATCACTGCTAGAGAGCTCACAGAGAGAAAGGACGGTTTCGTCCTTATCGATGTGAGAGAAGTCGATGAGCTTGAGGAAGGTGGCAAGATAGATGGCGCGACAAGCATTCCTCTCGGGCAACTGATCAGAAAGGCGCGACAAGGGGCATTAGACGATTTAAAGGATAAGACGATTGTCACTTATTGCAATGGTGGCTACAGAGGAAACATTGGCGCTGATGAGCTTGTCAAGAAAGGGTTCAAGGCTATGACTATTGAGGGCGGCTATTATTCTGCTTGGAAGGAGAACGAAAAGAAAAGGGGCAGCAGCGCCAATGAGTGAGGTCTGGAACAAGGTCTATGCGTCTGATAATAGCTTCTTTGGGGAGGAGCCTAGCAACTTTGCGATGCTCTGCTACAATCACATGAAACTGAATAACATAAAGAAGGTGCTTGAGCTCGGCGCGGGTCATGGCAGAGACTCTATGTTCTTTGCTTCAAATGGAATTGAAGTTGAAGCGTTAGACTATTCTGCTGTCGGCGTTGAGATATTGAACAGGCAAGCGAAGGAAAAAAAGCTTGTGATAAATGCACAGGTCTTTGATGTCAAGAAGCCACTCCTGTTCCCAAAGGGCTATTTTGATGCCGTCTATTCGCACATGCTTCTCAACATGCGCTTTTCACTAGACGAGCTGCGATTCATATTTTCAGAGATAAGAAGGGTGCTGAAGCCGAAGGGGTTTAACTTCTTTTCAGTCAGAAATCACAATGACCAATCCTACGGCAAAGGAACAAAGGTGGATGATGGTGGCATATACGACATAAACGCATTTCAGGTGAGGTTCTTTGCAGAGCAAGAAATACGAGAATTGGCGCGGGGTTTTGAGATCCTGTGGATAAAAGAAGAATATGAAGAACCTGTCACGCTTTATCTGGTATCTTCAAGGAAAAGTTAGCAACGATAATAATTGCAACCTAGCGCAAGCGATTTTGCGATAATGCTCAGGTTTTAATACCTAAAAATCTCTATATTCTAAAGTCGATGTTATAATCAAATGTGCAGAATGTCAGTGCGCTCCACAATATTGCGTCAATGCTGACACAGAACCATGCTGCCATATTTG